>JAKAPE010000003.1 GCA_021811945.1 Pseudomonadota bacterium | reverse complement strand
CCGCACGCGAATCGCCGGCGTGCGCTGCAACCTGGCGTTCCTCTCCGCCCTGTGCCGAGAGCCGAAATTCCGCCAGGGCAGGGTCGATACCGGCTTCATCGACGGCAACCTTGCCGCGCTCGGCGCCATTTCTCGCGGCCCCGACCGCGCCGCCGCCGCGCTCGGCGTCGCGCGGCTTCTGGCCGGCGAGTCTACCGGGAACGCGGCCGGAAACGACGAAGGGCCTTGGGCCGCGCGCGACGGCTTTCAGCTCGGCGGCAGGCGCACGGTCACCGTCCCCATCATCATCGACGGGGAGAGCGCCGCGGCGACTGTCACCTACCGGAGCGACGGCCTGCATGTCGCGATCGATGATGCCGAACCAGCCGGCGACGTGCGCGTTTTCGTGTCCGGGCGCGACGTCCATGTTCTGCGCCACGGCCGGCAGACGCGCGTGCGGCTGAAGGATTTTTCCACCGCTGCCGCGGCGGCCGGGAGCGGTGACGGTGCCGTCAAGGCGCCGATGCACGGCAAGGTGCTGGAGCTCCTGGTCGCCGTCGGCGATCGCGTCGGCGAAGGGCAGCGCCTCGCCGTCATCGAAGCGATGAAGATGGAGCACACGCTGCGCGCGCCGTTTTCCGGCGTCGTGGCGGCGATCGCCGTCGGCGCCGGCGCCCAGGTTGCCGAAGGCGGCGAGATCATGCTGATTGAAGCTGCGGCGGAAGGAGAAGGATAACGTAGCCCCATGGCGCTCCACCTCGTCAAGCTCTGCGTCGGTTGCGACTCGGTTCGCGACCTCGAACGCTGGATCAGACAAAAGCTCAAGGAGAAGAAGGCGCGCGGCGAAAAGCCGGAGCACATCCACCGGACGCGCATGATGCCCAAGCGCGCCGCCGAATTGATCGACGGCGGCTCGCTCTATTGGGTGGTCCGCGGCGAGATCGCCTGCCGGCAGCGCATCCGCGATGTGCGCGCGTTCCGCGACAACGATGGCGTCGGCCGTTGCGCGCTGGCGCTCGATCCCAAGGTCGTTCTGGTCGAGCCGCGGCCGTGCCGCGCCTTCCAGGGCTGGCGCTATCTTGCCGAGAGGGACGCCCCGCGCGACCTCGCCAAGGCGGCGCCCGGCGCGGCGGCGATGCCGGACAAGCTGCGGCGCGAGCTGCGCGATCTCGGGTTGATGTAGTACCCGTCATTTCTGATTCACCTCTCCCCGGAGGGGAGAGGTCGAGCGAGCGAAGCGAGCGAGGGTGAGGGGGTTCGGAAGCTTGGTGTTTTCTCATACTCCGACCCCCCTCACCCCGACCCTCTCCCCCGCGGGGAGAGGGAGTCGTTGGGCTGAGCCGATGCTCGAACCGTCGAGGAGCAAGAATGATCATCGAGAACGGGAAGAATGTCACCGAAGCGGTGCTGAGCGAGATCGCGCGGGCAAGGAATCCGCGCTTTCGCGAGATCATGTCGGCCTTCGTGCGCCATCTGCACGATTTCGCCCGTGAGGTGAATCTGACCGAAGAGGAATTCCAGGCCGCCATCGGTTACATCGTCGCGCTCGGCAAGCGCACCAGCGAGAGCCACAACGAAGCCGTGCTGATGTCCGGCTCGCTCGGCTTTTCGACGCTGATCTGCCTCCTCAACAACGGCCACCGCGGCCAGACCGAGACCGACGCCAATCTGCTTGGGCCGTTCTGGCGCCTCAATTCCCCGCGCACGAAAAATGGCGGCTCGATCGTGCGCTCGGCAACGCCGGGGCCTATCCTCTTCGTCGACGCCGTCTTCCGCGATGTCCGCGGCCGGCCGATCGCTGGCGCCGAGGTCGATGTCTGGCAGTCTTCGCCCGAGGGTTTTTACGAGAACCAGGACCCGGCGCAGGCCGACATGAATCTGCGGGGAAAATTTTTGACCGACGCGCGCGGCCGCATCGGCTTCCGCAGCATAAAACCCGCCGGCTATCCGATCCCGATCGACGGCCCGGTCGGCGAGCTTCTGCGCGCGCAGGGCCGCCACAACATGCGCCCGGCGCACCTGCACTTCCTCGCCTACAGGGACGGTTTCAAGACGCTGATCTCGCAGCTCTACGATCCTGAGGATCCGCACATCGACAGCGACGTGCAGTTCGGCGTCACCCGTCGTCTCATCGGCCACTATGTGCGCCACGACGAGCCGCGCGCCGGAACCGCGGACGTGGAGCCGCCGTGGTACTCGCTCGATCACGCCTTCGTCATGGAGGCCGGCACCGCCCGGCTGCCGCCGCCGCCGATCTCAGGCAAGGCGCAAGGGGCACGGCCGCAGATCCCGCATCTTGAGCGGGTACGATGAAGCAATTATTAATAATAACAATCGGATGCGACAAGCGGCAGGTTCTTGGGAGGAACGCCATGAAGGCGCTGATCAACGGCGGCAATGCCGAATTCAATGTGTCGGCGTTTCTGGCGAGGGGCGATCCCATCTGCCTCCTGTTGATGCCGACCTTCCTCGACAGCTGGCGCGCCAGCCAGGACTGGGTCAACGACATCCACGCGCGGCGCGGTTCCTAGGCGGATTCGGGGGCGCAGCGTCTGAGCGAGCTCGGCCGGAGCGAACCCGCATCGGCATGGGCGACCTGGCCCGACCGCTCGATCCAGACGGCTGGGTGCCGCGCAGCGCATATGAACGGCTGCGCGCCTTGCCGCCCAAGGCCGACTTCGTCAGACTCGACGACTTGCTGGAACTAAGACGCAACTTTCCGATGCAATTCCAGGCCATCGACATTTGAACACCGCCAATAATGAGACAGAGATGAGCGACAACAAACGCGATTATCCGCCGATCCGTCGCGTTGTGACCGGTCACGACAGTAATGATGTTGCAAAGGTGCTGATCGATAGTGCCGCGACCAACACCAAATACCCTTCGCTGGGCACCGTCTCGACGATGATCTGGTGCACCGACCAAACTCCGGCCGCAATTCCGGTGGGTATGGACATCGAAGACACGGGGACCAGAATTCTCGGCACCCCGCCGCCCGCCAACGGCACCCGCTTCGCCGTCATCGACTTCCTGCCCGGCAACGCGCCGCACCTGCACCGGACCGAGACGATCGACTACGTGATAGTGCTGGAAGGCGAGATCGACATGGACATGGACGAGTCGACCGTTACGTTGAAAGCGGGTGACGTCATGGTCCAGCGCGGCACCAACCACGCCTGGGCCAATCGTAGTGGCGCGCGGGCGCGCGTTGCCTTCGTGCTGATCGACGCGCAACCCATCGGCATCGGCAAGCCCGTCGCGAGCGGTAGCAACGCCCAATAGCGGGACCGTGCCGTGCTCGAATTGCGCAATCTGATATGAGCTTCGCGTTGATTCGTGCCCATCCCTCATGATAGCCACGATTTTCTCAAACGCCGCAAATCCTCAACTGTCGGCACTGCAAGACGATGCGAAGCGTGTGTGGCCGTTGGCGGTCGCAACCGAAAGCCGTCAAGAATAGAGCCGGAAGACCTGGCGCGCGAGCACCATACGCATGACTTCGACCGCCCCCTCGGTGATCATGAAGCTGCGTGAATCGCGCCACATTTTCTGGATCGGCATTTCCGTCGCCAGCCCCATGCCGCCATAGATCTGCATGCAGCGGTCGGCGACGCGGAAGCCGAGCTCGGTGCAGAAGATCTTGGTGATGTAGCTTTCGTGCCGCGCCAGCTTCTGATGGTCCGCCTTCCAGGCTGTCTGATAGACGTAGGCTTGGCCGACCTGGTGCTCCATGAAGGAATCCGCGATCATGAATTGTATTGCCTGGCGCTCGCTGAGCGGCGCGCCGAAGGTCACGCGTTGCGGGGCATAGCTAGCAGCCAATTCGATGGCGCGTTGCGCCACGCCCAGGCCGCGGCAGGCTTGATAGAGCCGGCCGGCGGTGATCCAGGCCTGCGCAAGACGCATCCCGTCCCCCTCGCCACCGATCAGATTTTCTGCCGGCACGCGCACATCATCGAAGGCAAGCTCATAGGTCACATCGCCCATCATCGTAGGCGTCTTGCGCGTGATCTCAAATCCCGGCGTATCGGCATCGACCAGAAACATCGACAGGCCGCCGCGCGTTCCTTTGCTGCGGTCTGTCGCGGCGACAACTTGCAGGAAGTCGGCGCCAGCCGCATGCGAGATGAAACGCTTGCGTCCATTGATGACGTAATGATTGTTGTCGCGCACGGCGGTAGTGCGTATCATGCCGGGATCGGCGCCGGCATCGGGCTCGGTCTGCGCGAAGGCGGTCTTTTTCACGCCTTGCAAGACCGGCAGCAGATATTTTTCCTTCTGCTCCGGTTTCAACATGAAGAGCACCGGTCGAACGTCCGGACCGAACACGCCGGGACCGCGCGGCGGCAGCGCAATGGTGCGGGCCAGCTCTTCCCAGACCACCACCATGCCAAGGTGGCCAAGACCCATGCCGCCGTATTCCTCCGGCACGTCGAGCAACCATAGGCCCAGGTGCTTCGCTTTCTTCTCCAGCGACGCGCGGATCTGCGGCTTGAGGTCGGGACCGTCCATCGACTCCATTTCGATGGGGATGAGCTCGCGCTCGACAAATTTGTGCACAGTCTCCTTGAGCATGCGGAGATCTTCGGACAGTTCAAAGTCCATGACGTGATCCTCTTATACGCCTAGATAACGGTCCTGCAGCTCCGGATTGGCACGCAGCTCATGCGGTCCGCCGGACCAGACCACGCGGCCCTTTTCGAGCACGTAATGCCGATCGGCGATGCGATTGAGCGCCTTTATGTTCTTGTCGACGATCAGGATCGACAGGCCAGCCGCCTTGAGTCGCGCCAGCACCTTCCAGATTTCCTCTCGGATCAGCGGTGCCAGCCCTTCCGTCGCTTCGTCGAGAATGAGAAGCTGCGGATTGGTCATCAGCGCCCGTCCAATCGCCAGCATCTGCTGCTCGCCGCCCGAGAGCAGGCTGCCAGCGCTTTCGACGCGCGCGCGCAGCGCCGGAAACAGATCGAGCGTCGTCTGCAAGGTCCACGCATCGGCTTGGCCGTGCCTGTTGGCCGCCATCGCCAGCAGATTTTCGCGCACTGTCAGATTAGGAAAGACCTGGCGTCCTTCCGGCACCAGGCCAATACCGCGGCGCGCGATGCGGAAGCTCGGCCAGCCGGTCACCTCCGTGCCGTTGAAGACGATGTTGCCGGCGCGCGGCGGTATAATGCCCATGATCGAGGAAATCGTCGTCGACTTGCCCATGCCGTTGCGGCCGAGCAGCGTCACCACTTCGCCAGCATTCATCTCGAATGAAACGCCGAACAGCACCTGGCTGTCGCCATAGGCCGTCTCGAGCGCGCGGATTTGCAGGATGCCGCTCAAGCGACCTCCTCGTCGCCGAGATAAGCTCGGCGCACCTCTTCGTTGCCCTTGATCTCAGCCGCGGTGCCGGTGGCAATCACTTGCCCGTACACCAGCACCGAGATGCGATCGGCCAGTCCGAACACCGCATCCATGTCGTGCTCGATGAGCAGAATTGTATAGCGCCGCTTGAGTTCCGCGAGCAGCTTGACGATGCGCACCGCGTCTCCCGGGTCCATGCCGGCCATCGGCTCGTCCAGGAGCAGCAGCCGCGGTCGCGACGCCAGAACCATCGCCACCTCGAGCACCCGTTTTTCGCCATGCGCCAGATTGGCGGCGGACTCTTGCGCACGGTCCGCCAGCCCCAGGTCGGCGAGAATCTGCAGCGCCGGCGCGCGCAGCACTTCGTCCTCCTCGGCCGCGCGCCAGAAGCGGAAGCTGTGCCCCGCGTGCGCCTGGATCGCCAGCGACACATTGTCGGCAACACTGAGGTCACCGAAAATGCTGGTCACCTGAAAAGAGCGGCTCAGACCACGCGCGGCGCGCGCATAGGCCGGCAGCTCGGTGATATCTTCGCCGGCAAAGCGGATGCTGCCGCTGTTGGGAATGAGCTCGCCGGCGAAATGAGCAACCAGCGTCGTCTTGCCGGCACCGTTCGGTCCGATCACCGCGTGCAGTCCGCCGGCTTCCACCGCCAAGCTCACGCCATCGAGGGCGGTCAGGCCACCGTAGCGCTTGGTCAACTGATCGGCGATCAGGAGCGGTTCAGCCATGGCTCGATTTCCACCGCAGGCCGTAGACCAGGCTCATGATGCCTTGCCGGCCCATCAAAATGATCGCCACCAGGATGATGCCGAGAAAGAACCCCCAGTATTGCGTCAGGCCGGTGAGCACGTCTTCCAGCACGAGATAAGCCACCGCCCCGAGGATGGGGCCGAACAAGGTGCCCATGCCGCCCATGATGACCATCACCATGATTTCACCGGAGCGCGACCATTGCATGATTGCCGGCGACACAAAGAGGGCCTGTTCAGCGAGCAGCGCACCGGCCACGCCGCACATGACGCCGGAAATCACGAAGGCGCCGAGTTGATAGCGGAACACCGGGAAACCGAGCGCGGCCATCCGTCGCGGGTTCGTGCGCGCGCCACGGATCACCATGCCGAAACGCGAACGGACGAGATGACTCTGGATCCAGAGGAACAGCGCGAGAAAGGCGAAAACGAAATAGTAAAGGACATTGGCATTGTCGAGCGGAATGAGGCTGCCGAACTGACCACGCTGGTTCAGCGTCATACCGTCTTCGCCGCCGAACTTATTGACGCTAATGGAAAGGAAATAGATCATCTGGCTGAAGGCCAGCGTGATCATGATGAAGTGTACGCCGCTGGTGCGCAGCGAGACGAGACCGATAAAGGTGGCGATCGCCGCCGTCGCCGCGGCCGCCACCAAGAGCTGAAACAAACCACTGTCAATACCGTAGGCATCGGCGATGCCGACCGCATAGGCGCCGACGCCGAGATAGACGGCATGGCCGAAGCTGAGCATGCCACCATAGCTGATAATCAGATCGAGGCTGAGGGCGGCAATGGAGAAAATCAGGATTCGCGTGAACAGATCGACGTAGTACGGCTGCGACAGCGCCAATGAAACCGGCGGCACCAGCGCGAGCGCGGCCATGCCGAGCCACATGATCAGCCGCCGGTTCCGGTTCGCCGCCATGGCCTAGCGCATCCTCGGCGGGAACAAACCTTGCGGCCGGAAGAACAGCACGGCGGCCATCACGATATAGATGAGCATGGACGCGACGGCGGGGCCGGCATTGTCCGCCGCCGTCGACGGCAGGAACAGGCCGAAAAGCGGGCGCAGATAGGCGCGCCCCATGGTGTCGATGAATCCCACCGCCAAAGCCGCGATGAAGGCACCGCGGATCGATCCGATGCCGCCGATGACGATGACCACGAAGGCGAGAATCAGGATGCTGTCGCCCATCCCGGACGCGACCGTGAAGATCGGCCCGGCCATCAAGCCGGCTAGGCCAGCCAGCAGCGCGCCGAGCGCAAACACCACGGTATAGAGCACGACGATGTTGGCGCCGAGCGCGCCCGCCATCACCCGGTTCGAGGCGCCCGCGCGGATGATCATACCATAGCGGGTGCGCGCGATGATGAGATAGAGCAGCGCCGCCACCGCCAGACCGACGACGATGATGGCCAAACGATAAGCCGGATAGGGTGCGCCGGGGATGATAACGACCTGGCCGGCGAGGAACTTCGGCACCGTCGCGTAGATCGCGTCCGAGCCCCAGATGATGCGGACCAGATCGTTGAACATCAGCGTCAGGCCGAAGGTGGCCAGCACCTGGTCGAGATGATCGCGCGTATAGAGCGCGCGGAAGATGCCGATCTCGATGATCACGCCCGTCGCCAAGGCCGCGAGCAGTCCGGCCGGGATGGCGAGCAGGAAAGAGTGTGTCGCCACATAGGTCTCGGCGCACACATAGGCCCCAACCATGTAGAGCGAGCCGTGCGCCAGATTGACGACGTTCATGATGCCGAAGACCAGCGTCAGTCCCGCGGCCATCAGGAACAGCATCACGCCGAATTGAAGCCCGTTGAACGCCTGGACCAGCAGGAGAAGCATCGCGTTTGCCTCCCGGCGGAAGCCGGTTCAGTGGCGCGGCGCGCGCTCGCCCCGCCGCGCCGCACCGATTCTTCTTATTTCTTCGTCATCGGGCATTCCGACGCATAGGCGTCCTTATGGGCCGTGAAGATGGTTTCTCGCTTCTTCAGGCTCTCCTTGCCGTCCGCCGTCTTCACCACCGTGAACAGGTAGAAGTTCTCGATCGGAAAGTGGTTGGTGTTGAAAGCAAAGTTTCCGCGCACCGATGGAAAGTTCGCCTTCTCCAGCGCCGCGATCATGCCCTTCTTGTTGGACAGGTCGCCGTGCACCGCCTTCACCGCGCTGTCGATGGCGAAGATCGCATCGAAGGTGACCGCGCCGTAATTGGGCGGTGTATAATGGTATTTTTTGGTGAATGCCGCGACGTACTGCTGCGACCGCGCAATATCTAGATCGGCGCCCCAGAAGCTGGCGTCATAGTTGCCGAGCGCAGCTTCCCGTTCCGCCTTCAGCGTGCCGGGATCTACGGTGTAGACGGAATAAAGGGGAATGTCCTTCTTCAGGCCGAACTCGGCATACTGCTTGACGAATTGGATGCCCATGCCGCCCGGGTAGAAGACGAAGACCGCCTTCGGCTTGGCGGCGCGGATCTGGCTGATCTCGGCCTGGTAATCGTGCTGGCCGAAGGTGGTGTAGACCTCGCCGGCGATCTTGCCCTTGTAGGTGCGCTTGAAGCCCGAAATCATGTCGTGACCGGCCGCGTAGTTCGGGGCCATCACATAGACGTCGTCGACATGGTGCGCGATGAGGTAATGACCCATCGCCTCCGGCGCTTCGTCGTTCTGCGAGCCCATGGCAAAGAAATAGGGCGAGCACATCTTGCCGGCGAGCTGGTGAGGGCCCGCGTTGGCGCTGATCAGGATCGTATGGGCGCCGATGACCTGCCGATAGACCGCGAGCAGGACGTTCGAGCCGAGCATGCCGGTGATGAAATTCACCTTGTCTTTCTTCAGCATCTTTTCCGCCTGCTGGCGGCCCATATCGGGCTTTTGTTGATCGTCACCGAAGACGATCTCGGCGGGCAGGCCGCCGATCTTGCCGCCGAGCATCGACAGCGCGAGATTGGCGGAATCGCGCATCGGGTTGCCCATCACCGCTTCGGGTCCGGACAAGGTGGTGATCAGGCCGATCTTGACCTTGTCGGCCGCCGACGCATGGGTCGCAAACAACGGCAGCAGCCCTGCCGCCAGTAGCCATTTCGCCTTCATATTTCCTCTCCCTTCTGCTTACGCTCGATTCACGTTGATCTGCTTACGCACGGCTCAGCCTTTCATGTGCGGACAATCTGGCGCTGCTTCGGCCAGGATTTCGCGCGTGTGTTCGCCGAGTGTGGGCGGCGGTGCCATGTCGGCGCGCGGCCGCGCGCCGTCGACGAGCACAGGACAATTGATGTTGCGAATGATGCCTTCGCTCGGATGCCGGGTTTCGCCGACCGTCCCCAGCGCCCGCACCTGCGGGTCGTTCAGCGCTTCGGCGACGTTCCAGATCGGCGCCGCCGGGACATCGGCATCAGCGAGCCGCTGCAGCCATTCGTCACGCGGCCTCGCCAGGAACCGCCGCGCCAATTGCTCGCGCAGGGCGAGATAGTGCTCGGCCCGCTTCAGATGAATGGTGAAGCGCTCGTCCTTGGCCAGTTCGGGCGCCTCGAGCGCATCGAGCAGGCCTTGCCAGAACTTTTCGCGCGTCGACAAATGGATGGCGAGCAGCCCGCCGTCGCTGCAGCGAAAGGCGAAGGATTGCGACGTCGCCACGCGGCTGAGCGGCCCAGAAATGGTGCCGCCGCGCGTGCAATTGGTGAAGGCATCGGGCGCGAAAGCCATGGTGGCTTCCAGCATGTTGATTTCCAGCCGGCGCCCGCGACCGGTGGTGGCCCGCTCCACCAGGGCCGCCAGGATCGCGCAGCAGGCGTACATGCCGGTGACGTTGTCGGAGATGGTCGGGCCGAAGGCCTGCGGTTGCTGCGCGTCGACGAACAGACTGGCGATGCCACTCAGCGCCTGGCCGACGCCATCGAAGGCCGGCCGATCACGATAGGGGCCGGCGTCGCCGAAACCTGTGATGGAGCATTGGATCAGCCGCGGATTGCGCTGGCGCAACTGCTCGGGCGCCAGGTTCAGCTTGCCGAGAACCGACGGCCGGAAGTTGTCGAGGAGCACATCGGCGCGGTCAATCAGATCGAGCAGAACGGCAACGTCGCGCTCGCTGGTGAGATCGAGCACGACGCTGCGCTTGTTGCGATTATAGGCGAGGAAGGTCGGCCCGTAGGTGCCGCCCTGCGAACGGCGGAAGGGATCGCCTTCCGGCCGTTCCACCTTGATCACGTCGGCGCCGAGATCGCCGAGCATCATGCCGGCCAGCGGCGCGGTGATCACCGTGCCCAGTTCGATGACACGAATTCCTTGAAGCATGCCGTTCATCCGCCGTGCCTTGCTCGCGATGTTCGGCGCTCAACTTTGTGCGCTTGATCATGGCTTTCGAAGCCGGGGCGGTACTTTCCTTTGAGGAAGTCGCCAATCCCCTCGGTGCGCCAGGCATCGTTCTGCTGCAGCACCAGCTCCATTTCCTTGGCTGACGAGTAGTTCATCGCCGAATCCCAAGGCATTTCCAGCGAGTGGCGGTAACCGTCCTTGGTCGCCTTCAGGGCGAACGGATCTTTGCCGGCTAGCTCGCGGGCCACCGCCATTGTCTCGTCGCGCAGCTTCGTCAGCGGCACCGCCTCATTGATGAAACCGATTTCCACTGCCTTCTTGCCGTCGAACGGGCGACCGAGCATGCCGTACCAGAGCGCATCGCGCGGGCGCAGCAGGTTGGCGAGCGACTTGCTGACCGAGCCGCCGGGGAACAGCTTGAAATTGATTTCCGAAAGGCCGAATGTCGCTTCTTCGGCGGCGATCGCCAGATCACAGCCTTCGACGATCGAGAAGGCGCCGCCGAAGCAAAATCCGTTGATCATCGCGACCGTCGGCTTGGGGAAATAGCGGAGCGTCCGCCCCCGCCATTCGACCGCCAAGCGCGTGATGCGATCGTATTCGGCGGGCTTCGACTTCAACGCGGTGAAGAACTCCTTCAAGTCCATGCCGGCGCAGAAGGCCGGGCCCGCCCCGGTGATGACGACGACCCGGGCGGCCGGGTCGTAGCGCAACTGCTCGAGCGCGGCGGTCATCTCTTCATGCAAGCGCGGATTCATCGCGTTGCGCTTGTCCGGACGATTAAAGGTGATGGTGGCGACACCGTCCTGGACGTCGAGCAGCAGCGTTTCAAACGACATGTGATCTCTCCTTGCATTGACGTCGGCGGCGGGCAGCGAGGCACGCAGACACCATGCCCAGCGTCGCTTGCGGCGCTGGCGGATTCCTGTGCTGGTGCGTTTCGAATTCCTATCTTGCGATTTGCGCGATTATCGTACATATGCGCGTTTAGTGTCCGCAAATGCTAGAGTAAGCCCGAGGACGAAGTCAATGGCGGCGACAAGACAACGCTCCGTTGTTGAACGCCGACGGCCGAACCCGCACAGGCGCTGCACGATTGGAGCTGTCGATGGATAAACGACAGGCGCGTCCTTATCATTCCGAGTCGCTGGCGCGCGGCCTTATGGTGATCCGCGCATTCGGACACGACCATCCGCGCCTGCGCGCGATTGACGTTGCGAGACGCACGGGCCTCAACCGCGCCGCCGCGCGTCGTTACCTGTTGACGCTGCAAGATCTGGGATACGTCGGTTCGAAGGGCGATTATTTTTATCTGCGCCCGCGCCTGCTCGATCTCGGCTTCAGCTATCTGACCTCGATCGGCGTCGAGGATATTGTGCAACCGGTGCTCAGCCGGATTTCAGAAAGGACGCAGGCTTCGTCCACCTTCGCCGTCCTGGATCGGGACGAAGTAGTTTTCGTCGCCCGCGCGCCGAGCAAAGGCATCTTCATGCTGGCAACAAGCATCGGCGGCCGGGTGGCCGCGCATGCCACCACGCTCGGGCAAGTGCTGCTCGCCGCCATGCCGCCTGCCGAACTTAACCGCTATCTGGCCGAAAGCAAGCGGGTAGCCTTCACGAAGTGGACCATCACTGACGCCGATGCGCTCAAGCGCAAGCTCGATCGCATCCGCGCCGACGGTTACCCGCTATGTTCTTCGGAACAATACGAAGGCATCGTCGCCGCTGCCGTGCCGGTGCATAACCAGCGCGGCGAGGTTGTCGCAGCAGTCAACATCAACATGTATCCGGCCAACGCCAGCAAGGTCAAAGTCGCCCGTCAATATGTCGGTATCCTGCGCGAGGAAGTGCGCGAGCTGGAAGCCGCGCTGCAGGCGCACAGCTATTTCTCCTCCGCGGCGACGCGCCGTGCGCCAAGGAATTTGCCCGCATTGAACACGCAGTGAGGCGTCTTTACACGCTCTTGGCGCTAGGTCTCCGCACGTAGGTGAAGGCGTCTTCGACGAGTTGCCAAAACTGTCAATCGGCTTCCAAAATTCTTATGACCGATAGCAAGGGCTACGGCCGGGCGGCATCAGGTCCGCGCGACGGCCGTGCGGAGAGCGGTGACCGGGATTGGGGCGGAGGTCAGAGCGCCGGCGCGAATGCGACGGTTGAGCAGTTTCTCATGCGCGGGTTGGATACCGCATGCCAAGCTTACGTCGTGGTGCTGCCTCGGACTGACCCTCGGAGATCGGCACTGCTGCTGCCAATTTTGGCGGAGGATTCCCCGACCGGCACCAGCGCCCTGGCCGCCGCCTCAGGTAGGAATGAATGGTCGTCAGCCTGCAACGCGTTGCTGCCCATACGCGTTCGTTCCGCGACGTCGCTGATGTGCCATTCACGTCGTTTTGGCGCCGCAGCAATTCCGGCGCCGCCGGGTGCTTTCTAAGTTAAGACCGTCTGCGCTTCTATCCGGCGAACCGAGGTTCGGGAACTCCAGTTACTCCAAGCCCGTGTATGGCAAACAGGCTGCCTCGCATCACGCCGTCGTCCGGAAAGCGCGGCAGCGGCGGCTTCGCCATCGACGTGACGAACAGCGTATCGAGATTGGGACCGCCAAACATGACGCTCGTGACTTTCTTGACCGGCATGTCGATCACGCGGTCTACATCGCCGGTCGGCCGGTAACGCACGACCTTGCCGTCATAAACCTGTGCATTCCACAGGCAGCCCTCGGCGTCCACGGTGGATCCGTCGGCCGCGCCGCCGCGGGACGTGTCGACCTTGGAAAATGTCCGCCTGTTCGAGACGCGGCCGGTGTCGAGATCATAGTCGTAGGTCCAGATCTCTCCCGACCAGCTGTCGGCAAAATAGAAGATGCGGCCGTCGGGGCTCCAGCAGGGTCCGTTGGAGACGATGATCCCGTCATCGAGTTTGTGCAGCGAGAGATCCGGATCGAGACGATAGAGTGCGCCGTTCTTTCCTTCTTCCATCGTGTCCATGGATCCGGCGATGAAGCGGCCTCGCTTGTCGACCTTGCCGTCGTTCAACCGGTTGTTCGACCTGCCCGGTTCGGGATCGACGATGAGCTGGGTTTCGCCGGTCGTAAAATCGATGAAGTGAAACCCGCGCGCCAGCGACAGCACGGCGCCGCTGGTCCGGCGCAGCGCCATCGAGCCGATCTTCTGCGGCAAGTCCCAGGCGCGGACCTCCCGTCCGTCATGGGTGCAGCGGTAGATCACCATACCGAAGCTGTCGATAAAGTAGAGGCGTTCGGTTTCGACATCCCATAACGGGCCTTCGCCGAGAATCGGTTTGACATCGACCAGCACTTCGATCCGCATGACTTGGTTCCTCCCACGTTATGGCCGTTCCGGCATCTGCCGCGGCTTCTGTTGCGTGAAAAGGCGATGGCCTGCCTAGCTGCCGATCTCCTTCTCGGCCTCGGTGAAATGAATCGCCAATGCCATCAGCCGGCGATCGCGCCATTGCTGGCGCGCGGCGAGGTCGATGCGGGGCAGGCGGCGACGACGCTCGGCTTCGACGCGATCCAAAACCTCGCCGGACCACTGCACCGGCACCGCCTGCGATTGTGCCAGGTGCTGGTACAGGCCCTCGTAGCGGTTGACATAATCGCGCACGCCGCCCGGCGCGTTGAGATCGATTGTCTCGAACGGTCCCATGAATGCCCAGCGCAGTCCAATACCCTTGCAGATTCCGGCATCGACGTCCTCGGTGGAGGCGTAGCCTTCGGCAACGAGCCGGAAGGCCTCGTGCAGCAACGCGCCCTGCAGCCGATTCATGATGAATCCGCCGAGTTCGCGGCGCATGACGATCGGTACCTGTCCGATCAGCGTCAGGCGTTGCCGCGTGCGTTCCACGACCGCCGGATCAGTCCATGGCGCCGGTACCAGCTCGACGGCGGGAATTAGGTAGGGCGGATTGATGGGATGCGCCACGAGACAGCGCGACCTGCCGGCAAGTCCGGCGGTGAAACGCGACGGCAGAATGGCCGAACTCGAGCTCGCCAGTACCGCCTGCCTGTCCGCAGCCGCATCGAGCTTTGCGAACAGCGCCCGCTTGATCTCGACATCTTCGGGAGCGTTCTCCTGGACATGTGCGGCGCCGGCCAGGGCCGCTTCCAGCGAGCCGGCAGCTTCCATCCGCGCGCGCACTTCGGCGGCCGTTTGTCCGCCGAGCATGTTCACCGCCTCGAGGTTCGCCAGCAAGCCGGCGATCGCGGTGAGAGCACTCGGCACGGCTTTGGGATTGCTATCGAACAGCATCACGCGGTGGCCGCCGCGCGCGAAGCTGATGGCCCAGGCGCGCCCGATCAAACCGGAACCAATGATGGCGACGATGTCGCTCATGGTCTGTCTCCTACAGTGTCTCGACGTTGCCGCAGACGCTGATCGGCTGTCCTGAGATGTTGCGGCCCGCGGCCGAACAGAGGAACAGCGCCATTTGCGCGACATCCCCGGCGCTCACCATGCGCCGCAGCGAGACCTTCTCCAGATACTGCCTCTCCATTTCCGCATAGCTGACGCCGACGGCCTTGGCGCGGTCGGCGATCACCCGCTCGATCCGCGGTCCGGCAACGATGCCGGGCAGGATGGCGTTGACGCGGATGCCGCTTGGCCCAAGCTCCTTGGCGAGGCTCTCCGTCATCCCCACGATCGCCCATTTGGTGGCGGCGTATGGCAGTCGATAGGCATAGCCCAAGCGGCCGGCGACCGAAGCGATGTTCACGATGGCGCCGTCTGGCGATTGCTTGAGCATCGGCACCGCGCGCCGCGTGCAATAGAAATGGCTGTTCAGATTGACATCGATCGTGCGCCGCCAATCGCGGGGATCGATCTTTTCCACTTCGCCGGTGGGGCCGGCGATGCCGGCGTTATTGACCAGCACATCAAGTCCGCCGAACCGCATCTCGATGTCATCGAACAGGCGGTCGATCGCTGCTTCGTCGGCGACATCGGCCTCCACCGCGGTGATGCCCGGTTGCTCGGAGCGGCAGCTTTCGAGCGCTTCCGTCGAGATGTCGCAGACATAGACGCGCGCTTTGTGGGCGAGGAAGGCCTCCGCGATCGCGCGGCCGATGCCCGCGGCGCCGGCGGTCACCAGGACGCGAAGCCCCGCTCGCACGCCGCTGTTGATTGGTGTCGTCATGTTCGCTCTTCCCTCCGGGCTCATGCCCGACGCTCTCGCAAGGCAACGATCGCGCTTAAAACCACGACCCCGAAAATGATGTGACGCACCGCCTCGGGCAGGGTCGTACCCGCAAGAGCGATGCTCAATGCCGTGAGGAGGAGACAGCCGCCGAGAATCCCCAGATAGTGGCCGCGACCTCCGGTGATGACGGTGCCGCCAACGACGACGACGGCAATTGACGGCAGCAGATAGCTGTCGCCCATTCCATTGAAAGCCTGGCCATTGAATCCGGTCAGCAGGATGCCGACCAATGCCGAACAGAATCCGCTGAGGGCGTAAACTCCGAGAAGTGTTCTGCCGACGCGGAGACCGGAAAGCTTGGCCGCGCGCATGCTGTTGCCGACGGCATAGATTCGCCGGCCAAAGCTGCTCCGACTGAGCGCCAATGTCGCCGCCGCCACGAAGACGAAGAGGCACCATGCCGCCGGCGCCAACCCGCCGATCGTCGCCGTCATGAACCAGCGCAGCGAAGGCGCCGACCAGCCGTGCGGCGTGCCGTTGTCGTAGACCAGAGCCAGGCCTTCGAGCACGCCGTTCATCGCCAGCGTCGCGACGATGGGCGGAAGGCCAAGAAAAGCGACGCCGGCGCCGTTCACCAGCCCGACCAGGATGCCGACGCTAAGTACGAGCGGCACCGCCCAGATCGCCGGCCCGTTGGCGCCTTCGATCATGCCCGTGAGCAGCACGCCGGAAAGGGTGATCATCCACGGCAGCGACAGGTCGAGTCCGCCGGTAAGGATGACGGCACCTTGTCCGAGGCCGAGAATGGCGAGAAACGACGTGAGTACCAGGAGCGAATTCAGATACTGAAAGGGCGAGGTCTCGACGCCGAACGCGATCCGCGTGGCGAGCAGCACCAGCACGAAGAATGCGTAGGATGGCAGCACGTATCGGAGCGCGTCCCGGTGGTGGACGAGCCAGCGGGCGAGGGCGGAACGCGGCATTTCGTCGTTAGGGCGCAGCGATTTCCCCGCCTCAATTCCGAGCGAGAGCCGACCTGAGCCGCTGGCCACCGCGCGCGGCAGAGAATGGTTCAGCCACGCCTGCCAGCGCAGTCTCATGAGCCGCAGATAGCCGACCGCGGCGGAGCCGCGCGCAAACGAGCCGCCGAGCACCGCGAGTATGAGGATGACGCCCTCGGCGACGGTGCTGTAATAGGCGGAAACATTGAGCACCAGCATGACATTTATCGTCAGCATCAGCGTGTAGGATCCGAACACGGTGCCAAGGCACCCGCCGCGGCCGCCGCCGAGCAAGGTGCCGCCGAGAACCGTGGCCGCGAACACCTGGAGAAGAAGCGGGGCGCCGATGAGCGGATCGCCGGAGCCGGTCTGGGCGGTGAGGAAGATGCCGCCGGCGGCGTAGAAGACGCCGGCGAGAACGTAGGTCGCAAACGTCGTTGCCTGCACGCTGACGCCGCTCGCGCGCGCTCCTTCCTCGTCGCTGCCGACGGCATAGATGCTGGTGCCAAGCCGCGAATTCTTGATGCCCGCCCACACCAGCAGCGCGACGAGAAGAATGACGATCGGGGTTGGAAACACATTTGCGACGACATCGCCGGTGAAGAAGTTGGACAGCGCCTCAGGCGTTTTGCCGCCGGGCTGCGGCAGCACCAGCAGCGTCACTCCCTGGACGATGAACATGGCCGACAGCGTCACGACGATGGACGGCAGGCGCACCAACGCCACAAACAAGCCGTTCAAGACGCCCGCCGCCGCACCGATCCCCAGGCCGACGAGACACCACTCGATCTGCGAGCCGGCACCCGCCTGCATGTTGGTTGCAAGCACGACGTTGACCAGGGAGATCACCGCGCCTGCCGACAGATCAAAGCCGCCGGTCAGCACCACCATGGTCTCGCCCATGGCCGCCAGCGCCAGCGCCGCGCCGCCCGCCGATATGAAGCTCACGTCAAAATAGCTCAATCCATGCGGGCTGAGTGCGAAGAGTATTGCGACCATGGCGAGGAAGGCGGCGATGGCGATGACAAGACCGCGATACCGCGCCATGTCGGTGAGGCGGCGTTTGCGACCGCTCTGTAAGGCGATGACCGTCATGACGCCGCCGTTTGCCGCAACGGCGGCGCGGCCTGCGCATGCCCCAGCGCCGCCCGGATGATGCCCTCTTCGGAAATCGCGGACCCGTCGAATTCCTGCGCCACCCGCCCGCGATAGAGGACAAGTACCCGGTCGCAGAGTCCGACGAGCTCCGGCACCTCGGTCGAATAGAACAGGATCGCGCCGCCGCGTTCGGCGAAACGCCGCATGAAAAGATAGATTTCCCGCTTGGTTCCGATGTCGACGCCGCGCGTGGGATCGTACATCAGCAAAATCCTGCTTTCGGCCAACAGCCATTTCGCCAGGGCGATTTTCTGCTGATTGCCGCCGCTGAACGAGGTACAGGGGCGGTAGAGCGCGCGAGGGTGCACATTGACTTGCGCCAACACCTGATCTACGGCGCTCAGCTCGCGTGCGGCGTCGATCCACCCGAAGCGGCAGAAACGATCGATCACCGGCAGACTGACATTGGCCCGGCCCGAGAGCTTGACGAAAAGACCCTCGGACTTGCGGTCTTCGGGTAGCAGGCTGATCCCGATATTTTCCCGCACCGCATCGCTCGGCGCGGCGAGCGTCACATGTCGCCCATCGATTTCGAGGCGGCCGCGGGTGAGCGTCGCCATGCCGAAGAGGGCCAGGAAGAGTTCGAGCTGCCCCATGCCTTGGAGCCCCGCCACGCCCAGGATTTCGCCGACGTCGAGTTGGAAGGAGACCGCCGCCAGCTTCTCGCTCGTCGCGATATCATGGGCCGCCAGGGCGGGAAGACGACCGCGGGAGCGTTGTTGGCGCGTGCGCGGCGGGAAAGTATGCTCAAGGTCGTGGCCGATCATCAGCCGGATGACGTCGTCGTCCGAGATTTGATCGCAACGGAAGGTGCCGACATGCTTGCCGTTGCGCAGAACGGAGAGGCCGTCGCAGAACATGTGCACTTCGGGTATACGATGCGAGATGAAGAGAATGGTGACGCCGCGCTGCTTCAGCGCGGCGATGAGGCCGCCTAGCCAATCGACATCGTCGCCGGAAAGAGTCGAGGTTGGTTCGTCGAGCAGCAAGATCCGGGGAGCACGACCGACAGCCTTGACGATTTCGATCTTCTGGCGCAGCGGCAGATCGAGATCGCGAACTTCCGCCCGGGGATCGACGTCGTCCAAATGAAACAGGGCCAGGATTTCCTGCACCTGTTGCACGGCCTGACGCCGCTTGATGAGCCCCGTCGCCGCAGCCGGCTCGTAGGGAAGCAGCAGGTTTTGGCTTACAGTCAAATCCGGAATGAGCGTCAATTCCTGGAAAGCGGTCTGGATGCCGAGCCGATGTGCGGCGCGTGGATTGGCGATTGATACTCGACGGCCAAAGACGCGCAGCTCGCCCTCGTCCGGCTGGACGAGTCCACTCAGCAGCTTGACGATGGTGGTCTTTCCGGCACCGTTCTCGCCGAGCAGCGCATGCACCTGGCCGCCGCGCACGCGGATCTCGGCATGATCAAGCGCCACGGTCGCGCCATATCGCTTGCTGATCGCGACGGCCGAGATCGCTTCGGAGAGATCGGCTTCCGGGGCCATTCCAATCTTCCCGTTGCCGGAAAGTAAAGAACGGCGCCGACGACCGGCCGGCGCCGCGCGTTGCGACTAATCCTCAGGCTGGCCGAGCAGCGCTGCGCTGAATCCGACCTCCGGCGTTTGCGGGCCGTAAATATCGGCAAACCAGCCGGGGGGTACGAGCTTGGGCTGGAACACGTTGCAGCCCGCCTTCATCTCCTGCCATGCGCCGGTCTGGCACAGCTTCATCGCGCCGGTCCTGGCAATGGGAAGCGGCAGAACCGTCAGCTTCTGCGGCTTCTTCCCTTCGAGATAAGAGACCGCGTATTTCAGCGCGAGCGCCCCGGAGTAAGGCGGCGAGCCGTACGAGATGCTGCGATAGCCGAGCGGCTTATAGGTGGAGCTGGCGGCTTCCAACGCGCCGGGCGGCAGCATCTGCACGCGATGGCCGTTTGCCGACTCGCCGGCGCACGGCTTGATTTTGTCCGGCGTGATGCCCGCCTCAAGCTGCATCGATGCGGCGGTGTAGCAGCCGACCTGCATCCACAGGCCGTCGATATCCTTCCAGCTGTGCGTCGCCAGAATCTCGGAAAGCTTTTGCCGCGCCACCGCCTGCGACCACATGCCCGTGGTCTCGGCGATGATCTTGATGCCGGGATGCTGCGCGAACACCCTCTTCGCCGCTTCGGTGCGCTGGGTGTCGACCGAGGTCCCGGGCACCCCGGTGATCACCACGATGTTGCCCTTGCCGTGAAGCTCGTTGACCAGCCATTCACCGGTGACGCGGCCGGCCTCGCGCTGGTCGATGTGGATGTTGTAGGCGCAGGGCTCGGTGATCTCGGCGTCGTAGGCAATGACGACTACGCCCTTGCGGCAGGCGTTCCTGACCACGTTGTTGAGCGCGGTCGGAGAGATCGGAAAGGTGACGATCGCCTGTGCGCCGGCTTCGACCATCGAATTGATCTGCTGGATCTGCTTGCGCGCGTCGGGACCCGCGACCTGGATTTTGAGATCGACCTTGTCGCGATAGTCCTTGCTTATGGCCATCGCCGAAATCATCCGCTGAGCTTCGGCCTGCCAATCATTGCCGATGTAGCTCATGCTCAAATAGATCTTGAACTTCTTTGCGGCAAAGGCCGAGCCCGTGCCGAGGGCGAAACCTGCCGCCATCGCTGCCGCGAGCGCAAGGGTAGCGCCCCGCCGCCGCCATCGTGATCTCTCCTTCATGCGATCCTCCGTCTTGCTGATTATTCCCGGTTATCTGCGGCGACCGGGGTCCGCCTCCGCCGCGGCGAAGCAGGATACAAGCTTCGCCGGGATCCGAATTCGTGTTGCATGCGGACGCTCCGCTGCTTGCTCTGACCGGGCTTGAAGGCCGCGCATGGCGATAGCCTCCGTTCACGCGGATGCGCGAAGAACAAGACGGAACGGCAGCAGTATCGTGTGCGGCGTCTCTTCACCGTTCTGCCCCGATATCGCGCACAACATTCTCGCCACCGCCGGGCCGAAGCGATCGTGCGGCACGTGAATCGTGCTGAGCCATGGCGCCAGCCACTGGTTGAGCGGATTGTCATCGAAGCCGAAGAGCGCCACTTCGTCCGGCACTTTGAGGCCGAGCTCGCGGCAGCGTTGGTAGGCGCCGTAGGCCATCGCGTCGTTGGCGCAGAAGATGGCCCGCGGCCGCGCTCCGCCGTCGAGCAGCTCGACCGCGGCGCTGTAGCCCGATTCGATGGTGAGGCGGCCGCCGCGGATATCGGCGGCGGCGAGTTCCACGGACGCCCCGGCGAGGCGGTCGCGATAGCCCTCGAAGCGTTCGCGGCTGGCCGAGGAATGCAGCGGCCCGTGAATAGCACCGCAGCGTTCGTAGCGTTGGCGAATAAAGTGGACTGCCACCGCCTGGCCGGCCGCGTAGTTGTCGATACCGACAAATGGCCCCGAAAGCCCCGGCGGCGCCTTGCGGTTCATATAGACGATCGGCAGTCGGTTGGCCGCGGCTCGCCGCAGCCCCGGACTTTCGACCGCGCCAAGCAACAGCACGCCGCGCACGAGATGCGACTGCATCTCGTTCAGATACGCGTCTTGAAGGTCGGGCGACTCATCCGTGTTGCACAGGATCGTGGCGTAGTCGATCTCGCGAACTGCCAGCTCGACCGAATGGGCAACGGCCGAATAAAACGCGTTGGTAATGTCGGGAATGAGCAAGGCAACCAGGTGAGACTTCAATGTACGCAGCACGCGTCCGGCACGCAGCGGCCGATAGTCCAGTTCGGCGATCGCTTCGCGCACCTTGGCGACGGTGACGGGCGATGCCCGTTTCAACGCCTTTTCGTTGACGACGCGAGAGACGGTGGCGACGGAGACCCCGGCGAGAGCAGCGACATCATCGATCGTCGGCGCCGCCCGCGCGCCTCCGGCAAACGCCACTGCCTTGGCGCGCTTCGCGCGCGCCTCGCCTCTCAATCCGCGGCTTGCCGGCATCGGCAGGCCATCGCCGTGCCAGCGCCTGACGACGCCGGCGCCCGAACAACATGATGCGCAAAGTCCGGCAGCATGCGTTTTCCTCCCGATTTTTTTGCTTTGCAGCGAGCTGCGGCGCCAGGGTAAACGTTTACCTAAGACTAGCTGCCGGCATCCGGCGAGTCAACCGGCGCTACGGACGTCTGTCGATTTCATCATTGGCCTCATGGCTGACGGATGGAGCGAAGCTGATATTTTGCGCAATTACAAGGGGCTATCCATGAGGATATCGCTGCCTGCTTGGCGTGTGCGCGCGACGTACTGAGGTCGGAAAAAATCTACCCCAGCGCGGCATAGAATGCGCTTTCTCACCGATGAAAATTTTCCCGGCGAAGCGGTGACGCAGCTCGAATCCGAAGGGCACGATGTCGTTTGGGTCCGCATTGCGGCGCCGGGAGCAAAGGACAGCAAAGTCTTGGAGCGGGCTGCATCTGAAGCGCGCATCCTGCTCACCTTCGACAAAGACTTCGGCGAACTCGCCTGGGTTTTGGCGGTTTGCCGGTTCCTTCCGGCGTCGTGTTGTTCCGACTACCGGTTTCGCCCGCCGCTGCTGTCGGCAAAATTCTTTCAGCCCGCCTCAACGAAAGAACCGATTGGGCCGGACACTTCAGTGTGGTCGGACCTGGACGTATCCGGATGCGGCCGCTCCCAAGGAAATAGTTTGCGGCCGGTCACGCGGACCTGGACGCCGAACCCGATCACCTCGTCATCCATGTAGATCGGGGACTTTCGGCCGCCGGTCGTTGCCGATTTGACGAACCGTTCGGTCAACCTAACCCGCTTCAGTTCTACCCGCATGATACTGCCATCCGTTCCGAACCACCCGTCAGTCGTGCGACCGTCAGTCGTGCGATGGCGATTGCGGCGGGACGGGGCTATATTGGCGGCATGGCCATGTATCCACCTCCCTTCGAGGATCACCGCCTGCAGCGGCGACGCTTCCGCCGCATCCCGGTGCGCACATTGGCGCCAAACCTCATTACCCTTTTGGCATTAGCCGCCGGATTGACGTCGATCCGGTTGGCCTTTGAAGGACGCTTTGAGCTCGCCTTGGCGGCGATCGTCTTCGCCGCCGTTCTTGACGGCATCGACGGCCGCCTGGCGCGCCTCCTCAAAGGCACCTCGCGCTTCGGGGCCGAGCTCGACAGCCTCGCCGATTTCGTCAATTTCGGCGTCGCACCGGCGCTGATTCTCTACTTTTGGGGCCTGCATGATCTGAAGTCGGCGGGCTGGATCGCCGCGATGGTCTTCGCCATTTGCGTGGGACTGCGGCTGGCTCGCTTCAACGTGATGATGGACGACCGCGATCGGCCCGTGTGGACGGGAAATTTCTTTGTCGGGGTGCCGGCGCCGGCCGGCGCCATCACAGTACTGTTACCGATCTATCTCACCTTTCTGGGCCTCGCGCCCTCGCAATTCCTCATTTGGGCGACCCTCGCCTATACCCTCCTGATCGCCTCGCTGCTGGTTTCGCGGCTCCCGGTGTTTTCCGGCAAGCGCATCGGCACGCGGGTCCTGCCTGAGCTCGTGGTCCCGCTGATCGTCGTAGTGATTTTATCGATCGCGCTGCTCATTGCTTATCCGTGGGCGCTGCTCACGGCAGGTACGCTCGCCTACCTTCTGGGCCTGCCGTTGGGATGGTTGTCCTACCGCCACTACGAGCGGCGATCGCAGCAAAGCAAGACGGATGCACCGCCAGTTGCGGCCGAACGGGTAGTACCGCCCGTCGCAGGTATGGTGCGCCCGAGCGAGAAAGACGGACCTCCCTCGCGCCTCAACTGATCCGTTTTTCGGCCGTGGGCACTGCGCGTGGTATTCCCCAGGGATCGAAGATCGAGGACACAGGTTCCATATCTGAGACCGGAAGATTAGACCGGATATCCAAGCGCCTTGCTGGCGAATCCATCGAAGGCGGAAAGCAATCGATCACGCCAAGCCCAAACGGGATCGTCTTTCAACAACAACCGAAAAGGACTGGTGCATCGCGCCCATTGGAAGCAGCCGAACACGACATAATCAGCGTAAGCCGGCGACTCGCCGCTGACATAGGGCTGCGCCTGCAATATGCCGCGCAACGGCTCCAATGCCTTGCGGAACGCCAGTACGTTGGTGTCGCGATCAGCGGTGAGGGCTTCGAGCGTCATACCGAAGCGTTTCTCCCTGGTCTCGCGAAAGTAGCGGCGGTCCTTCTCGCTGATATGCGCAAGGATGTCGGTCGCGATGAGCCGCAATATCGCGCCCACCAAGACGCTGTCCGCCCAGGAATTGACAAACCGGGTTATGCCCCGGCCTCCGGTGCCGCAGAAGAGAGACGCACGGTTGGCGTAGGTGTCCTCCAGGTAGGTTGCAATCGTCCACGAGTCGAAAACGACGTGCTCGCCATCGACGAGTACGGGCACGCGGCCTTGACCCGAAAACGCGATCGCCTCCTTATCAGTGAACCGCCAGGGGATCGTCTCGAAGGGCAACCCCTTGTGCATCAGGGCGAGCTTAGTACGCCAGCAATAGGGGCTAAATCGGCGTTCCGCTTCCGCTCCGGCGAGATCGTACACTTGCAAGCGCGGTCTCTCCTTGGCCCTTCGCTTTAAGATTGGTCCAGCAATCCCTGGACGAAAGGTAGTCATCGGGCCTGCGGATACAACGGCAGCTGAGATTCGCCTACAGCTTGCCGCTACCGTGCCAGCGTCAGCGCCGTGCCGTTCGTTTCGCGCCCTTCGAAATGCCCGCCGACAAATGTCAGTCGCGCCAGCGGCTCGCCCTTGTAGCTGCGCATGACCAAGCTGCCGTGCTCGAAGGTCCACTTGCGGCTGGTGAAAAAGTTGTCGGGACAGCCGCCCTCAGGCGCGATCGTGCCTTGGGCGGCGCCGGTCGCGGCGCCGAAATTCATGAAGCAGACGCCGCCGCTTGCCGCAGTGAGCTTCCAGCGGCCGGCGAGATCGACCGGCGGCGGCGTAGGCGGCGGGGGAGACGGAGGTCGTGCGCTGGGTTGCGGCGCGGGCCGAGTCGCAGCCAATTGGCTGCTGCATGCGGAGAGCACCGCGAGCACAAGCATCGCGATGCCGGCTTTCGCCGCGTATGCGCCCCAGAACTTCATGTCGATCGAGCCCGTATCCGACGATAGGAAACCCGAAAAGCGGCCGAAAAAGAAGTAAAAAGTGGCGGACCTGTATAGGCAGAACGCCCCACTTGCGCCAATATTCCTAACCGAAATTAACGCCCCGTCCTTCCTTCGTCCGCGTGGGCAGGAAGGCGCAGGCCGTGTCGCAGGAGGCTTGCCATGAGGAAATCATTGCTCAGCCAGGCCATGCGGCCGCACGCGCGGTCGACGATGGCGGCGCTGGTCGCTGCAATGCTCGCGCTGTCCGCAGGCGCAGTTCGCGCGGAAGACCCCGGCGCCGCCGCTGGCCACCGCAACGCCGCGTCGCCGGTCGATGAATTCTCCCAGCAGCTCGAGGCCTTTCAGAAGAGCGTGCCGGATTTAACCAAATCCATCCAGGAGAGCACCGGCGCGATCGACAGCTCCACGGATGTTGAGAAGGCGCGCAGCGAGATCGACGAGCTGCGCGCGACGGTGAGTGCGCTTCTTGGCGCCGTATCCGACAACGGCCCCGTTTCCCAACTCGGCGCCAAGGCGCTCGATCATATCCGCGCCAAGCTCAAGGCGCTCTCGCAGGACAACCGCTTCAAGCCGGAGGAGCGGCAATTCCTGATCAGCCAGTGGCGCAAGCTCGAAGTCGAGACCGAAAGCGCTACCAAGGAGCTGGACGATGCGCGGGCGCAATTCGCCGGTTTGCTGCAGACTCTGCAGGACAATGAAGATTTCATCGGCGAACTGATCGAGATCAGGCAGGCCCAGAAGGCGCTCGAAGTGATCCACAACCTCACGCATCAGATTCGCGAGTCCTCCGCTCAGCTCAACAGGCTGATCGGAGGCATCAAGGCTCCGGGGGCATGAAGCTCCGATGACGTTCTCGGAGCGCAAGCTCGGCAAGATCGGCATGCGTCGCCTTGCCGGCGTTGCGGTCAGCGTGCTTATCGTCGGCGCGGCGATCGCCGCTTACCGACCGAGCCATGATGTCGGCTACGTCGAAATCAAAACGGTGCCGGTCGCCGCCTTTACGCGGGCCGCCTTTTACCTCGATGCCGCAAAACTCGCCCCGATCAGAAACGGCAGCGCCATCCTGCGGGAACGGGTCGGCACGCTCAAGCTTGAGGGCGAAGGATTTTCCGGCACGCTGGCGCCGCTCTGCGACATCGTGGTCGCGAAAAACCGCATCACCACCGTGACGGTTTCCGTGCTCGATCGCCCGCCGCGCTGTCAATGCCGCTATCGCGGCACCGATGCGCGGGGACAGCACGCGTGCGTGAGCTGACGGCGGTTCTTACTTCATCGTCGGAATGACGAACTCAGCGCCTTCCTTGACGCCCGACGGCCAGCGTGCCGTCACCGTCTTGGTCTTGGTGTAGAAGCGCACCGCATCGGGACCGTGCTGGTTGAGGTCGCCGAAGCCGGAGCGCTTCCAACCGCCAAAAGTGTAATAGGCGAGCGGCACGGGGATGGCGAAATTCACTCCGACCATGCCCACCTCGACGCGGCTGACGAAATCGCGCGCGGCGTCGCCGTCGCGGGTGAAGATGGCGACGCCGTTGCCGTAATCGTGCTCGGACGGCAGTCTCACCGCTTCCTCGTAATCTTTGGCCCGCACGACCGAGAGGACGGGACCGAAAATCTCGTCCTTGTAGATGCGCATGTCCGGCGTCACGTGATCGAACAGACAGCCGCCCATGAAATTGCCGTTCTCGTAGCCCTGCAGTTTGAAACCGCGGCCGTCGACGAGAAGCTTGGCGCCTTGCTTGACGCCGAGATCGACGTAGTTCTTGACCTTGTCTAGATGCGCCCTGGTAATCAGCGGGCCGTAATCGGCCTGGGCGTCGGTCGACGGCCCGATGCGCAAATTCTCCACCCGCGGCACCAGTTTCTGCAACAGCCTGTCCGCCGTCTTTTGCCCGACCGGCACCGCGACCGAAATCGCCATGCAGCGTTCGCCGGCGGAGCCGTAGCCGGCGCCGATCAGCGCATCGACCGCCTGGTCCATGTCGGCGTCCGGCATGATGACCATGTGGTTCTTGGCGCCGCCGAAACACTGCGCACGTTTGTTGTTGGCACAGGCCGTCGTATAGACATATTCCGCGATCGCCGACGAGCCGACGAAGCCGACCGCCTTGACGCGCGGGTCGGTGAGAATCGTGTCGACCGCTTCCTTGTCGCCGTTGACGACATTGAGGACGCCCGCCGGCAACCCGGCGTCGACCAGGAGTTGAGCGAGCCGCATAGGCACCGAGGGATCACGCTCCGACGGTTTGAGGATGAAAGCATTGCCGCACGCGAGGGCGGGGGCGAATTTCCACATCGGAATCATGGCCGGGAAATTGAACGGCGTGATGCCAGCGACGACGCCGAGCGGCTGGCGCAAGGAGAACAGATCGATGCTTGGCCCGGCGCCGTCGGTATATTCGCCTTTGAGCAGGTGCGGAATGCCGCAGGCGAATTCGACCACTTCGAGGCCGCGTTGGATGGAGCCCTTGGCGTCGGTGAGAGTCTTGCCATGCTCGGAGGACAAAAGTCTCGCCAGGCTGTCGATTTCCTTCTGCGCGAGATCGAGGAACTTGAACAGCACGCGCGCGCGCCGCTGCGGGTTGGTGGCGGCCCAGGCCGGCTGCGCCGCCTCGGCGACGGCGATGGCGTGCTCGACCTCGGAATGTTTGGCGTAGGCGACCTTCGCTTGCACCTCGCCGGTGTTGGGATCGAAAACATCGCCGAAACGCCCCGATCCTCCCTTTACCTCTTTGCCGCCGACGAAATGGCCGATCTCACGCATGGACGTTCTCCTGGAGACAAAGTGGGCGTGCCGCCGTTTTCGGTTTTGCCATTGGGCCACTAGCGTCCGCAAGGGTCGTAGCGCGGATGAGCACGGCGCAGCCCGCGACTTTCCGAAAGCGGCAATTCCGGAATAATGACCGGCGGTTATGCCGTTGTCGGTCCTCGGATGTGTATTACACCGGGCGTCGGGCTCCGCAACGGCAAAGTTCCACAGGTAACCCTCCCTTAAGCGCAGTAACGGTACGGTTCACTTGCGGTCGGACGGCGCGCGTTTTCGCGCGACTGGGAGCTCAAGTATGGACATTTCAACGGGCCTCGGCCTTATCGCCGGGGCGGTCGTCGTCGCAACCCTAATGCTGATGGGCGGCGACCTCAGAATGTTTTTCAGCGATCACGCCGTCATCATCATTTTCGGCGGCTCATTCGCGGCCACGTTGATCCGTTTTCCGCTGTCGTCGATCTTTCACGGCGCGCCGCTCGGCGCCAAATTTGCCTTCTCGCTGCGGCGCATGACGCAACGCGAGCTGGTCGACGAGATCGCCGGTCTCGCCGAGATTGCACGCAAGCAGGGACCAATCGGACTGGAAAAGGTCGAAATCGAAGACCCCTTCCTCGCCAAGGGTATCCGCTTCGTCGCCGACGGCTACGATGCGGATTTCATTCGCGTCAATCTCGAGCGCGACCGCGACAATTTCCTCACGCATCTGGATGAAGGCCAGAAGATCTATCGCGCAATCGGAGATTGCGCGCCGGCCTTCGGCATGGTCGGGACGCTGGTCGGAATGGTGCAGATGTTCGCCACCATGACCGACCCGTCGAAGCTCGGGCCGTACATGGCAACCGCCCTCTTGGCGACGCTCTACGGCGCCGTGGTGGCAAACCTTATATGCCTGCCGATCGCCGACAAGCTGCATCTCAAACTGATTGACGAAGAGATCAACCGCACGCTGATCATTGACGGCATTCTCATGATCCGCGAGTCGAAAAGCCCGACGCTCGTGCGCGAAATGCTGATCGCCTATCTGCCGGAAAAGCATCGCCAGGAAGAATCGGAACCGGTGCCGGCGTGACGCCACGCCGTGGCGCCTGATGCGAGGACGCAATAGCCGAGGGCGTGAGCAATGGCGCGTAAGCAAGAGCACGGCGGCGGCCACGGCGCTGGCTGGTTCGTGACCTTCGCCGATCTGATGGGCCTCTTGGTCAGTTTCTTTGTCATGCTGATCGCGTTTTCCAATCAAGACCAGAGAAAGTTGCAGATCGTGGCGGGGTCGATGCGCGACGCCTTCGGCGTGCAGACCAATGTGCGCTATTCGGGCGTCATCGAAGTGCCTGGGCTGCCGACCCGGCCCAAACTCAAGAACGCGGCGCATATCGACCCCGAAGACGCTTCAGCGGCGCCGACGCCCGACGACCGCGGCCGCAATCGCGCATACGGGGCCAAGCTCAAGAACGACCGGGCGTTCGCGCTCGCCGCGGCGTCGCTTCGCCAAGCCATGCAGGAGATGCCGGAACTGACCGAAGCTTCGAACAACATCATGCTCGAGGAGACCAAGGAGGGCTTGAACATCGAACTCGTCGACCAGGACGGCCGCTCGATGTTCCCGGCGGGCTCCAAGGAACCCCACGAGCGCACCCGCCGCATCATCGAGAAGTTCGCGGGGCTGCTCAGGGAAATGCCTTATCGCATCTCGATCACCGGCCATACGTCCGCTTCGCGCACGCCGGCGTTACCCGATTATGGGCCGTGGGATCTCTCAGCAGACCGTGCCAATGCTGTGCGCCGGATTCTTGAGGAGGAAGGCATTCCCTCGACGCGCATTTACGCGGTATCCGGGAAAGCCGATACCGACCCTCTGTTCCCCGACGACCCGTTCATAGCGGCCAATCGCCGCGTGACCATCGCATTGATGCGCGAAGCATCCCCAGTACCGCCGAATTTGAAGCCGTGAGCCGCCCTTCCGCAGTTACAGCCGGCGGCGATACGCTTACACGACCGGCGTTATCAATACGGCACGAGCGGAGCCGAGTTCCACCCGCTGGGCCTGTGGGATGCCGTCCGCACGCGCGCAGACTTGTTGGGCGAGTTGTTAGGCTGGACGGCTTGCGAAGGATTGTCATGACTTGTCAGTGCCCAGAGTGTATAGGCGCGGCTCGGCGTCCTGTTGTCGCGCGATACCGGGAGCATGCGATGTCCTGTTTCGAAGTTTATGACGGAAAGCGTGAGCACCCGACCCGGTGACGAAATGCCGGCCGAAGACGGCGCCGAGGCCCGTACCGGCGGATTAGGGGCGCTGGCGTTGGGCAGCATCGGCGTCGTCTATGGCGACATCGGCACCAGCCCGCTCTACGCCTTGCGCGAAGCGGTGGTCGCCGCTTCGCCCTCGGGAGAGCTCGCCCGCGCAGCGGTTCTTGGGGTGCTCTCGCTGATCTTATGGGCGCTCATCATCGTCGTTACCCTCAAATATGTGGTCGTCCTCTTGCGCGCCGACAACAATGGGGAGGGGGGGACGCTCACACTGATGGCGCTCGCCTCGCGCGCGGTCGGCCGGTACAGCGGCAATGCTGCTGCCGTTGTGGCGCTGCTTGGCATCGCCGGCGCCGCACTGTTCTATGGCGACGCCCTGATCACCCCGGCGCTGTCGGTTCTCTCCGCGATCGAAGGCATCAACGTCGCCACGCCGACCTTCCATGACTTCCATGACTATGTCCTGCCGCTGACCGTCCTCATCCTGGTCGTGCTGTTCGCCTTCCAGTCGCGCGGCACGGCCAAGGTAGCGGCCTTGTTCGGTCCGATCACATCGATCTGGTTTGTGGCGATCGCGATCGCCGGTTTCCTGTGGATCGCCGCCGACCCCGGCGTGCTGTGGGCGCTCGATCCGGTCTACGGCGTGGATTTCCTTGTCCACCACGGCATTGTGGCCCTTTATACGCTTGGTGGCGTCTTCCTCGCCGTCACCGGCGCCGAGGCGCTGTACGCCGACCTCGGCCACTTTGGTCGCGTTCCCATCCAGGTGGCTTGGCTTGGCCTCGTTCTGCCCGCGCTGGCCATCAACTATCTGGGGCAGGGCGCGCTCGTCTTCGCCCATCCCGAGACGATCACCAATCCGTTCTTTCTTCTTTATCCAAATTGGGCGCGGGTTCCCATGGTGGTTCTGGCGACGGCGGCCACAGTGATCGCCAGCCAGGCGGTGATCACCGGCGCCTATTCGATGACCAGCCAGGCGATACAGCTCGGCCTCTTGCCGCGCTTCGAGGTTCGTCACACCTCCGCGCAGCATTTGGGGCAGATCTACATGCCGCGCGTCAATGCGCTGCTGCTGGTCGGCGTGCTGCTGCTCGTTGCGCTGTTCCGCTCGTCCAGCGCTCTCGCCTCCGCCTACGGCATTGCCGTTACCGGCACCATGGTTGTGACGGGGATGATGGCCTTCATCGTCATCTGGCGGATGTGGCGTTGGTCGCTGGTCGCCGCCGCCGCGCTAATCGCGCCTTTCCTGATCATCGATCTGACCTTCCTTTCGGCCAACTTGCTCAAAGTCGTCGAGGGCGGCTGGGTGCCGCTGGCGCTCGCAAGCGTGGTGATCTTGGTGATGTACACCTGGCGGCGCGGAACCAGGTTGTTGTTCGCCAAGACCCGCCGGCTGGAAACCCCACTCGACGATTTGGTGCGCATGCTGGAAAAAAAGCCGCCGCAACGCGTTCCGGGAACGGCCGTGTTTCTCACCAGCGATCCGAAGAGCGCGCCGACCGCGCTTCTGCACAGCCTCAAGCACTATAAGGTGCTGCACGAAAGGAACATCATTCTCAGCGTGGAGACGACGCATACGCCGCGGGTCGAGCCGGCGAAGCGCGTGCGGATGGAACCAGTCGGCGCGACCTTCATGCGCATCACGCTGCGTTTCGGCTACATGGAGACGCCGAACATTCCAAGAGCGCTGGCGATCGCCCGTAAACTCGGACTCCAGTTCGACATCATGTCGACGTCCTTCTTCCTCTCGCGCCGGGCATTGCGTCGGGCGCCGCGGTCGGAAATGCCCTACTGGCAGGACCGCCTGTTCATCACACTTGCCCGCTCGGCCAACGATGCTACCGACTATTTCCAGATTCCTACCGACCGCGTGGTGGAAGTCGGCACACAGGTTAGCATCTGAGACTGTTTTGCTTTACGGCCGCCGGCAGCATGGTGCCGCTTGACGCTGCCTGACGCCTGTTCCACTTTTTCCGCTTCGCGCCGCGTGAGCAGGAGCGTCGAGGAAGCGCTGTTGTCAGAATCCTGCGAATTCCCCACTTGCAGGGGACCAGCAGGACAATTGCTCTCGTCCAAGAAGGAGCCGTGACTATGTCAAATCAGGAAGGCCGCAGGGTGCGCGACCTGGCGCCGGAAGAAGTTGCGCGCGGGCTTGAGGAGGGCCGCATCGTATTGGTTGATGTGCGTGAGCCGAAGGAGACGGCGCTTGAGCGCTTTCCGGGTGCCGTGCTGGTGCCGCTTTCCGCCTTCAATCCCGCGGCGATCCCGGCGCCGCCCGGCCGGAAAATCGTGTTTGCTTGCCGCTCCGGCCGCCGCTCCGTCACCGCCTCGCTCGCCGCGCAGGAGCAGGGCTTTGCCTATTGCTGCCATCTCGCCGGTGGAATTTTGGCCTGGAAGGCCGCCGGCCTGCCGACCGAAATCTAAAAGATCATGGGTTGCGGCGCACCGCTCGTCTCTGCACGGTATCCTTGTTCCGCGCACCGCCGCCGCACGAGCGCGGATTTGGGCGCTTGCGCGCGTGCGCGCGGGCAAGCGGCGCGCATCCATCGCTGCGGCCTCGCGGTCATCGTCATGATCGCCGCTTTTCTCACCGCCGCAGTCTCGGCCGCGGCAACGCAGAAAGAACAGGTCGTCAATTTCTATAACCCTAAATCCGTGAGTTGCGGCCCTAAAAGTGCTCGCAAACCTATTGGAATTTCAGGCAAATTAGGAAAATCGAACAAGTGCGGAGCGGTTCCAATTTGGAGACCTCTAAGGTGGCTTATTTACTTACAAAGTCAAAGGCTTCCGCGCAATAAGGTCCTCCAACTGCCGGATTTAGGATAACTGGTCCGATTACATCGATCCGAGCGTGCTCGAGGATTTCACCAAGCAAACGGGAATAACGGTCCGCTACGATACCTTCGGCTCCAACGACACGCTGGAAGCAAAACTCCTCGTCGGCGGCTCCGGCTTCGATGTCGTGGTGCCGACCGCCTATTTTCTCGCCCGCCAGATCAGGGCCGGCATTTTTCAGAAGCTCGACAAATCGAAGCTGCCGAACCTAGTCAATGCGTGGCCGCAGATCGAGCGCCGGCTCGCCATCTACGATCCCGGCAACCAGTACGCCGTCGACTACATGTGGGGTACGACCGGAATCGGCTACAATATGAAAGCGGCGCTGGCGGTTCTCGGCCACTCTTCCATAAATTCCTGGTCCGACATGTTCGATTCGGCAAAGATCGCGCGTTTTCGGGACTGCGGCATTTACCTCCTCGATTCCTCCGACGACATCATGCCGGCGGCGCTGCGCTTCCTTCATCTCGATCCGAATTCGAGCGATCCGGGCGATCTGGAAAGGGCGGCCGAACTCGTCGGCAGGATCAGGCCGTATGTGCGCAAATTCGACTCCTCGGAATATCTCAATGCGCTCGCCGGCGGCGAAATCTGCTTCGTCGTGGGCTTCTCGGGCGACATTAAGCAGGCACAGAAACGCGCGGCCCAGGCCAAGGGAGGCATCGAGATCGGCTACGCAATCCCCAAGGAAGGCGCGCAATTGTGGTTCGACGATCTCGCCATTCCCAAGGACGCGCCCATGTTGCCGAAGCCCACGCGTTGATCAATTATCTACTCAAGCCTGAAGTGGCGGCAAAGAACACCAATTTCATTTCCTACGCCAACGGCAATCTGCCGAGCCGGAAATTCATCGACAAAGCAATACTCGACGACCCCACGATCTATCCCGACGCCGCCACCATGGCCAAGCTCTACACCATTGTGGCCCACGACTTGAGAACGCACCGGCTGATCAACCGACTGTGGATGCGGATCAAAACCGGAAGTTGAGGATCGACGCGATCGGATGAATGGTCGATCCGCCAGCGGCTCGCAATGACGATTTCGAGTGGTTTGACTTGAAGTCGTCCCGCTCTGGTTCCGCCATTTATTCCTCTTATATCCGTAGGCCGGCGTTGTGACAAACAAATCTACGTTACCGGCGGGCGTTCGGCGGCGGCTGGTGCGAGATCGGCTTCGACCAGCGCCCGCAGTTCCGGCGTCACTTCCGGCGTCGTGCCGAACCACAGCGCAAAACCGCGCACGGCCTGATGGAGCAGCATGCCGAGGCCGTCGGCACAGCGCAGGCCGCGCCGCTTGGCTTGCGCGATGAGCGGCGTTTCGACCGGCACGTAGACGAGATCGGCGACGATGGCCTGGCTCGGCAGGCGCGCAAGATTGATGGCAAGCTGGGGCTTTGAGCGCATGCCGAGGGTTGTCGCATTGACCAGGAGCGCAGCGTCGGCGAGCGTGGAATAGAGCTCCTCCCAACGCGCCGCTTGGATGCGCGCGCCAAATATTTGCTGCAGCAATTCGGCGCGCCCGAACGTACGGTTGAGGACGACGATCCGCCCGACGCCGCGCGTGATGAGGCCGTAGATCACCGCACGCGCTGCACCGCCTGCGCCGAGCAAGACGGCGTTGCTCACGTCACGGTCCCATTTTGGCGCACAGGCATCGAGATTGCGCAAAAAACCTTCGACGTCGGTGTTGGTCGAGCGCAAGACGCCGTCGAACCACAGGGTGTTGGCGGCGCCGACGGCGCGGGCGCGCTCGTCGGGCTCGGACAAAGCGAGCGCCGCCTCCTTGTGTGGCACCGTCACATTGGCGCCGACATACCCGCGCGCGGCGAGCGAGCCGAGGAAGTCGGCGAAGTCATCCGGCGGCACTGCCTCGCGCCGGTATTCGCCGGCGATGCCGTGGTGTTTGAGCCAATAATTATGAATGAGCGGCGAGCGCGAATGTTCGACCGGCCAGCCGATGACGCATGCCGCGCGGACGTTCGCGGCGGTCACGTTTCGGCCACCACGGAGTTGCGCAGCACGCCGATATCGGGGCACTCGACTTCGATGACATCGCCGGGCTCGAGCCAAACCCCCTCCTTGCGCTCACCGTGCGGTGAGGGAGGATTCGAGTTCTTCTTCACCGGCGTTCCGGTAACGATGATATCACCCGGCTTGAGCGTCATGAAAGAAGTGATATAGGCGATGAGATCGGCGAAGGAGAAGATCATGTTGGCGGTGGTGTCGTCCTGGGTCACTTCGCCGTTCTTGCGCACAACGAGGCGCAGCGGCTTGGTGAGATCGACATCGGTCTCGATCCACGGCCCGATGCCGCCGCTGGCATCGAAATTCTTGCCCTGAGTGACGCTGAATTTGCCGTGTTGTGTCCAGTCGCGGATGGTGCCGTCGTTGCACAACGTGAAGCCGGCGATCATGTCGAGCGCGCGTTCCTTCGGCACGTGCTTGCACTCGCGTGCGATCACCATGGCGATCTCGCCCTCGTAGTCGAGCTGGGCGGAAATCTTCGGCAGCACCAGGTTCTGCCTGTGTCCGACCAGCGAATTCGGCGCACGATAGAACATGCTCGGATGTTTCGGCGGCTCCCCGTAGTTCTGCTCGCGGTTCGCGTAGTTGACGCCGACGCAGAGGATCTTCTCCGGCGACAGGAGCGGCGGCAGCAGTTCGACTGCCGGGAGCGGCAGATCCGGCCGCACGCCCTCGGCGGCGGCTCGCGCCGCTTCCAGCGCCTGCGCGCGAAACACTTCCATCAGCGTGGCAAAGCGCGCGAGCCGGGGGCGCAGATCGATGATGCCATCGCCCGCGACCGCGCCGAAACTGACCCGGCCGCGCAGGCTATAGCTTGCAAGCCGCATCTCTTGTCTCCAGCCCAAGGCGGCGGATAAGGTGTTACGCTTTCCGCGCGCGCGACGTGTTAGAAGCCGGCGCCATAGGCGTCAACGGCGAATGTCAACGGCAAACCGGCCGGCCGATTTGGCTGCGAGTTTCGTGACGCCGGGCAGACATCGGGGGACGCGAACCACGTTTGCGCCGCCTCACGGGATCGTTTACCCCGCCGCGTCGCGATGGGAGATGGCGACCACGCGGGCGCGTTTGGCGAGCGCGTCGAGGAGGGCCTCGGCCTTGGCCTTGTTAGCGGCGTCGAGGTTGGCGTCCCATTCGTCGAACAGATAGACCTGCGCGTCGGTCGAATTGATGATTTCCTCGAGCGACTTCAGCTGCCGCTCGCCGGAGGAGAAGCCGAGTGTTTCGTTGCCCGACTGGACGACGGCCTCTTCCTCTTCTTCCCCGCTTTCGGTTTCGACCTGTGGTGTTGCGCCGCTGGTGAACCGGAAGGCGAGCCGGTCCGAGGTCGGCCAGTAATAGGCGCGCTTTTTCAGGCTGGTCTTCAGACTCGCCAGCAGCGAGGATTTGCCAACGCCGTTAGCCCCGCGGACGTTGATGCGGCCGGCCGGCCGCGCCTCGACGATGCGCAAGGCGTCGCCCAGCGATGAAACGACGTTGGCATGCCCGCCCTCGCGCAGCACCAGCCGGTCGAACTTGATGCGGTCATCGAAGTTTTCGTCGGGCTGCGGCAGTATGTTGGCAGCGACCCCGCCGAAGCGCGTCCACACGTCGACGAAATCGTTCCAGCCGCTGGCCAGCAGATGCAACTCGTAGGTCATCTCGATCTGCCGCGGCAGCGTGGTCGCCAAAGCCACCAAGAACACCATGTCGGCGGCATGGTGCACGGCGACCACCGCCATAGTGACGAAGATGATGGCAAGGCTGACGATGCCGCTCGTGGCGCTCATGCCCTCGCGGGCGATGACCGCGCGCACCTGCGCGACGAGCGCTTCGCGCAGTCGGGTCTTAAAGCCGGCGAGCCAGAGTCGCAGATTGTAGCGGTTGCCGCTGAAGATGTTGTCCCAAGCGGTGTAGCCCTGCGCGGTGACGCGGTTGCTCATGCGCTGGTTTTCGAGGTAAGCGCGCGCGATCGGCTTTTGCAGCGTCCATTGCATCAGCAAGAGCATCGTGAAGGCGCCAACATAGGCGAACGGCAGGCTCACGTCTATTTCGGCGCCGAGAACGAGGGCGTTGAAGATGAGCCCGAGGAAGAGCTTGAGCGAGAATTCCAGTTCGGAAATGACATCGAAGAAGCACTTGAACGTCTCCCCGGTCAAGAACGGTTCGACCTGCTCGCGCATCGGCCTGTCGTTCAGAAGCTTGACCTTGCCGCGGTTCTCGCGCGCGAAGCGCAGCATATATCTGCCAAAACCGCGGTAGCCTGCGCGCTCGGCGAAAATCCAGCTGATGACGCCGGCCACATAGGAGGCCGACTGGGCGCCCATGATCCAGACGAGATCGCCGAGCAGGAAATGCCCGGTGGCGACCCTGCGCCCGGCATTGATGACGAGCCAGGTCGTTGCTGCGGCGAGCACCGCTTCCAGCACCATCAGCAACAGCATCACGAACAGCGGCGGCGAGACGAGATAGCCGGCCAGCTTCAGGCGCGAAATCGCCTTTTGTTTTTCTTGTCTGTTCTGTTTCTTTTTGTTCGTCGGTTGCATGACAGGTCGAAGGCGTGAAGACGGCGATGATATCTGGGCGGCAGTGTACCGGCTGCGAAATTGAGTACGCAAGCAAGCCGCGGTCGAGCTGATTCGCTAATGTTTTCAATGTTCTTTGCCGCGCGCCGCGGGGGCGCGGCAGCCGTGGTGTCTCTGCGGCGAGCGGCCTTGGGAATGAAATGAGCCCCTGGCGGCGCGCGCTGGGGCGTCGTAACCTCGCAGTGGGCTTGGCACTCCTCTCCCGTGACGAGACACGCGTGATGGCAAAGGGCGCGCACGCCAGCTTTGCGCATTATACCGCGCTGTTGCGCCGTTTCGACGCATCGTCGCTGGCGCACAGGTGCGTCCGCGCCGCCGGCCTACACGCGGCGATCCTCGCTCCGGCTTTGCGGAAAAGCCCGGCTTTATCCGCATCGGGTTCGGCGAGTGCCGCGCCGTCGTGCTTCCGGCCGAGCAAGGTCGGAATATTTGAAGGATATATCCTCCCCTTGACCGTTGTCCTGTTTTGATATCAAGAAAAATGACGCGCAGCGCTTGCGTCCGTCCACGAGGTTCAAGTCGCTGATGAAGCCCGCGGCATTCCGCTATCATGCCCCGAAGACCGTCGGCGAGGCCGTCGCCATTCTCGCCGAAGTTGCGGCCGAGGACGGACGCGTGCTCGCCGGCGGTCAGAGCCTGGTGCCGACGATGGCGTTTCGGCTCGCCAAGCCCGCGCATCTCGTCGATATCAACGGCGTCGAGGAGTTGAAGCGCCTTGCGGTCGAGGAGGGCAAGCTTGTGATCGGCGCCTGCGTGCGCCATGCCGCCTTTCAGCAACCGGTTTGCGCAGGCCCGCTGGGTCGACTCCTTGCCGATGTGGTGCGCTACATCGCGCATCATCCGATCCGCACCCGTGGCACCTTTTGCGGCAGCCTAGCCCATGCCGATCCGGCGTCGGAATGGTGTCTGGTGCTGGCCGCGCTCGACGGCGAGGTTTTGGCAAAAAACGCACACGGTGAACGCCTGATCGGGGCGCGCGATTTCTTCCAAGCCATCATGACCACGGCGTTGCGCGAGGACGAGCTTTTGGTCGAGGCGCGGCTGCCGCTGCTAGCCGCCGACACACGCTGCGGCTTCTACGAGTTCAACCGCCGTGCCGGCGATTTCGCCATGGCCGCGGCGCTTGCCGCATATCGCGTCGAGGGCGGCGCGATCGTGGAACCGCGGCTCGCGGTCGGTGGCGCCGAACCGACGCCGCGGCGCATCGGTGAGGCGGAGCGCAGGCTTGCCGGCGCCGCGCCGGGGGACGAAGCGTTTCGTGCTGCGGCTGCGGCTGCGGCCGAAGCCGTCGATCCGATGGAGGATGCTGTCACGACCGCCGAGTTCCGCCGAGAGCTGGTTCTTGCCGTCGTCCGCCGCGCGCTCCAACGCGCCCATGCGGGTTCCGCTTCCGCTGCGATGCGCGGGAGCTGATCCAGCATCGGCCGAACTGTCGCAGAAGTACGCGTTATGCCGGCGCCAATCTTGCGGCGCCACGCCGGAGGGTCGCGCTCAGTCGAGCCGCGTCACCACCGCGAGCCGCTTGATTCGATGGTCGAGATAGGCCTGCAAGAACGCCTTGTAGTTCTTGAAAGACACGCAGCCGTTCGAATCGCCGCGCGGGCCGAGCATGTAAGTGTGGGCGAGCAGGCCGGTTCGGCCAAGGACCTTTCGCTCATCGACGGGGATCAGCCGCAGCGCCTGTACGCCATGGAACGGCCGTTTCCGCATCACGAGATCATAGACATCGGGAGGGGTCACGCCGCGATTTTTTTCGCCGGCCGAGCGCGGATTGTCGCGCCTCCTACCGAGGCCGGAATGCGCCTCCAATTTGGTGCCGTCCGGCAGGTACACGGCATGCGCCGAGATATCGTAGACCGCAGTCCAGCGGTCGTAGCGCCCCGGCAGGACGCTCTGCCCGCCGCCGAGGCCGCCGTCGTCGGGAGATGCATAGGCAAGCACCAGCGAGGAGACCTTTCCGAAAAGCTTTTCGAAGATCGACGGCGTCTCAGCCGATGTATTGGCAACAGCGCGGTCCGTTGGCGCGGCGGCCGCGAGCGATGTGGTCCGCAGTGACGGGTGAAGCCTTGTCGGCGCCGACGCCCTCCGGGCGACTCGATCGCGCCGCGTCGGCGGCAGCGAGGCCATTTGCCGAGTTTGCCGGCTGATCGATGGGCCCGGCGTTATCGGTCCGCTATCGGCATCAAGAATCGTGCCGTCATTCAGAAATGTTCCTGGCGGAAAGCCCATGAAACGAGAGTCGAACAGGCGAGCGTACTTGTCGGTTGCCACCAGCCTGCCGGCATAGCTCTTCAAGGCGGCCGACAGCTCTGCGTAGTTGTTCAAGGCAGCCGACAGCCTGGCATAGGCGTCCGCGACCGCCAAGGGGTTCGGCTGTGCCGGTGCGAGGCGGTACGTGCGGCCGCCGACGAGATCGGCCCAAAGCGCAAAGGCGCACGCGAGGGTGACGCAAGCCAGAGCGGCGCCGCCCAACAGCCGTTGCGGGCGCGCACTTGCTGATAAACATTGACGGTCGTGTTCCCCGAAATAACAACGTGGCGCGTTGCTGAACGTCATTACCCCTCGTACCCGCTGCAGACGCATGTCCACATGCATGCAGCAGCTAATGCTGCGGCACGTCGATGCGGACAGGTCCTGGAATACCCCGACAAAGAACCTCGCAGACTTGCGCGATCATTACGGCGACTTTTAGTCGAATGCGGACCAGTCGCAGGGAGCCGTCTAATGGTTAACGGCGCATGCGCGCCGCTGGCGGTATCCTGATAGGCAGGCGGTGAAGAGCCGAATTCGGCGAAGAAATATTCAGTCAGCAGGGTGCGACATCGCGGTGGCAACCCAACAGACTCGGTCGGGTGAGGGGTCGCAGCGTTGCCCGTCACCCATTCTTCGATGTTGGACCGCCGAGGAGCCCTCTCCCGCAACGGGAGAGGGCACTATAACGAGCGCGAGGCTTTCCGACTTGGTAAGACTAAAACCATTCCGACCAAATTGAACATTCCGGTGAGCACCTCGCCTTATATTTCCCTCACTGCCTTAATCACGCGCTCCGGCGTGATCGGCATTTCCGTGATCGGCGCGGCGCCGAGCGGGCGCAGGGCGTCGTTCACCGCGTTCATGATCGCGGCCGGCGCGCCGGCGGTGCCGGCTTCGCCTACGCCTTTGGCGCCGAGTTCGGAATCCGCCGTCGGCGTTACCACGTGGCCGACGTCGATGTCGGGCATTTCGCCGGCCATCGGCACGAGGTAGTCCATCATGCTGCTGTTGAGGAGCTGCCCGCTCTCATCATAGAGGCAATGCTCGTAGAGGGCGGCGCCGATTCCCTGCACGATGCCGCCGCGGATCTGCTCGTCGACGAGCTGCGGATTGATGACAGTGCCGCAATCCTCCACGCACCAGTGTTTGAGCAGCGTGACGAAGCCTGTCGTGGTGTCGACTTCCAAATAGGATGCTTGCACGCCATTGGTGAAGGCAAAAGGAAAGGCGCGCGGCACGTAGTGGCGCGTCGCTATGAGTTCGGCCTGAAAGCCGGGCGGCAGGGTGTCGGGGCGGAAATAGACGATGCGGGCCAGCTCATCGAGCGGCATGCGTTCGCGCCCCGTATCGGCGTCGACCACGATGCCGGCGCGGATGTCAAACGTTTGCGGATCGGCCTGGAGAATGGAGGCCGCCGCGGCGAGCACGTTGGCGCGTAAGACTTTGCCGGCTTGCCAGGCGGCCTCGCCGCCGATGCCGGCGGCGCGCGAGGCCCAGGTGCCGCCGCCGTACGGCACATTATCGGTATCGCCGGTGACGACGCGCACGCGCTCGATCGGCACGCCGAAGGACGTGGCGACAACCTGCGCCAGCATCGATTCAGTGCCCTGACCTTGTTCGGTGACGCCGGCGTGACAGAACACGGCGCCCGTTGCATCGAGCCGCAGCGTAGCGCCTTCCTGCGAGGAGATGCGGGCGCCGCCGACGCCGTAGAACGCCGCCGACGGATTGGTCACCTCGATGAACGAGGCCAAGCCGATGCCACGGTTGACGCCTCTCTCGCGCAGGCGTGCCTGTTCGTCGCGCAGCCCTTCGTAGTTCATCATCGCCAAAATCTTGTCGAGCGCGGCGTGATGCGACAGCTTCTCGAATTTCAAACCGGCGGCGCTGGTCGCCGGATAGGCGTTGTCGGCGATGAGATTGCGCCGCCGCAGCTCAGCCGCGTCCATGCCGATCTTTGCAGCCGCCAGATCGACGAGGCCCTCGGTCACTGCGGTCGCGATCGGATGGCCGACGGCGCGGTACTGGCACATCACATTCTTGTTCTGAAAAACGACGCGGGCGCGGGCGCGATAGTTGGGCGACGTGTAAGACCCACCGACGAGACCGACGACCTGGTTCGCCTCGATGCCGCTGGTGCGCGGATAGACCGAGTAGGGGCCGATGCCGGTCAGATCGTCGATCTCGAACGCCGTGATCGTGCCGTCGCGCTTGACGCCGATCCGCGCTTTGACGCGGTGGTCGCGGGCATGGATGTCGGTGACGAAACTCTCCAGGCGGTCGGCGACGAATTTGACCGGCCGCTTCAACAGCTTCGCCAGCGCCGCTGTCGCCATCTCGTCGGCGTAGATGTGCACCTTGATGCCGAAGGAGCCGCCGACGTCCTTGGTCAGCACGCGCACCTGCCGTTCCTCAAGACCAAGGTGCTTGGCGAACAGGCTTTGCGTCATATGCGGCGCCTGCGTGCCTTGGTAGACGGTGAGGCGCTCTTCGCCCGGATTCCAGTCGGCGACGATGGCGCGCGGCTCGTTGGTGACGCCGGTATGGCGGCCGAACAGAAACGTCGCCTCGGCAATGGTGTCGGCGTCGGCAAAACCTTTGTCGAGATCGCCGGCGAGGAGCACGCGCTCGAAGCAGAGATTGTCGCCGAGCTCGGGATGGATCACCGGCGTCTGCGCATCGAGCGCCGTCTCCGGATCGGTCACCGCCGCGAGCGGCTCGTAGTCCACTGCAACGAGCGCGCAGCCGTCTTCCGCCTGCGCGCGCGTCGCCGCGACGACCGCGCACACCGCCTCGCCCTGCCAGCAGGCGCGCTCGACGGCGATGGCGTGCTGCGGCGCCGATTTGATGCCTTTGAGGTGGCTGAGCACGCCGACCCACGGCGTGATCACCCTGACGAGCTCGGCGCCGGTGACGACGGCGATGACGCCGTGCGCGTGCCGCGCTTCTTGCGCGGCGATGCTCCTGATGCGCGCATGCGCATGCGGCGAGCGCACGAAAGCGACATGCGCCATGCGCGGCAGCGCGATATCGCTGACATATTGTCCGCGCCCTTGCGTAAGCCGCGCCAGATTCGGCCGCTGCGCCGAACGGCCGATAAATGAGTTCGGCCGGTCGAGCGCCGAGAGGTCGGAGGGCAGGTCGTCGGCGATCTTCATGGCGAGACGCTACAATCGGCTCGGCGCCGCGAAAATTCATGTACGCCAAACTTATCCTCCCCCGCTTCGCGGGGGCGGATCATGGCTGCGTGTCTGTCGCTTTTGCCGGGACGAGTGGGATAGTTTCGCATCATCTCGCCGCTCCCGCGCGCTGCTTCGCCACCTGTTCGATTGCATCGATGATCGCTTGATAACCGGTGCAGCGGCAGTAATTGCCGGAAATATGCGCACGGATGGTTTCGCGGCTCGGCACGCCGCCGCGCGAGAGAAGCTCCTGTGCGCCGATCAGCATGCCGGGCGTGCAGAAGCCGCATTGCAACGCGTTGCGAGCCTGGAAGGCGTTTTGCAGATCGGCTATGGCGCCCGAATCCGACAGGCCCTCAATGGTCTCGACCTCGGCGCCGTCGCACTGCACGGCAAAGACGAGGCAGCCGCGCACCCCTTCGCCGTCGAGCCGCACCATGCAGGCGCCGCACACGCCGTGCTCGCAGCCGACATGGGTGCCCGTAAGCGCGAGGTCCTCGCGCAGGAAATCGACCAAAGTCTTGCGCGGCTCGACGCGAGCGGAAACATCCTCGCCGTTCACCCGCAGGCTGATCTCGAGGTTGTGGCTGCTCATCAGGCCCCCGGCGGCGCTGTTGCGACTTATTAGACGCATTGATAGCATTGCCTGCCGTTGCGGCCAACCGCGCCGGTCGAGCGGCACATCTTGCCGGCGCGGCTTATTTTGTCATATTTTGTCATTGCCTGTGCGGCCGCGTGCGGATTTGCTTGCGCCGTGTCGGGGCAGCCGGAAGCTGCCGCAACGAAAGGCCTCAGCCGTGCCGGGAAATTTGAACCATCTCGTCGAGGAACTCGCGCTGGCGAACCGCATCCTCTCCCACGAAGGCGTGCTCGACGCCTTCGGCCATGTCAGCGTTCGCCATCCGACCGACCCCAACCGCTATCTGCTGTCGCGCTCGCGCTCGCCGCTTCTGGTCGAGCCGGGCGACATCCTCGAATTCACCCTCGATTCCGAGCCGGTGAAGCCGGCCGACGTCGCGCTCTACGCCGAGCGCGTCATTCACGGCTGCATCTATCGGGCGCGCCGCGATGTGATGGCGGTGTGCCACCATCATTCTTCGGCGGTGCTGCCGTTTTGCGTCGCGCAAAAGCCGATCGTGCCCGTCTTTCACGTCGGGGCGACCATCGGCGAGGAGATCCCGTTCTGGGACCAGCATGACGAGTTCGGCGATACCAACCTGCTGGTGGTGAAGCCGGAGGAAGGACACTCGCTCGCCCGTGCGCTCGGCCGCCATTCGGTGGTGCTGATGAAGCGTCACGGTGCCACCGTCGTCGGCGGCGGCCTGAAGGAGCTGGTATCGCGCTCGATCTTCCTGTGCTGGAACGCACGGCATCAACTCGGCGCGGAAATGCTCGGCGCCGTCACGCCGCTTTCCCGCGGCGAGATCGAGCTTGCCGGCAGCGTCAATACCATGCCGTTGGTGGTGGCGAGAATCTGGGAATATTGGACCATGCGGCTTAAAGCGAGCGGCGGCTGGCCGCCGCGGCGGGGCGCAGAAAAAGCGCCGCGGTTGCTCGCGAAGCCGGCCCGCGTTGCCTCGCGCGGGCGGCCGCACAGAGGCAAGAGACGGCGGTGAAACCGGCTCCGCTCGTTCCCGCGCAAGCGGGAATCCAATAGTTGCCGTGGAGACTGGGTCCCCGCTTTCGCGGGGATGAGCGGATTTTGATTGTTGTTTCAATGCCGGTCGCGGGCGGCGGCGCTGATGGCATTGAGGATTTTTGCGCCGCCTTCGGCAAGCGTCGCACGCACGGACGGCCGGGAGCCGATCTCGCCCATTTTGCGCTGGCGCTCGACGGTCGCCGCCGTCATCAACGGCTCGACGCCGAGCTCGCGCAGCGTTGCCGCCACCTCTTCCATCTCCGCGGCGCGGCGCTCGCCGTGGTTTGCCATGCGTTCGAGGTTGTAGGGAATGATCTTCGCCCAATCGAGGCCGGGATAGTTGTTCTCGAGCGAGGCCGCGACTTCGTCGACGACGCCGGCGCGCGCGGCGGCCAAGAAACATTCGAGCGTCAGCGCCTCGATGCCCTTGATCATCACGCTGCGCACCATCTTGATCGCCGCGGCGGCGCCGACCTTGGGACCGGCGACATTCACGCGCATGCCGAGGGCCGTGAGCGTCGGAACGATCTCCGGCGCGTGCGGTCCGGCGAAGAGCATTGGCGTTTGATGCCGTGCCGGATGGATCGGTCCGAGCACGGCGACGTCGACATAGCGGGCGCCGTCGGCGAGCAGCTTCCCGGTTTCCTGCTTGCGGGCGGGCGAGACCGAGTTGATGTCGAGAAAATAGGGCTTGCCGGAAAGATGCGCTGCGACCGATTGCGCCGCGTCGAGGCTCGATGCCGCGGTAACGGCGGAGACGATCACGTCCGCCCCGCGCACGGCCTCGGCCGCCGACCGCGCGCAAGAGACGCCCATTGCCTCGCCGGCGCGCAACAGCCGTTCACCCTTGGGGTGCGGAAACAAGATGTCCCACGCCGCGATCCGCTCGACCCCCGCGTCGCGCAGGCCGGAGGCGATGGCCTGGCCGGCTTCGCCAAAGCCGATGAAGCACACGGCCGGTTTTGAGTCTGACATGATCAAGGTTCCCGTGATTGCCACCGCGGGACCCGGCGTCGAACAATTCAAGGTTGCTCGGACCGGTTCGGATCGTCGTTCGCCGTGCTCCACGGTGGCGGGCGCCTCCCGGAATGACATTTCCGATCCAGCCCGCCAATGGCCCCGGTTTTCTTCGGAGCAGATTGCCGTGTAGGATGTTAGCTCGAAAAGGCAAGCTCATTTGGCTCACCGCCGGATAATCTCCATGAAGACCCCATCCTGCCGCGACCGCCTCGAGCTCGCCTTATTCCGCATCGCCGAGCCGGACGGGGAAGGAAAGCGCGCGTGCTTGACGGTCTATTCCGAAACGGCGCGGGCGGCGGCGGATGCCGCAGACGCGCGCTCGGCGCTCGGCATTTCGCTCGGGCCGCTCGACGGCGCCATCGTCAGCATCAAGGATCTGTTTGACGTGGCCGGCGAGCCGACCCGCGCCGGTTCCAAGACCCTCGCCGAGGAAGCGCTGCCGGCCGCGACCGACGCGCCTATCGTGCGCCGTCTGCGCGCCGCCGGCGCGGTCGTCATCGCCAAGACCAACATGGTCGAATTCGCCTTCTCCGGTGTCGGCACCAATCCGCATTTCGGCACGCCGGGCAATCCGCACGATCGCACCCGCGTGTCCCCGGCGGCTCTTCGTCGGGCGCCGCCGTCGCCGTCGCCGACGGCATCTGCGAGATTGCGATCGGCACCGATACCGGCGGCTCGGTGCGGATACCGGCGGCTCGGTGCGGATACCGGCGGCGCTGTGCGGCCTTGTCGGCTTCAAGCCGAGCCGACAGCGCGTTCCGACCGCCGGAGCCTTTCCGCTCAGCACCACGCTCGACTCGGTCGGCCCGCTCGCGAAGGGCGTTGCCGACAGCGCCAAGGCCGATGCCGTCATGGCCGGCGAAGATTATGTTCCTCTGGAGCCACTTGCGCTCGCCGGTCTACGTCTCGGCATCGCGCAAGGCCTGCCGCTCGATCGGCTGGACGACACCGTCGCTGGCGCC
>JAKAPE010000148.1 GCA_021811945.1 Pseudomonadota bacterium | reverse complement strand
GCCAACATATGTGGGATGTGACCTAAGTCCGCCGGATGGCGGACCAAATCCGGCTTTAAGCCGTAATCCGAAGCCACCGCCTTTAGGCGGTGGAGTGTTCACCAATTTAATACCGGAATAGGGTTCGGGGGAAGCCTCGGAATCCTCTGCCGGGGGCGCTCATGGTCTCCTCCGCGGCGGCGTCACCAACCGCTAGGCCAGGACATGCCGTTTTTGCTCTTAACGATGTGTTAACCATGTCTGCGCAGATTGTTAACCAATTGGACTCAACCCTTGGAGAGGCGCCGTGCCGAGCGTCGTTCGCCAACGCCAGTCGCTCACGTTTCGGGCGCGTTCCTACACGGCGTTCGCCTTCACGCCGCGGTTGCCGCTCGCCGACTGGCTTGCGGACCTCGATGCCACTCTGGAGCGTTCAAAGGGCTTCTTTGCCGGCCATCCCGTGGCGCTCGACCTCTCCGCGGTGCAACTGAGCGCCGGCGCGATTGCGCATCTCGTCGCCGACCTGGCAGAGCGCAATATCCGCGTGCTCGGGCTGGAAGGCGTCGAGCCGAGCGCGGAGGCGGCCAAGCTTCCTCCGGTCCTTCGCGGTGGACGCGGCGCGCACGACTTGGAGCTTCGCGAGCCCGCCGCTGCTGCGGCCCCCGGTGTCGCCCCCGTGAAACGAGAGGCGGCGTCCCTCCTGATCGAGAACCCGGTGCGCTCCGGCCAAGCGGTCGCTTTCATCGAAGGCGACGTCACCGTTGTCGGCTCGGTTGCATCGGGCGCTGAAATCATCGCCGGGGGATCGATCCACATTTATGGCACGCTGCGCGGCCAGGCGCTGGCGGGCGCCACCGGCAACCGCCGCGCCCGCATCTTTTGCCACCGCTTCGAGGCCGAACTCCTCGCTATCGGCGGCCACTACAGGACGGCGGACGAGATCGACGACAGCCTGCGCCGCGGACCGGCCCAGGCCTGGCTTGACGGCAGCACGCTGAAGATCTCGGCGATGAACTAGGAGAACGAAAGGTCGTGAAAATGAGCCAGGGAAAATCGGCGCGCGTGGTGGTGGTCACCTCGGGCAAAGGCGGGGTCGGTAAGACCACTTCGACGGCGGCGCTGGGCGCGGCTCTAGCCCAGCACGGCGAAAAGGTCGTGGTCATCGATTTCGACGTCGGCTTGCGCAATCTGGACCTGGTGCTGGGCGCCGAGCGGCGGGTGGTCTTTGACCTGATCAACGTCATCCACGGCGTAGCCAAGCTGCCACAGGCGCTGATCCGCGACAAACGCCTGGAAAACCTGCACCTGCTGCCCGCCTCGCAGACTCGCGACAAGGATGCGCTTACCGAGGACGGCGTCGCCAAAGTCATCGCCGAACTGCGCACGAAATTCGATTGGATCGTCTGCGACAGCCCGGCAGGCATCGAGCGCGGCGCGACGCTGGCGATGCGCTACGCCGACACGGCGATCATTGTCACCAATCCCGAAGTGTCGTCGGTGCGCGACTCCGACCGCATTATCGGCCTCCTCGATTCCAAGACGGAGAAAGCGGAGCGGGGCGAGTGCGTCGATAAGCACCTGCTCATCACGCGCTACCAACTCGGGCGCGCCAACCGCGGCGAGATGCTTTCGGTCGACGACGTGCTTGAAATCCTCTCGATCCCGCTCCTTGGCATCATCCCCGAGAGCGAAGACGTGCTGCGCGCATCGAATGTCGGCTGTCCGGTGACGTTGAACAACGCCTTGAGCGCGCCCGCCCGTGCCTACTTCGACGCCACCCGCCGTCTCAAGGGCGAGCAGATTCCCATGCGTGTTCCCAACGACGGCCGAAGCATTTTCAACAAGCTGTTCGGACGGAAAGCAGCATGAACCTGCTCAACCTGTTTCGCCGCGGTTCCGCGCCGGTTGCGCGCGAACGCCTGCAAATCCTGCTCGCGCATGAACGCACTGCGCGCAGTCAAGGCGATCTCCTCGGCATCCTGCGCGAGGAGATTCTCGCCGTGATCAGCCGCCACGTCGCCTTCGAGGTCGACAAGGTGCAGATCAAGATGGATCGCGGCAAATCGGTGTCAACGCTCGCGGTCGACATCGAAATTCCGAATGGCCAGCCGAGCCTAGCGCGCGGTTGTCCGGCTTAATCCGACCAGAGATTCCGATCATGTTGATCCGTCATTGCGAGCGCAGCAAAGCAAGCCAGGGGCCGGCGCCCCGCGTTCTGGATTGCTCCGCGATGACCGCATCGATTCGACCCGATCGGAAACTGGACTAAACGCTCGACCGGACGCAACCACAGCGTTTCCGGGAATGGACCGAAGGTTGGTTCGATGCGCACCATCGCTTTCCTCACCCAAAAGGGCGGGACCGGAAAAACCACGCTGGCGTCGTCGCTTGCCGTGGCAGCAGCGGATGCGGGCGAAAGGGTGATCGCGCTCGACCTCGATCCTCAGGCATCGCTGGTGCGGTGGGGGGCGCGTCGCCAGGCCGCCAACACCCGACACAAGATCATCGTCGAACCATTGGAACGCGAGCGCCTGCCGCGGTTGCGGGCCATACTCGACGGGCTTGCCGACGTGGGATTTACGCTCGCGGTTTTCGATACCGTCGGCGCCGATGCAGCGGCGATTCGTCTGGTGACGGAGGCCGCAGACCTGTCTCTTCTGCCGGTGCGCCCGACCTGCCTGGACGTGGAGGCTACGGCAGCGACCTTTCGCACGGTCTTTCTAGCCAAGCGCAAAGCCGCGTTCGTCCTCAACCAATGCCCGGCGACCCATCGCAGCTCGCGGGCGCGCGAAGCGGCACAGGGACTGGCGCATCTCGGAGTTCTGGCCGAGCCGATGCTGTCCGCGCGCATGGATTATCAGGACGCGGTGGCCGCCGGCCTCGGCGTCACCGAATACGCCCGCAGCAGCAGGGCGGCGCAGGAAATTACCGCGCTCTGGGGCTGGATTCGGGCGCAATTTGAGCCAGAAAAAAGCGAACGTCCCGCTGACAATCGGCCGAACCGGCGCGCCGCGGCTTGAGCCGCCGCCGCGCCGCGCCATGTCGCGTCAATGTTTGTGGTGGCGCGCTCGGTGCGCGTGGGTGGGCGGCTCAACTCGCGCGAAGGAATTTCGCCTCCACGCGCTCCCGGAACGTGCAGCGCCTGGGATTCTTGCAGCCACTTCAACTGCCGAACCTCCGGTGACTGACTCTCAGTTCATAACGATGAATTATCCTAAATCCGGCAGTTGGAGGACCTCATTGCGCGGAAGCCTTTGACTTTGTAAGTAAATAAGCCACCTTAGAGGTCTCCAAATTGGAACCACTCCGCACTTGTTCGATTTTCCTAATTTGCCTGAAATTCCAAGAGGTTTGCGAGCACTTTTAGGGCCGCAACTCACGGATTTAGGATTATTGCTCCGCAACGCGGAAAACCGTCTCCCCATCATTTGGGAAGAGCCAACGAGAGAACCGCCAGTCCTCGACTACCGCCTACGCGGGCCGCATAGCCTCATTGCATCTTGGATCAAGCCAATCGTCGAGAACGATACCGGTAACACTCGCCGTTCGCTGAATATCCTCAGCAATAAGAGAATCGGGGGAACGTCTATCTCCGGAAGCCATTGGCTGGCACGGCCAAGTCATTACTGAGACCAAATACTTCTGGCAAACGTTCAGCATGCGATCGAGCCCAAGAAGGTCTTGGATGTGGTGCAAGACTCGCTCCGGCTGCGACCAGAGCTCGCCGCGCAGCCAACCCAGAAACGCGCGCTGCAGAAGCCCGAGATCGAGCCGATCCGATTTCGCCCGCCGGTGCTCGCGCGACACCGGCATGCTGGTCGGATGAATCACATAGGCTTCGATCCCGCGCTGCCGAAGCCAGCGCGCCAGCCAGACGCCGTCCCGCCCAGCCTCATAGGCAACGCAGATCCGCCGAACCACCTGTCCGGCTGCGGCCGTCTCATCACTCCACCGCTCGAGCGGCTGCAACAGCTTCGACGCCTCCGGCGCAAGCTTCTTGCACGGCTCGCGCCGCAGTCCCGGAACCAGACCGCCAACCAGCCATCCGGCGCTGCCCATCTGTCGGCGCTGCCCATCTCGATCACCGCCACCAGCGTGCTATGCTGCTCGAAGGCGGCGAGGGAACGGCTGAGGTCATCAAACTTCGGCATGGGGCTCTCCTATCGGTGAGGGTCAAAAACCGATATAAGGGCTTTCTCCATCGCCGCTCCGCCCCATAGAATCTCCGTTCACCAGATGGTGCTGACGCTCGAACGCATGGGTTTCATCCGAAGACAGCCACGGACAGCCCGCAGCATCGAGCTGCTCGTTGATCCCAAACCGCTGCCCGAGCTAATCTGATCGCAGGTTCAACCAGTCAAAACCACCGTGCAGAGCTGCTAGACCGTTTCCCGGCGTGCGAACAAGCCGATCAGCGCGAGCGCCGCCAAAGCGAGCGAGATCAGCACGTTGTAGCCGGCGAGCGAGAGGCCAAGAAAGCGCCACGCGGCCACATCGCAGCGCACGACGTAGATCAACTGCAATTGATTGATGAGCGGCCCCTTGGCGGTGAAATCGGTCACCGGGCCCGAGCAATCAGTCGGGCCGGCCCACCAGTGCCACTCGACGCCGGTGTGATACGCGCTCAGCACCGCGCCGCAGAGCGCTGCGGCCAGAACGGCGAGGAAGCCGACCGCCACGGGCTTTCGCGGCGCGCGCGAGAGCGCCGCAACCGCCAGCAGAGCCGAGAGCGGAATGACGATGTAGTAGGGAATGCGCTCTTCCAGGCAAAGTGGACAGGGCGGCCTTTTGAGCACAGACTGGAAATACCACGCGCCGGCGAGCGTCGCTGCGCTGAGCGCAAAGATCATCAGCGCCGCGACGGCGGCCGGCTCGCGGCGAAGCCGATTGGACCAAGTTTCCCGCATTCGTCTTCCTGCAACCGCGCTCGCTGCCGCATGCGCGGGTCCGCAGCAATTTGCCGATCTGCCAAGCCAAAGCAAGTCCGGCGTCGCGCTTGCCGGATAAGGCGAGGTCCGATTTCCTTTTGCCCGACACCGCCGCCGCGGATATAGAGATGGCCGCCTATGCCCGTGTGGCGGAACTGGTAGACGCGCACGACTCAAAATCGTGTTCCGAAAGGAGTGTGGGTTCGATTCCCTCCACGGGCACTCTAGGTTGTATTTCGTGATTATCCACTACTCATCATAGTTCACCATGCGATCAGCAGTTTACACGCAATACCAGTAGTTTACAGCCAATTCTTCGCCCCATAGTTCTCCGTAGTGACCCGTGACAGCGTGAGTATACGAGTGTAGGATTGAGTATACGGCCGTATCACTTTTCGGAGGCGTATACTCATGCTCCTTTCGGCGCTCGCTGTCGAAAATACCAAGCCACGCTCGAAGCCATATCTTCTGAGAGACGGCAACGGCCTGCATCTTCTCGTGACCAAAACCGGCACCAAGCTGTGGCGATTGCGCTACCGCTTCGGCGGCAAGCAGAACATGCTGGGCCTCGGCGCATATCCCGATGTGTCGCTCGCGATGGCGCGAGGCAAACGGGACGAAGCCCGCAAGCTCCTCGCATCCGGAATTGATCCGTCGAGGCAAAGGAAGCTCGACAAGATCGCAGCCGTCGACGCGTCCAACAACACGTTCCGCCTGATCGCTGAAGAGCACCTGGCGAACTTGCAGCAGAGCGGGACGGCGCCGTCCACGATGGCTAAAAACCGTTGGATGCTTCTTGACCTCGCGAGGCCGCTCGCGACTATTCCCATCACCGAGATCACACCGGCCGAAATCTTGGCGCTCCTGAAGAAGATCGAGAAGAGCGGCCGGCGGGAAACCGCCAGGAAACTGCGTGGCGAGATCGGCAGCGTGTTCAGGCTGGCGATCGTGACCTTGCGGGCGGCCAACGATCCCACCTATCCGCTCAGGCGTGCTCTCCTCAAACCCATCGTCACTCCCCGCCCGGCGATAATCGACGAGCGGGAGCTCGGCGCCTTGATGGTCGCGATCGACGACTATGATGGCTGGCCGACGCTGAAGGCGGCGCTCCAATTTCTCGCACTGACGATGGTGCGGCCGGGTGAGGTCCGCTACATGCGTCGATCGGAAGTGATCTGGCCGAAAGACATGTGGCGCATTCCGGCCGAGCGAATGAAGATGCGCCGCCCGCACGACGTTCCCCTCTCCCGCCAGGCCCTTGCCGCGCTTCGCGAGGTGTGGGACCTCGGTGAGGGCGACGGGCTGGTCTTCCCGTCGATACGCTCCGCGATCCGTCCTCTCTCAGAGAACGCGTTCAACGCCGCGCTGCGGCGGATGGGATATTCGAAGCAAGAGGTGTGCGCCCACGGGTTCCGGGCGTCGGCCAGCACGATCCTGAACGAGCGCGGCTACAACTCGGATGTCATCGAAACGGCGCTCGCTCACCAAGATGAAAACCAAACGCGCAGGGCGTATAACAGGGCGCGCTACTGGCCTGAGCGGACCAAGCTTCTGCAGGATTGGGCCGATCTGCTGGACCAGTTCAGAGGCCTCAGCGCCAGCCGCACGGCCGCGTAAGGGTGTGCATGGTGCACCATGAACATCTTGCGGTTGCGGCGCAATTCTCGCTAAAGTTGGCAGTCTGCTAGCGGTCTAACCCGGCAGCGTTTGCAAACGCTCCAAACACGGAGCTTTGCAAATGTCTATCGAGAAACCACTGGTAGTGGACTGGAGGGGTCTCAAGAAGATGGGCTGGCCCTACGGCCGCACCCACACGTGGCGGCTGATGTTTGACCCTGACTATGCGTGCGATGGCGGATTTCCGCCGTGCCGCAAGTTGGGCAAACACCGGAACGCCCACGTCGTGTGGCGCGTCGCCGAAGTGCTCGCCTACTTCGAGGCCCACGGCCTGCGGGTAACCGCGGACTGGCAAGCTCCTTAAATGGAGCAGGGCGTGATCGGGGTGCACACCTGGTCACGCCTACATCACACCTATCGGGAGATTTTCATGACATCGGAAATCAACACCGAAGGCGCACTCGAGGATATGCGCCTCGCCCGCTCGTACCTTGATGATTGGTACAAAAAGAATTCAACCCGCGACGCACTAGGATTTGCCGCTTCCTACATCGAAAAAGCGCGCAGCAAAGACCCTGATGCAAGGCTGGTCGTACCCGCAGAAAAGAAAGACGAAGAGCCCGATGTTTTTACCCAAAACGACCTCGCGGCTGAATGCCTCTACTGCGAAGCGGCAAGCGACTACAAGCCGACCGATGACGAAAAAACATTACGACGCGTCGCCAGCACGCTGAAACGCGCTATTGAGTTCGCGCCATACTCAGTCGCCTATCGCGCCAAACTGGCAGATGTGTACCTCGATCTGTATGACCGATCGAGCGCTCTCGCGGTCGCCCAGGAGGCTGTGCGCCGCAATCCGAAAGACCTAGACGCCCGCAAGCTTCTCGACCGCATTCAAGCCGCGCCCGATCGCAAAGCACCGACCTTCTTTGAGCGCAATCCTGACACGATACCACCGATCGCCATCGGGGTTGGCATTCTCGGCCTTGTCCTCTTCTTCACTCCCATGGCCGGTCTCGGCGGCTTGCTCATCGTCGCCGCGCCCATCCTCTATTTCGTCGGCCGCAGCAAGGAGCGGTCGAAACTGCTCGAAAAGGCGATTGCTGACCAATACCGGAAGCAAAAGTAAATGTCCGACATTCCCGATTGGGTGTCGAAGCCACCACTGTCCCCGACCGAGCAGCTGCGTCATTTCGGAACGGCCGCGGGGAGTCCGAGCAGCATCCTTTCGCCGCCCCAGCAATACGATTCGCGTCCCGATTACCTTCGCATCAAGCAGCTGCATGACGCGTTGCCGTGGCACGATGAAGAAAAATGCAGGGAGCACACGTATTCGATTTTGCGCGAAATCGTCAAACGCACGCGTATGCCGCACAATCTCCTCTGCGAGATGAACGACGCGATTTACGGGATCTTCGAATTAGAGGGATTTTACCAGCCTTATTTGCCTGAGTGGTCGCCGTCCTATACGCGGGCCTACTTGCAGCGCAAAGAGCTGTTTTACCGCACGTTCGATCGGCGCATGGAAGCCGCCCGCGACGCGGTAATTCAGTACTTCATCCTCCTAGTCGCGAATGCGCCCGACCCGGTCTTCATCGAAGTAGAGGGCGACAAAGAATACCCCAGCTTACCGCTGTCGGAACTCTATCCGCGAGTTGCCGATTTCCTGGCGATCGCGCTCGGCCAGTTTAGTGCGGACGATCCCACGGGCCATGGCAATCATCTGTTTGCTCGGCTAAGCCGGGCACTCATCACAAACCAATGTTCTGCATCCGGCTATACGCTTGATCTCATCGAGAGCGGCGCCGTAAGGAATCCGAAACTCATTAATCCCCTTGATTCTGAGCTGGAACCGCAGCAGCTCTGCAACACCTATCTGCGTGACACCCCACTGCTGCAGGTCTTCAATGCCGAGGTTCCATTCGTGCTGCCGGCCGAGACCCGCTTTTCGGGACACTGGATCATCGCTCCCTCGGGCCGCGGCAAGACCACATTACTTCATTGCATGTTTCTCGACGATCTTACGCGTGATGCCTCCCTCATCGTCATGGACAGCAAGGGCGATCTCATCGACCCCATCAAGCAACTTGCCGCCGTTAAGGACCGTCTACTGCTCATCGAACCGGATGCCGATTTCGCGTTCGCCCTGAATCCTCTCGACGTTTCCAGCTCTACGGTGACTCAGGCGGTGGCCATGATCGAATACGTCATGGCAGGTCTGCTTGATGCAAAGTTCACGTCGCTTCAATCGGCCCTCTTTCGCAACGTCGTTCCGGCCATTGTCGAAGCAATTCCTCGCCCGACCTTCGAAACGTTCAAAAGCGTCATGATCAAGGGTTTGCCCCGAGAATGCTTGTCCGGGGTCAATGCTCACGCCAGAAACTTCTTCGAGGACAGAGAGACCGGGTTCTACTCGAAAACTTACGAAAGCACGCGCAAAGAAATCGTTTGGCGCCTTGACTATCTTATGACCAACCCGGTGTTGCGCGCCATGTTTTCCGCCGTGCAGACGAAGCTTGATATCGGCAGGGAGATGGACGCAGGCCGCATAATCATTATCAACAACTCAAAAGCCATTCTCACCGACGAAGGCGCGGAATTTTTCGGTCGATTTTTCATCGCGCTCATCGCCCGCGCCGCGCAGCAACGTGCGGGGCGCAGAGCGCAGGACAAGAAGCCATGCTACGTGTACATCGACGAATGCCAAACCGTCATTGCGAAGGATACGCGCATTCCGATCCTGCTGGACGAATGCCGATCGCAGAAGATCGCGCTGATTCTGGCCCACCAACGTACCGCCCAGTTGACCGCCCCCGTGTTGGATGCCGTCACGAACTGCGCCATCCGAATGGCCAATAGCGATGACGAGGCCAAATATCTTGCCGAAAAGCTGCGGATCAATGCCGATACCTTGCGATCGCTGCCTAAGGGGACGTTCGCCGCTTTTGTCCGCGACCTTACCAAGTCGGGACTGCCTCTAAGCATTCCCTACACTGATATGAGCAAACTGCCGAAGATGACGATGGCGGAACAGCAGGCGATCCGAGACCGGATGCGGGATCAATTCTCCCTTTCTTCAGTCCCGCCACGTGGCGGCCAGCCTGTCGCTCCGCCACCTGAGCTTCCCCAAGCGGACGCCACTTCCGATTTGCCCAACACATCGAAGTCTGACCGCGCCCCACCGTCGGCAAAGACCAATCCGCACACCGGCGATCATACCGAGCCGGCGTCAAAATGGGGCGACTGACCTGAACCGTGGGCGGCGGCACGTGCGTTTGCGCCGCTGTTGAAAAATTTTTCGTCGTGCATCGCAACGCGCAGATGGTCGTGGTGCCGCATACGTGTGCACGGCGACCTTAGACACGGCCCGGCCGGCGCCCTACTGGAGGGCATGGAAACCCTCCGCAGCGATCCGTCCACTCGCAATTCACGCTGGACGCGCGAGCCCGTCATCGGCCGCGCCGGCGCCGCGGTCGCGGTGTACCCGGCCGAGCGCGACATCGAGATTTTCAAGCTGTTAGTTCGATACCGTTATCTTGCCGCCGACTACATCCACGCCTTTCTCGGCGGTAACCAGAAGGCGCTTAGCCACCGGCTCAATCTGCTCTCCCGCAAGCCGAACCTCTATCTGGCGCGGCCCCACCAGCAGCGGCAGTGCGCCGACGCCAACTACCGCCGCCTCATCTACGAACTCGACGAACGCGGCTCGCGCGTGCTGCGGGAACGCGGCTTGCCGCATCTCCCTAGGAGCTACCACCGCAATTTCAGCCACGAGCTGATGGTCGCGCAGATCACGGCTTCGATCGAGCTTGGCACGAGAGCGAACCAGAGCGTCAGACTCATCACCTGGCCGGAAATTCTGGCGAGCGAGAATACGCCTCGGGCGACCCGCGAATCCGCAACTCCGGCTTCGATCCGCGTCTCCTATTCGCTCCGCGGCGAGACATTGAGCAGCGAAATCACCGCCGACGCGCAACCGTTCGGCCTTGAGCGCACCGTCGACGGCAAGCGCAGCTACCTGTTCTTCCCCGGCATCGAGGCCGATTGCGGCACCGAGCCGATCGACGCCGGTGACGCCGACCGCTCCTCGATCGCCAAGAAGTTTGCCGCCTATACCGCTATCGCCGAGCAGGCGATCTACCGCTCCCACTTCGGCTTTCCCAATTTCTTCGTCCCCTTCGTGACGAGCAGCGCCGCGCGCACCCGCTCGATGATGGAACTTCTTGACCGCCTCACCGGCGGGCGCGGGTCGAAGATGTTTCTGTTCAAGGTGTTGCCGAGCTTCACCTCACCCGACAAGCCGCCGCCCGCGAGCGGCCACATGCTCACCGAGCCATGGCAGCGCGCCGGTTTCCCGCCGCTCCGTCTCGACCGCTGAAGTGCCATGGACCGCCGCGCGTGGATCATCGAGCTGAACGACCGCCTGCGCACGACCTTCGGAGGCGGGCGCGTTCAGATGACGCCGAGCGTCTATGAGCTGGAGGATCGAATACGCGGCCGTGCCCTCTCCGTGCTAGATCGGA
>JAKAPE010000147.1 GCA_021811945.1 Pseudomonadota bacterium | reverse complement strand
AACGCCCAGAACAAGCCCTGACGGATCTTGTTGTAGGTTGCCCGGCTGACCGCGATGGCATCGCCGACGAGCAAGGGGTCCCCGCGCATTAGCGTGATCCCCGCGGTCTCCATAGCGACATCCGCCCCTGTCCCCATGGCAATACCGACGTCGGCGGCGGCGAGCGCCGGCGCATCGTTGACGCCGTCGCCGACCATGCCGACGCGCTTGCCTTCCTGCTGCAGCCGCTGAACTTCGGCCGCCTTGTCGCCCGGCAAGACCCCGGCGAGAACCCGGTCGATCCCGACCTGGGCGGCGACCGCGGCGGCGGTGCGCTCGTTGTCGCCTGTGAGCAGAACGGTCTTGATGCCGATCCTATGCAGGCGTGCCACCGCCTCGCGCGCCGTTGGTTTGAGCGGATCGGCGACAGCGAGGATGCCGAGCAGCTTTGGCGAAGAGGCGATGAGTTCGGCCACCCACATGACCGAGCGACCGCCTTCCTCGAGACGAGCGGCCGCTGCCGCGAGCGGATCGAGGCTCACGCCGCGATCCGCCATGAGGCGGCGATTGCCGATGACGATCTTTCGGCCATCGACATTGGCTGCCAAACCCAGGCCGGCATGGCTCTGAAAATCCATAAGCTTGGGCAGCTTAAGTCCCTTCGCTTTGGCCAGCACGGCTTTGGCGAGCGGGTGCTCGCTGCCGGTCTGCGCGGCGGCCGCCAGCGCTATGAGCTGCGCTTCGTCGCTCCCATCAGTGACCACGTCAGTAACCGCCGGCCTGCCCTCGGTGATCGTGCCGGTCTTGTCGAAGATGACGGTGTCGAGTCGATGCATGTGTTCGAGCGCCTCCGCATCGCGGATCAGGATGCCCGCCTTTGCCGCCACGCCAGTGCCGACCATCAGCGCAGTCGGCGTCGCCAATCCAAGCGCGCAGGGGCAGGCAATCACCATGACGGAAACCGCGGCGATGACCCCGCCCGTCATGTCGCCAGTCATGAGCCACCAGCCGAGGAAGGCCGCCAGCGCGACGGTGAGCACGACCGGCACGAAAACGGCGGCGACGCGATCGACCAGGCGCTGAACCGGCGCTTTCTTCGCCTGCGCGTGCTCGACCAGCGCGATGATGCGCGACAGCGTCGACCGCTCGCCGACTGCTCGCGTCTCCGCCCGCAACAGGCCGCTGCCGTTGATCGATCCGCCGGTGATGCGGTCGCCAACTCTCTTCGTTACCGGCAGGCTTTCGCCCGTCAGCAGGCTCTCGTCGACCTCGCTGGAGCCGGTCAGCACCGTTGCGTCAACCGGAATCCGCTCTCCGGGCCGCACCACGATGATCTCGCCGACGGCAACATCGGCAACCGGGACCTCGATCTCGCCCCCGTCGCGCTCGATCCGCGCGCGCTCCGGGCGCAGCGACATCAGCGCCCGGATGGCGGCGGTGGTCGAGCGCTTGGCCCGCGTTTCCAGCCAGCGGCCGAACACGACCAAGGCGATAACGACGGCGGCCGCCTCGAAGTAGAGATCGCCGCTCGCCGGTTGCGTCAGCATCAGATAAAGGCTGTAGAAGTAGGCTGTCGAGGTGCCGAGCGAGACCAGCAGGTCCATGTTGCCGCTGCGCGCGCGCAGGGCCTTGAAAGCCCCCACATAAGACCGCCAACCAATGACGAATTGGACGGGCGTAGCGAGCAGCAATTCCAGCCACCCGGGCAGCGTCATTCCGAACATCGGAAGCAAGAGCGGCGCGCTGAGCAGCGCGCCCGCGATCATCCGCCACGTCTCGCGCCGAAGCCGCTCTTCGTCTGCCGCCTCGATCGCCTTGTCGCGCTCACGGTCGCCGGTCAGGAGCTGCGCCCCGTAACCGGCCTGCCGAACGGCGGCGATCAGATCGGAGGGCCGCAGCAGGCCGGCGATGCCTTCGACCGACGCCCGCTCGCTCGCCAGATTGACCTCGGCCCGCGTGACGCCGGGCACGCGCTTTAGCGCTGCCTCGATCCGGCCGGCGCAGGTGGTGCAGGTCATTCCCGATATGGCGAGCTCGCGCGTCTCTCGCGGCACCTCGTAGCCGGCCTGGCCGACCGCTTCGGCGAGGACATGCGGCGCCACCCGAGCAGTGTCGAAAGTGATGTCGGCCTGCTCGCTTGACAGGTTCACTGTCGCCTCGACGCTCGGCAGCGCCGACAAAGCTTTTTCGACGCGCAACGCGCACGTCGCGCAGGTCATGCCGACGATGGGAAGGACGACGTGCTTGCGTTCAGCAGCAGCCGTGTCGGCGATGCTCATGGCTATTTTCCTTGGCGGCGCCCTTGCCGGCAGCGGACTTGTCGGCAACCGAGGCGCCGTAGCCTGCCGCCTCGACGGCCGCAATCAATTGTGACGCCGCCGCGGAGCCGTTGACGGTCGCAACGCCGCGGTCGAAATCGACCGCGGCACGTTCCACCCCGGGCACCCGCGAAAGCACGCGCTCGACCGCCTGCGCACAGCCGCCACAGGTCATTCCGCTAACCGCAAGCGTCGTGGTGTTCGCGGCCGGGCTCTGCAAATGACTATCCATGTCACCCTCCTATCTACATTCCTGTGCGCTGGAATGTATGGGTTCCAGTAACTGGAAGGTCAAGGGGGCGCCGGGAAAATCGATTACCCCGCCGCTTCCGGGTTGGCTTGTGGACGAGGCACGCCATGCTTATCGCTTTGGCCGACCAACCGCACGACCGTCGTGTGCTGATCACAGTGGCCGTCCGACTTGAAGCGATCACCCTGACTTGGCTGGTGGCTGAAGCCGCGGTGGCGCTGGGATCCGGCCAGCGTAAACATGTGCGGTTTGGATGACGATCACGCGGCGCGATGGCCGCTCAATCTATCTTCGCCACGTAAAGACCGACGTCGTTGCATAATTCCACACGCCGCCGACGAGAACGCCGACCATGCCCGAGAGCCACCAAGGATATCCGAAAGCGAACAACGCCGAGCCGACTCCGACATTGGCAATCGCGCCGATACCGCAGGAAATATAAAAGGACAAAAGCCCGGCGACGACCGGCCACAATCCGTAAAGTCTCTTGTCCCGGTAGGTCAGAAGATTGTTGAGGAAGAAATTGAAGGTCATGGCTACGATCGTTGCCAGGAACTGACTGGTCACGAAGGAAAGACCGACTGCCCGATTGGCCGATGCCAGCACCAGCATGTGAACGGCCAATCCGACGGCCCCGACCGCCGAGAACATGATGAAATTGACCGGGACGATCCGGCCGGCGCTCTTGTCGAGAAGGAGCGTCAGATAATCCCACGCCACGCCAAAATCCAATTTGCTCTCGCCATAGACGCGATTGCGAAATCTGTACGGCATCTCCATTACTTTGAGCCGCGGACGGGCGGAAAGAAGAATATCCAAAAGAATCTTGTAGCCGCGTTTCGACAATTGCCGGACCGCGCCATCGAACGCCTGCCGCTTGATGACGAAAAACCCGCTCATTGGATCGGTCAGCTTCTCCCGCAGGATCGCGCGGGCGAGATTGTTGGCGATCCCGCTTATCCGCCGGCGGCTTTTTTCCCAATCGCGGACGCCGCCGTCGGCCAGGTAACGCGACGCCACCACGACATCGTAATTCGAGCCGCGCAGTTGATTGTACATCCGCGGCAGCAAGCTCTCGTCGTGCTGCAGGTCGCAGTCCATCACGGCGACAAAAGGTGCATTGGTGGACAATATCCCCTCGACGACGGCCGACGAGAGGCCCCTGCGTCCGATGCGGTGCAACAGCCGGACGCGCCCGTCGGATCGGGCGATGGCTCGCAATATGCCGATCGTCTCGTCGGCAGAGTCGTCGTCGACAAAAACCGCCTCCCAATTGATGCCGGCAAGACAGCGATCGAGCCGAGTTACCAATTCACGCACATTCTCCCTTTCGTTGAATGTCGGCACGACGATCGACAGGGTTGCCGGCTTGATCGCCTCGGAAAACCTGGGGTCGACTTTGCGCTGCGCCGCACCCGATGCTTCGGCGCGGTCAAGGCTTTCGGAAATTTGGCGCATTACTGAGTTTCCTTCCACTCCGCCACGCCTGCGACCGCTTGACCTCACGCAAGCGGAAGACAAGCGCATCTCCACGGGCGCAGCTCGCCCTACCTCATTCGCGCAAGGAACCGCGCCGGTTCTTCGTTCCCGGGCGATATGGACTCTTTTCAGGGGCTAGGTATCCCGCAGCATCCTATCCATGCAGCGCGGCGAGCTTCAAGCGCTTTGTTCATGGGGGTTTTCCGTTTCGGGCCGCGCTCCCGTTTGGAGCGAATTTCGTCCGACGGCAGGCGGCAGATCCACATCGTGCGCCGGGTAGCTTATCTTGCCGCGGTGTTTCGGCTAGTATGAGATCCCGACGCGAGAATTTCCCGAGACCCGGCGCCAGGCCGCCGCCGGGCACAACCGCAGCATGCAACCCCATGACCATCCGCCTGCACCGCGGCGATCTGCCGGACCTTTCACGCTACGCCGGCGCAGTCGCCATCGATACCGAAACCATGGGGCTCAATCCTGGCCGTGACCGTTTGTGCCTCGTTCAGCTTTCGCCAGGGGACGGCTCGGCCGACGTGGTGCAAATACCGTTGCGGGCGGGCGATGCGCCGAATCTGAAGCGGCTATTCGCCGACACCGGGCTACTCAAGATCTTTCACTTCGCGCGGTTCGACCTCGCCGTGCTGTACAAAGCTTTTGGCGTGATGCCGAGGCCGGTCTATTGCACCAAAATCGCCTCGCGGCTCGCACGAACCTATACCGACAAGCACGGGCTGAAGGACCTTGTGCGCGAGGTTTTGGGACACGATCTCTCGAAGCAGCAGCAATCGTCCGATTGGGGCGCGGAGGAATTGAGCGACGCGCAGATTTCCTACGCCGCGGCGGACGTGATCTACCTGCACGCGCTCAAGGGGCGACTTGACGCCATGCTGGCGCGCGAGGGCCGTGAAGGATTGGCTGCCGCCTGCTTCGGTTTTCTGCCGAATAGGGCGCACCTCGACCTTGCGGGCTTTGCGGAGGGCGACATTTTCGCGCATTCCTGACCGTGGGCCGGCGCTCGGCCGGCCCTGTCCGAGCCACATTCACAGGCGACAATTCAGACACAAAACTGCTAAATTCGGGCATCCGTCCGAATCGGGGCGACGGACCGAGGGGACTTTAGCTTGGCCACTGCATATCCCTTCGCCCCCGCGAGAGGCGTGGCGCTTTCTGCGCGATCTCGCGGCGACATCGAACGGGCCTATCGCGCGGCACTGCGGCACGGCAGGCTGGTGCGTATGCTTCGCTTGGGCACGCTCGCCGTTATTGCGATGCTTCTGCTCACGGTCGCCGTGGCCAACTTCCTGCCGCCGCTCGGCGGATTTAAGCTGCCGGGACAACTGGGCAAGGTCGTGATCAAAGGCACCGAGATCACGATGCAGGGCCCGCGGCTCGCCGGTTTCACCAGCGATGCGCGCGCCTATATGTTCACCGCCGAGACCGCCGTGCAGGACATCACTAGACCCAGCTTTCTCAAACTGCATGAACCGAGGGCGAAGGTCGAGATGGCCGACAAGAGCACGGTGCACCTGTCGGCGATTTCGGGTACCTACAACCTGAAAACCCAAATGCTGACGCTCAACGACAATATCCATCTGGTGTCGTCGACCGGTTACGAGGGGCATCTGAGCCAAGCGGTGATCAACGTGCCCAAAGGCACCGTAGTGTCGGACAGGCCGGTTGCGGTAAAACTGCTCAACGGCTTTCTTCACGCCAAGCGGCTGGAGGTCGTCGACAACGGCGCGGTGGTGCGCTTCGGCGGCGGTGTCAGCATGACGCTTCACACCGACGACGCGACGAAGGCGAGCCAGCCATGAGGCGTTGGCTTGCGCTCTGCGCCGTGGCGGCGGCGTTGGCGGCGCCGGGATCGACTGCTGCGCCGGGGCGGCGTTCTACCGATGGGGCGCCTGCGCCTGCGGGCTTACGCCCGGACCACAGCCGCGACCAGCCGATCCAGATCGAGTCAGCGACGCTGGAAGTGCGCGACAAGAGCAAAATAGCGACCTTTTCCGGCGACGTTGAAGTCGTGCAAGGCGACACCACGATAAGATGCAGCAAGCTGATCGTCTTCTACGGGCCGGAGGGCAACTCCGCAACCGCCAAGCAGCCGCCCGCGGGAGCAACCAATGTCATCCCGCAGAACGAACATGACATCCGCAAGATCGAGGCGCGCGGCAACGTAACCGTCGTCACCAAGGACCAGAGGGCGAGCGGTGATGTTGGCGTTTACGACCTGAAAACGAAGACGATGACGCTCACCGGAAATGTCGTGGTCAGTCAAGGTAACGACATCGTGCACGGCGATCGCGTCGTGGTCAATATGATCACCGGGTATTCGCGGGTGGAATCGAGCGCGACGACGCCGAGTCGCGTCCGCGCGCTCATTCTGCCGGGCAATGGCGCCAACGGTGGCCGGTCAAATATCATGACATTCGGGCGGAGCGGGCCGAATTGAGGACGTCCGGGCAGCATCGGCGGGCGAAATCGACTAAGGTCTATTCCAGATCGTTCGGTCATGATTCGCAGGTGTCTCGTCTTGGCTTCAAGGCGGTGACAGACAGCCGTCCAGCGTTCGGCGGAAAAGACGCCCTTGGTTCAGACTGAAACATCACCCGATTTGCAGCCCACGTGACCCGATACCGGCGTGTTCGACATTTTCTCATACTTTCGCCGCCGCACATCCACGCGCCGCAAGCGGATCAGCACCGGCGAGGACACCATCGGCCTCGCCGGCATGGGAGGCCCTATCAACGGCACTTATCTCGACATCGCGAGCCTGCCGACGCCAGAGAAGGCGCGGGGGAAGCCACCGGCACGGTCACGTGCCGCGCGGCCGGTGCGAAATCCCCCGGCCGTTCTGCCAGCTGCTGCCGCAGGCGGCCCTTCACCAGCACATACGCGCGTGCGCGAAGGGCCCAACGTCCCGACAGAGCGCAAGGGGCTTCTTTCCGTTCACGGCGTGGAGAAGAGTTTTGTCGGGCGTCGGGTGGTCAAGGGCGTCAGCCTTTACCTGCGCAAAGGCGAGGCAGTGGGCTTGCTCGGTCCCAATGGCGCCGGCAAGACGACGGTGTTCTACATGATGACCGGCCTCATCAAGGCCGACCGAGGACGTATCGAACTCGACGGCCATGACGTGACCGCCTTGCCGATGTACCAGCGCGCCCGCCTCGGCATCGGCTATCTGCCGCAAGAAGCCTCCATTTTCCGCGGCCTTAATGTGGAGGAGAACATCCGAGCCGTGCTTGAAGTGGTCGAGCGCGATACCAGGCGGCGAGAACGCGATCTCAACGCGCTGCTCGAGGAGTTCAATATCGCGCGATTGCGAAAGGCGCCGGCAATCGCGCTCTCCGGCGGCGAGCGCCGACGCTTGGAGATCGCCCGCTCGCTCGCCACGCGGCCGAATTACATGTTGCTCGACGAACCGTTCGCCGGCATCGACCCCATTGCCCTCGGTGACATCCAAGCGCTGGTGCGGCATCTGACGAGTCGCGGCATCGGCGTGCTGATTACCGACCACAATGTGCGCGAAACGCTTGGTCTGACCGATCGCGCCTACATCATCTATTCAGGGGAGGTGCTCATGGAGGGCCGCGCCGAAGACATCGTCAACAACCCAGAGGTGCGCCGGCTCTATCTCGGCGAAGAGTTCCGACTGTAGGATCGAGATCGGGGCCGCTTGGCAGAAATCGGTTGACGGCAGGTGTCCGAATTGCTGTAGAAGGCCAGCGCCACGCATGCAAGAAACGGACCAGTTTGGCCAGATCTGCCATGGCTCTTACGCAAAGACTCCAGATCCGACAGAGTCAAGCGCTGGTGATGACGCCGCAGCTCCTGCAGGCGATCAAGCTCCTGCAGCTCTCCAACCTCGATCTGGTGGCCTATGTCGAAGCCGAACTGGAGCGCAATCCGCTGCTCGACCGCGCTGTTGACGACGAGCCGGCGCCCGATCAACCGTCGGCAGACGGCCAAACGTGGAGCGACAGCGAGCCGAACAGCAGCACCCGCGACGAGCGGCCCGATGCTCAGATCGACGACGCCTTTGCCGATGACGCCGAGGCCGACCGCTCGCGCACGGCCGACGCCCTGCCGCGGTACTCCGAGTGGGCCGGCATCGGCTCCGGCGGTCGCGACGACAGCGACTACAATCTCGAAGCGTTTCTTGCCGTCGAGACCACGCTCGCCGGGTGGCTGCGCGAGCAGCTCATGCTCGCCGTCACCGACCCGGTGCAGCGTATGATCGGACAATATCTCATCGACCTCGTCGACGAAGCCGGTTATCTCGCGGGCGATTTGGACGCGGTTGCGGAAAAACTCGGCACCAGCCTGAAGGACGTCGAGGCGGTGCTTGCTGTTCTGCAAGACTTCGATCCCTCGGGAATCTGCGCGCGCGACCTTTCCGAATGCCTCGCTCGGCAGCTTAAGGAGCGCGACCGCCTCGATCCGGCGATGCAGGCCCTGATCGGGCGTCTCGATCTTCTCGCCAAGCGCGATTTTGCCACGCTGAAGAAAGTCTGCGGCGTCGGCGACGAGGATCTCGTTGAGATGGTGGCGGAGATCCGCCGCCTCAATCCAAAGCCCGGTCTCGCGTTCGGTTCGACGATTGTGCAGCCGATCGTGCCGGACGTTTTCGTTCGCTCGGGCCCCGACGGCGATTGGATCGTAGAACTGAATTCCGACACCTTGCCGAAGGTGCTGCTCAATCAAAGCTATTATTCCCAAGTCTCGGCTGCAGCGCGGCGCGACACGGAAAAATCCTACGTCGCCGAATGCCTGCAGAACGCCACTTGGCTGGTGCGCGCGCTCGACCAGCGCGCCCGCACCATCCTCAAGGTGGCCAAAGAAATCGTGCGCCAGCAGGACGCCTTCTTTGCCCGCGGGGTCGAGCATTTGCGCCCGCTCAATCTCAAGACCGTCGCCGAAGCGATCGGCATGCACGAATCGACAGTCTCCCGCGTCACCGCCAACAAATACATGGCGACCGGGCGCGGCATTTTCGAGCTCAAGTATTTCTTTACGTCGGCCATCGCCGCGTCCGATGGCGGCGAGGCGCATTCCGCCGAGGCGGTCCGCCACCGCATCAAGCAATTGATCGATGCCGAGAGCGCGGCCGCGGTGCTATCCGACGACACCATTGTCGAAAGGCTGCGCGCGGCCGGCATCGACATCGCCCGGCGGACGGTGGCAAAATATCGTGAGGCCATGCGCATTCCCTCCTCCGTGCGGCGGCGGCGGGAGAAGCAGGTGGCAGTGGTCAATTGACGGCTTCGAAATGCCCAAACATCGACTCAGCCGCGTTGACACCGCGCGCGCCAATGCCTAGCTCAACGTCAGCGGCTGAGATGTGCCGTCATTACACGCCAACGAAACGCTGCAGGGCGCCAGGTACCGACCTAACGCACGCTGCTTACCCGCGGTTGCCTTCCCGCAGGCGGGTGAAAAAGAAGTGGGCCGGGTTTTTTCAATCCTTGCAATGACGCGCGCCAGCGGAGGCTGCCATGCCATTTCGTGTTTCAGGGAAAAATCTCGACGTCGGCGACGCGCTGCGTGAGCGCATCAACGGCCGAATCGTCGAGGCCATGGGCAAATATTTCGACGGCGGCTACTCGGGCCATGTTACGGTGGCGCGCGACGGCTTCGGGTTTCGCACCGAATGCGCCATTCATCTTGACTCCAAGATTACGCTGCACGCCGAAGGTCGGGCGCCCGACGCCTATGCCAGCGCCGACCAGGCGGCTTTGCGGCTGGAAAAGCGGTTGCGTCGCTATCATCGCCGGCTCAAGGACCATCGCGGCGAGCGTGTCGACGGACGCGGCGCCGTCGAAGCGGCAACGTACATTATCGCAGCCCCGGAACACGAAAGCGAGGCTGCTCCCGATAATTTCACGCCGGTCATCATCGCCGAATCCACCACCAAGCTGAAGCAATTATCGGTCAGCGATGCGGTGACGGAGCTCGATATGACCGGAGTTCCGGTCATCGTTTTCCGCCATGCCGCCCATGGCGGGATCAACGTTGTCTATCGTCGCGCCGACGGCCATTTCGGCTGGATCGACGCGCCCGCTCTTGCCGCCATTGCCGCCACCGATGCCCATTGACGTGGATGTGAACGCTTCTTATGGTCCGCGGCCTTTAGCATTCGGCCGCAACCTCGCTGCGCTGCGTTAGGTCATTCCAATGCCACTTATCGATCTCGTCGCGCCGAACGCAATACTCCCGGCGCTCAAGGTCAACAGCAAGAAGCAAGCCCTGCATGAGCTTGCCGCGCGCGCGGCGGCGCTCAGCGGCCAGAATGCGCGGGCGATCTTTGAAGTTCTGATGCAGCGCGAGAAGCTTGGCTCGACGGCCGTCGGCAACGGCATCGCCATTCCACACGGGAAGATGTCCAATCTTACCCGGCTGTTCGGTCTATTCGCGCGGCTCGACCGGCCGGTCGATTTCGAGTCCCTTGACGGCCAACCCGTCGACCTCATTTTTCTGCTGCTGGCGCCCGAGGGGGCTGGCGCCGACCATTTGAAGGCGCTCGCCCGCGTGGCGCGGCTGTTGCGCGATCCCGCTCTCGCCCATAAGCTGCGGGCGTCGCAGGACGCCGAAGCTCTTTATGCCGTCCTGGCAATGCCGTCGGCCTCAGCCGCTTAACTTCAGACAACAGCAGACAGCGACTGAGGGGCATACGAGATCACGATCCTTGCGCCGTACTCCGTCCGTTCTCCATGGTTCTGTGGTCCGTTTCCCGGCTCAGTGAACGCTTACGGTCTTGAGCCGATGGCTCGTGGCGTTCGCGACCGCGGCCTCGCGGCTGTCGGTCAGCATGATCGGGGTGCCGTCGGCCGCGTGCAGCACGAAAAGCTTCAGCCCCGATCGAATCTCCGGTACCTCCGGAAACAGCGCCGGAGCATCCTCGGAGCGGATCACCTTCACATAGGCGATCTCACCGTCCCCCAGATGGGCGAGCGCTTCGGTGGTAATTTCGATTTGTTTCATTCCGGTACGGTTCTGGTGCAGCGAGGCTAGCTGCCATTCTAGCGGGTGAAAGTCCCGCCAACAGAGGAGTCCAGTCGCTGTTGTAGTCATACCCAGCAACGGGGAGGGCAACCGATCCGTTGGAAGCCTGGAA
>JAKAPE010000146.1 GCA_021811945.1 Pseudomonadota bacterium | reverse complement strand
GTGGCTGCCCCGCTTGTATACTTCCATGCAGCCGTTTTATACCGGAAACGCCGCGATCCCAGCCGCCTAAAGGCGTGGGGTTTCCTGATCCCCTATCGGGGACTCTAAAGGCTCCGAGCCGGAACTCTTTCACAGGCGGGACGGTTGTTTAGCGGCCGGCCTGATGGTTATGGCTTTGGACATGACACCGACCCGAACTCTTCTGCTTGCCGCGTTCGGTGCGGTTTGCCTCTTCGTCAGCCGAGACGGCGCGCATGCCGCGGACGTAGCCACCGGCAAGGCGCGGGCGGCCGCTTGCGCCGGCTGTCACGGCGCTGACGGCGTGTCAGCCAAACCTCTCGTCCCCTCGCTCGCGGGAGAACCCGACGATTTCATCCAATGGCAGCTCGTGTTCTTTCGCGGCGGCAGCCGCAAGAGCCAGGTGATGGGGCCGATCGCCAAGGCTCTTACCGACGAACAGATTCGCAATCTCGGCGCTTATTACGCTTCGCGGCGGCCGCCCAAGCCGCACCCGCCAGTTGCCGCGGACGCGTTGGCGGCGGCCGGTGCGAAGGTTGCCGCCGAGCAGCACTGCGGCTCGTGTCACGGCGCCGACTATTCAGGTGCCGGGCCCGCAGCGCGTCTGGCCGGCCAGCGGGAGGACGTGCTGCTCAAAGCGCTGCGTGACTTCAAGAGCGGCGTCCGCCTCGGTTCCGGCGTCGCCTCGATGTCGGACGTGGCTTACGACCTGAGCGACCAGGACATGCGCGCCTTGGCGCATTTCATGGCGACGCGGGATTGATCGACGCCTGGCCACAGCGGCGGCGTGTGTCGTGCGCTCCAGGTAACGTCATTTTCGGCCGGCCGCCTTCGCCCAGTGCAACTACTCGGTCAGTTCGGGGATAACTCGGCGGGAGCTGCGATGCCGGCCGTGCGCGCGTCGGCAGCAGGGCTTGTGCTTACCGTCTTGCCCTGGCAGCAAATCATAAGGCGTCGTGCTTAATGTCACTTGAACGGCAAACAGCAGGCCGCGAAGCTGTTGATATGTCGTGCGCAGCCGTCGTGGCGCACGGCCTCGCTCTTTCCTTGTCGTTAAGCATGGGCCGTTAGGCTGCGCGGCGCTCGCTTTTGGTGGGAGGGCGATGGATGGCGGCGGCCGCGGCAGCCCGGGCATGGTTGGAGGCACGCCGCCGGCGTTGGCGGGCGCCGCCGAGCGCTTCTGCGCGCAACGACAACGACTGCGGCACCATCAAGCTGGCCACGTTTCTGCTGGTTGTGCTTGCCGGCGCGATCATGGTTTTTGCCGTAATCGGCTTTGCCGTTGCGCGCAGGCACGACATCCGTCTGACGACTGAGCATCAGTCAGCGCTGCGCCGCGCGCTCAACGAATTTGGCGCCGCGTTCGGCGAGGTCGACCGCGTCAACGGCGCCCAATTGCGCTTGATCGAGGGTCGGGCCGGCCTCAAGGATTTGCGCTTTAGCGGCGACCCGACGACCGATGGCGATCGCGACGTGTGGTCGCTCGAGAACGACCGCGGCCGCATCGTCGGCTGGTTTAGCTGGACGGCCGACCATACCTTCGAGCAGGCGATGGATCGGTTGTGGCTTGTTGTAGGCCTCGCGGGTGCTGCGCTGGCAACCTGCGCCGCCCTCGCCGCGCGGGCGGGTCGGCGGCTCGCCGGCTCGCTCCGGCGCAGCAACGAGACCCTGCACAGGCTCACCTATGAGGACGCGCTGACTGGGCTGCCCAATTGGCGGGCAATTCTCGCGTACCTCGACGGTATTCTGAAGAGTGGCGGCAGTGCCGTCATTATGGCGCTGATCGACATCGACGGGTTTCGCGAGATCAATGACGCGCTCGGCCGCTCCGCTGGCGACGCCGTACTATTGCGCATCGCCGAGGAGATCAAGGCTGGCCTGCCGGACAGCGCGCGGCTCGGGCGCATCGAGGCCGACCGCTTCGCTGTCATCTCCCGCGGCGAAACGCTTGCCGGCGCCGCGCTCGCTGATGCCATTCATTCGGCGCTGTTGCGACCGATCTTCGTCGGCCGGATTTGGCAGATCACCGCCGGCGTCGGCATTGCGCAGGCGCCGCAGGATGGCGCCAGCGGCGAAGAATTGGCTCGGCGCGCGGGGCTTGCGCTGCGCGCTGCCAAGAGTGAAGGCCGCTGCGCAACGCGCTGTTTTGAGCCGCAGATCGAAGTCACTCATACCGATCGGCAGTCCCTGTTACGCGAACTTGAAGCGGCCGTTTCCCGCCAAGAGTTCGATCTGCATTATCAGCCGATCGTCGCTGCCGAGGGCGGCAGCGTCGTCGGCGTCGAAGCCCTACTGCGCTTTAGCCACTCGACGCGCGGCGCAGTCGCGCCGTCGGTGCTGGTTTCCCTGGCTGAGCAGAACGACCTCATGCCGAAGCTCGGCGAGATCGTTCTGCGCCGTGCGCTCACGGACGGCGCAAGCTGGCCGAATCTCAGCGTGGCGGTCAATCTCTCGCCGTTGCAGATCCGCGATCCCGGGCTGGTCGATCTCGTCGGCGCGGTGTTGGCGGAGACCAGCATCGCTTCCTCGCGCGTCGTGCTCGAAGTGACCGAAGGCGTCTTGATCGACAACCCACAGCAGGCGCAGACCCGGCTCGAAGCGCTGCGCGCGCTCGGCGTCTCGATCGCCCTCGATGATTTCGGCACCGGCTATTCGAGCCTGAGCTATTTGCAAAAATTTCCCATCGACCGGCTCAAGATCGACCGCGCCTTCGTCGCCTCGCTCGGCAGGAGCGCCAACGCCGCCGCCATCATCCACTCGATCGTGACTCTCGGCCACGCCTTGGGCATGACCGTGCTGGCGGAAGGTGTCGAGACCGACGAGCAGCGGGTGCTTCTGCGGCTTGCCGGCTGTGACGAGATGCAGGGCTTTTTGTTCGCCAGGCCCGCTCCGGCCGCGGAGATCGACAAGATTTTGTTGCACCAGCAGGCGTCGGTTGCAAAGATGAGGGTCTTGTACCCTGCCCTCGAAGCAGAAAGAGCCGAACAAACGGCAGGATTGTGATTTTTCCTGGCTGCGTCGTCGGCCGTGGTTCCCAGTGGGATGAGAGGAAACCCGGACATCCTTGCAGAAAGCGTCGAAAGGCGCCAAAGTTATTTTGGACGGGCTCTCCACTGCCCGCACGGCCAGGTCGAGGATTTTGTCGTCCAACGCTGGCGACGCAAAAAGGGAACTCTCGGAGCCCTCAAAATGGGTACCCACAGCCAATGAATTCTGCGAGACGTATTTTTGCCGTTCCGTGGGTCCAGAGGTCCGTCGGCCTCCTCGCAGCCGAGTACCTGCGCCTCGTCTGGAAGACGAGTTCTTTGGCGATCGAGCCCGCCGACATTTACACGCGTGTGATTCCCGACCTGCCGGCGATCGTCGCCATGTGGCACGGGCAGCATTTCATGATGCCGTTCTTTCGCCGCGGGCATCGCGTCAAGGTATTGATCTCGCGCCACCGCGACGGCGAGATCAATGCTATCGCGGCCGAGCGGCTCGGGTTGAAAACCATTCGCGCCTCGGGCTCGATCGGGGGCGATTTTGGCCGCAAGGGAGGCGTGGCCGGTTTCATGGCGATGCTCGACGCGCTGGCGGACGGTTATAACGTCGCGCTCACAGCCGACGTGCCGAAGATTGCGCGCGTGGCCGGCCGCGGCATTGTTCATCTGGCGCGCGCGTCGGGACGGCCGATCTACCCGGTGGCGCCGGCAACGAGCCGCCGCATAGAGCTGCGTAGCTGGGACCGTTGCGCCATCAACTTGCCGTTCAGCCGCTTCGCTATCGCCATCGGCGAGCCGATCCGTGTCGCGGCAGACGCGGATGAGACGGCGATCGAGCATGCCCGCCGCCGGGTCGAAGCGGGCCTCAATGCCGCCACCGAGCGTGCCTATGCCATGGCCGACGGCCGCGCCGATTTTGCTTTCTCCTATGCGGAGCAAAACATGGCGAAGCAGACTGCGCAGTCGGAAGCTGTCAGAAGCGCGCAAGCGGACCGATGATCGGCTATTCGGCGGCTGAAGTTTCGCCTGCGACACAGCGGCCGAAGGCGAGTTTCTGCTGGTTGCCGCCGCTGAGGTCCTCAGCCCGAAAACGCAGGCGCCGACGGTCGATACCGACACGCTCAGAGTGCGGCAGGCGCAGAACGGAATCAAGCCTCACACCAGTTGACTGGCACAGCCATGGCGCGAATCGGCGCAGGCTTTACTTCCGCCTTGAAGCTGTTCGGCTATGCCGAATTGCATGAGCGGCATGAATGAGCTTGGCGCCATGAGAGTTTCACCGGAGCGTCGCAGCGCTGCCATGGACGACTGGCATCCTCTCCCCTGATCGCCATTGAGGGATGGGAGGTTGACGCGTCGAGGAGGTCGACGATGAGCATTCTTGGCACTTGTGGCGCGCGCCAGCTGACGCGGAACTTTGGCCGACCCGAATGCCCGAAATGCGGCAGCACTCTGCTTGTCGCCGAGAAATCCGAGTTTAACCTCAAGGGGGGTATCCGTCATGCTTGGTCATGCGACGAATGCGGCCACCAATTCGCGACCGCGATCAGCTTAAGGCCGTTTGTTCCCGGTCAGATTTAGGCCAATCGGGTTGTTTGCACTGCGCAATCTCAAGTCCAAAAAGGGACTTGGGGAACGCCTTTGTCGGCTAACGGCACGCCGAGAGGCGTGCCGTTAGCGTCGGAACCGAAACGGCAGCTACGGCGTTTCGTCTGCACAGTTCTCGCGCCGGTCGTTGTGTCGGTCGAAGGCGCGCGTTAAGTGACCCGCCGGTCCCGTGTATTTCGGCCGGCGGTTTTTTTGCCCTTGCCCGTTGCCGAAGATTTCAGAGCATAATCCGCCAGCGGCGACCCGTCAGGTTCCTTGACGGCCTGAACGCAAGCCTAGACCCGAGTTATTCAAAGACCTGCGTCATTATTACGCCGCTTCGGACTGTTCCGTGCCGAAGCCGTCGGCGACAAGTTCATCGCAGAACAAGCGCGCTTCCTCGCGCGCCGCTTCGGTTGCGAAGCGGCGCAGAAGGGTGAGCAGCGGGGCGACTTCGCCGAGTTCTCCGTCTTCGCAGCGGGTAAGCACGCGCTCGACCATGCGCCGCCTGAGACGCGCGGCGCCGCCCGGCTCGCCGACAAGGCCGCCTTCGTGCATCGCATCAAGCGCCTCCTTGAAAGCCGGATAGCTCGAAGGCGGCAGCTTCGCCCTGTCGAACAGCGCTCGTAGACCGGCGCTGCCGCGGTCGTGCACGAGGGAAGAGACACGCGCAACCGGCAGGTCCGTGAGTTCCGCCAAGGCCTCCTCGAAGAGCACGACATTCCCCGATAACAGCGCTCGCAGAACGAGGCCGGCAGTGAGTTGAGCGCTCTGGCGCAGATGACGGATGAGCGGGCGCAGTTGCGGCGCCGGCGTCGTTGCCGCCAGCGTCACGGTCGCCTTTTCGCAGGCTTCGCGCGCGATGCGCCGGGCCCGCTCGGCTTCGAGCCACGCGCGTTCGGCGACAAAGCCCGCCAGCGCCTGCGACAACTTGGCGACCAGCGTCTGCCGGGTCGCGGCGGGAATGTCAGCGCGCGCCATAAGCGTCTCCCGGATGGCGGGGAGATGGCCGAACCGTTCGACGACGCGGTCGATCGAAAACGGCGCGATGTCGGCGCCGGGATTTTCCAGAAGCACCAGGCACGATTCGGCGGTGCCGACTTCGGCGATGGCCGCGGCGACCGAACGCGGCAGAGCGGCGCGGCCGGCGATTGCCGCCTGCACCGCGGCGGTCCCGGTCGCCGCCGCATCGACCAGATCGGCGTCGACGAAGAGCGGCGACAAGGCGAGCACCGGCGCCGCGATCTCTGGCTGGTCGGCGGCAAGCGCCAGCACGATCGCCGGCGGCGCGCTGGGGCTCGCGGCAAGCGCGTCAGCAAGCGCCCGGCGCACCAGCGGCGAAGGATCGTCGAGCAGCATCAGCATCGCGCCCTCGCCGGCGGCGAGATCGTCCGCGCCAAGGTCGGAGTAGAGATAGGCGCGGGCGAGCGCGCCGGTCGCTTCGGCCCGCCGGCCAGCCGGCGCCGTGCGCACCCAGTTGAGAAAGTCGCGGACGATCATGGCTCGCTCACGCAACTCATTGGTTTGCCCTGGCGACGGTAGCGGCGCCGACTTAACAAACCGTTCACCATATGACTTAACGGAGTAGGCGCCCGTAAGGCGCGCGCAATGCCGACGTGTTGCGATCACGACCCCGCCACGGGGTCGCGGAACAGATCGAGGAAGCCGAATTCGTTCTTCGCTGGCGGCGATGCATTGTTTGCCAGCGTCGCGTCGGGCGCCGTCCATAGCGCCTTTACCAGCGGCGCGACGGGGGACGCCGGGTTGCCGTCCTGAAAGAGGCCGTGGAAAATCCGGCGGTTGCTGGCGGAAACCTTGGGAATCACCGCGACAAAAGCGTGCGCAAGGGCTGCAGTATCGGGAGCGGTCGGCGGGGTTGCTTGGGCCGCGGCCTGCGTCACGTCCGCGCTTTCGTCGCGCGCCAGGTCGTAGCGGCCGGTGAGGATGTCGCGCACCTGCGCGGCCGTGCGCGGCGACCCGGTTCGTTCAAAGAAGATCGAGCGATTGGCCCGCGCCGCATCGGGGAAAAAACTGGCCGCTGTGGCGCCGGGGTTGGCGGCGGCGAGCGCAATTAACCGCGCAGCGCCGCCGGCACCGAGGAAATGGGCGATGTAAAGCTCACCGTCGGTCGGCGCGCGGCCAAGCCGCGCACTCAAAGCCTCCGCATTGGCCTTGGTGAAGGCGCCCGCCATTATCGCATTCGCGGTCGGATTGTTGCGCAGCCCGAGGATTTCCTTGCGCAAGGCGGGATCCTGAACCTGGTACCGGCCGGACGCGCTCTTGCTGATGGCGGCGGCGTAGCGGCCGAAACCGAGCGCGGCGCCTGCATCCTTGATCACCGCAAGCCAAGTCTGCTCGATGAACTGAAACAGGCCCCGCGCCGAGGACATTGCCGCGCCCGCGCCCGGGTTCATGCCGGATTCGACATGGGCCGTCGCGAGGAGGTAATCGAAGCTCGTGCCGGTCGCCTGCGCCGCCCGGCGAATGGCGCCCGTCACCGCCGAACTCAACGAGGAATCGGGGGGGTCGATCAGCATGGAGGCTCCGTGCGCTTTGCAGTTTCTGGCCGCCCATGGGGGGAACGGCATGCGGGATCGAGATCGACGCCGCCTCGGATATCGGCTCGCCCGTTCGCCCAGGGCTGTTCGGAATGATTAATAATTATGGTAAACGAGGACTTAATAGCAGGAGGCGCAGATGACGCAGCAGGCTCCCACACGGCACAAGCGCGGCGGGCTTTATTTCGAGGATTTCGTTCCCGGCACAATCGTCGAACACCGCTTGACGCGCACTGTCACCCAAATGGACAACATGCTGTTCTCCAACATGACGCTCAACCCGCAGCCGCTGCATATCGACAGGCATTTCTGCGAGCAGGAGACGGAGTGGGGACAACCGCTGATGAACTCCCTGTTCACGCTCGGACTGATGATCGGCATGTCGGTCTCCGACCTCACCGTCGGCACCACAATCGCTAACCTCGGCATGACCGACGTGAAATTTCCGCACCCGCTGTTCGAAGGCGACACCGTGCACGCGACGACCGAGATCATTAGCAAGCGCGAATCAAAATCGCGGCCCGGCGCCGGCATCGTCGAATTGCATCACCGCGCCTACAATCAGGACAACAAACTCGTCGCCGAATGCCGGCGCCAGGCCTTTATGCGCATGCGGCCGAAGTGAGCCGCCGGGACGCAATTTCACCCGCGTCGGCATAAGAAACGTTTGATCTACATCAAAATACCTTCCCGCGGCGTGGGCAGATTGTGATCGCTCAAACCTTTCGTTAACTTTGAGATGCGGCGGCTCGTAGGGTGGAACGCGGCGTTCGGGACGGCGGCATGCTCAAACTTGGCATCAAGCGCGCGCGGCTGTGGCGGCCATTCATTGCCGTTGTTGTCGCCTATGCTGTCGCCGCGCAGACGCTGCTCATCGCACTCGGCGCGCTGACGATTGCCGCGCGGGCCGAGCAGGCCTTACCAACGTTCACGCTTTGCCATCACGGCCGGCTCGCGCCCGGCCAGCCGAGCGGCCCCGTTCAACCCGCTTGCAATCATTGCATCTTCTGCTTTGCCGCCTCCCATCATGCGGTGCTCGGCTCCCAGCCGAGCCTCTTTCACCGCCGACAGGCTGCACTCGTCGGCACGCCGCGGCCGGCGGATAAGCACTGCCTGCTGCTGATTTCCGCCCATTCGATAGCTAATCCCCGCGGTCCTCCGACTGGCGCGTGACGGCCGGCGGCCCGCAACCGCGGCCACCGGGATATTCCGCACGACCAAACGGAGACTGTTCATGTTCCGCCATCAAAAGTGCTTGCGTGCTGGCGCGCTCGCGCTCTTGTTCGCCTCGCTTCCACTTTCCCAAGCCTTCGCCCATTGCTTTGTCGGTCCGCGATTCTTCCCGTCCACACTCATCATCGACGATCCCTGCGTCGCCGACGAAATGTCGCTGCCGACGGTGGATTGGTTCAAGACCGCCGACATTCCGCCAGCGAGCGAACTGGACATTTCGGCGGAATTCAACAAGCGCATCACCGAGGACCTGGGCTTCACGATCGGCGACCAGTGGTCGCAAATCCGCGCGCCGGACGGAAACACCATGGCCGGCTTCTCCGATCTCGAAACCGCGCTGCAGTATCAGCTTCTCAAGGACGCGTCGCACGAAACTGCCATGCTGCTGGGGCTAGTTGCGGACTGGGGCGGCACCGGTGCCGCCAGTTCCGGCATCGGAACCTTCTACAGCCTGCTCACGCCGACCTTTTATTTTGGCCAGGGGTTTGGCGGGCTCCCCGACTCTATCGGATGGGCGCGGCCCTTCGCGTTGACCGGACAGATCGGCTATCAGATCCCGATGACGTCCTATCTCGTCTCCCAAGGCGTCTATGTGCCGCAGGTGCTTATTTACGGCGCCACGCTGCAATACAGCATGTCCTACCTGAAATCGGAGGTGAAGGACCTGCAGCTTCCCGACTTCATCAATCGTCTCATCCCGATCGTCGAGACGCAGCTCTTTACGCCGGTGGCCAACAATTTCGGCAACAGCAATGTCACTACCGGCACGATCGATCCGGGCGTCATCTGGGTGGGCAGCTATTTCCAGGTGGGAATTGAGGCGATGCTGCCGATCAACCACGAAAGCGGTACCGGCGTCGGCGCCATCGGGCAGCTGCATTTCTATCTCGATGACATGTTCCCGAAGACGCTCGGGCAACCGCTCATCGGCGGCATAACACCTCCCGCCAAGCCCACCTTCTGAAAAACCCCGTGCCAAGGAGGAAATCATGCGGATTCCGATGATCTCTACAGCTTTACTCGTCGCCGCGCTGGCAAGCCCGCCCGCGCAGGCGCATGCCTTTCTCGATCATGCCAGCCCCCTGGTCGGCAGCACGGTATCGACCGCGCCGCGCCAGGTCACCTTGTCATTCACACAGAACCTGGAGCCGGCCTTCAGCAGCGTCGAGGTCACGAATACCGCCGGCGCGCGCGTCGACACCGGCAAGCCGCGGATCAGCGGCCACACCATGCGGATCGGCCTCAAACATCTGGGGCCGGGAACCTATAGAGTGCACTGGCGCGCGCTTTCCGCCGACACCCACACCACGCAGGGAAGCTTCGCGTTTCACGTCGGCGGCAGATGAACGCCCGTGCACACGTTGGCGGGAGGGCCGGGTGAACGATGCCATGATTATTGTGCGTGCCGTCCACTTTGCGGCCGTCATTGCGGTGACCGGCGTCGCGTTCTTTCTCGCTTTCATCGCCGACCCGGCGCCGGCGTTCGGCCCCGCCGGCAACAACGCGTCCCTGCGCGCGATGCTCCGGCTCCGCCTCGCCGCGATCGCATGGATCGGCCTCGCCTTGGCGGTCGCTTCCGGCGCCGCCTGGCTTGTCGTTACGGCGGCGGAGATGAGTGGCCGGCCGCTTGCAGACGTGTTTCCGCAGGGCATTCTTTGGATCGTGCTGCTGCACACCGGCTTCGGCCGCGATTGGCTGGCACGAGCGGCCCTGGCCGGCCTGCTGGCCGCGGCATTTGTGCCATTGATGTCGCCTAGCAGGGGCAAATCGACCTCGATCAAGGGCGCCGCCGCCGTGTCGGCGGCAGGCTTTGCCGGCTCCTTGGCCTGGGCCGGCCATGCGGTCGGCGCCACCGGAATCCAAGGGATCGTTCATCCGGCCGCCGACGTGCTGCATCTGATCGCCGCGGCCGCCTGGGTTGGCGCGCTGGTGCCATTTGCGCTGCTGCTCGCCGCAGCCGAATGCGATACGGCGTTGCTTGCCATTGCACGGTCCGCGACCGCACGTTTTTCGACGCTCGGCATCGCCAGCGTGGCGACACTGCTGGTGACCGGGTCCGTCAATACCTACTACCTCGCCGGCAGCGTTGCCGCCCTCACCGAAACCGACTACGGCCGCCTGTTGCTGGCGAAGGTCGCGCTGTTCTTCGTCATGGTGGCGACCGCCGCGGTCAATCGGCTGCGGCTGCGGCCGCAGCTCGCCGCAGATGCGACTGGCTCGATCAAGCACGCGGCGCTGCGCGAGCTACGCCGCAACACGATGATCGAGGTCGTCATAGGCATGGCCATCATTGCGATCGTCGTGATGCTCGGCATCACCCCGCCGGGTCTGCACGAACAGAATTACGAATTACGAATTACGGAATTACGGTGACAGTGCACTTAACTGCGTCTCTGCTTCGGTCTGTCAAATAAATGCACTGTCACCGTAATTCTAATTCTCAGTGTCACCGTAATTCTCAGTGCACTTCACTGCGTCTTTGCTTCGGTCTGTCAATGCTTCGGTCTGTCAATTAAGTGCACTGTCACCGTATTGCTCGTATTGTCGTATTGCGCCCGTATTGCGCCCGTATTGTGCCACCGTATTGCGCCATCATAGTCCACGGTCGTCTCTCCTCGATGTTTGGAGCGGCCTCGCCGACTCCGTCACACCATCATTGTCAGGGACGACCGCCTTCCCGCCAATCTTCCGCAAGCCGCACGCAAGCGCCTTGCCTGGCGGCTGGCCCGTTACCCCATCTAGTCGGGTAGGATCGAGACGCGGACCGGGCTTCGAATGATGCCGACGTTTCCTCGATCCTCCCTATCATTCCGTACGGCGGGTTTTCCCCGATACGGCTGGAAGGCTGGCATATAGGGCAGCACCTT
>JAKAPE010000145.1 GCA_021811945.1 Pseudomonadota bacterium | reverse complement strand
AGCGGTGAGGAGATGCCGGATTGGGTCGCCGACAAGAAGCGGCGCGCCGAGCGCATTCGCCAAGCCAAGGCCGAACTGGAAGCGCAGGCGAAGGCTTCGGCTGAAGCTAAGCTCAAAGCAGCGGCTGAGGCGCAACAGCGGCGCGAAGCCGAGGGGCGCAAGAAACCCGGAGAAACCCGGACGGCCAGCCGCCCCGCCCTCGACAGCGCCCGACCCCAAACCACTCTCGATCTCGTCTAAAACTCTCCCACCACGTTATTTAGACAAGCTCCTAGGCCGCGGTCTTTGCCAGCGCCGGAAAAAACACCATGGTCTCAAATTCATAGCCGCAGGCTTCGCACGACCAGGTGTGACGCACACAGCGCTCGTTGAGATGTTCCGACCAGTCCGGTGCCAACAGCCAACCGCCGCATTGTGGGCAAGTATTCTTTTCGTAAGTGACAAGGCGCGCCTTTTGCACGCTTTCGCTGTGCAGTGCCATACCGCGTCCTCCCTGCACAACCCCTCCCAGGATGGGACGCTACCTACCTTCTGTGGCGGCGGCAAGACCAAATTGAGACCAAATTAACAAGGTTATCACATGTGGGAATCGAAAGGCGAACAAAACCGAATCATCTTTGGAACAAATCGTCGAAGAAAGGCTCCGATTCCCGGTTTGTTCAGGGAAATGCGATTGCCCTGGACCAAATTGCGCCCGCAGGCGGATAAAGCCAAGCAGCTTCGCGGCAACCGGAACTCTTGCCGCTTTTGCGTGCATTTTTCTGGCCTTGGTCAAACGAAGTTCCGCGCGTGCTGGCCAAATATCATCGGCGGCGCCGGAGCGCCGAGACTGGTGAAGGCGGCGAGCGAGCGCTCAATCAGGTCGCGCGACAGATCCCTGACGATGAAGACGATGCGGGAAGAACGGTCGTCGTCCGGCCATTCCGGCAGATGATCGGGCGGATGGACGAGATGCTGCACGCCATGGACGACTACCGGCCTGGCGTCCGAGCCGACATTGAGCATGCCCTTCACCCGCAGAATGTCGGCGCCGTGGGAATGCAGCAGCATGGTCAGCCAGATGCCGAAAGCGGTCCAGTTCAGCGGCTGCGCGAAGCGAAGACAGAAGGAATGAATGCGCTCGTCGTGCCGGTTGACATCGACGTGATGATGCGCCTCGTCGGCGCCCGCCTTGGCGGTTTCAACGGCGAGCCAGCGGCGAACATCTTCGGCCCTGCCCTCGGCATCATAGAGATCGCGGGTCAGGAGCAAATCCGGGTCGACGGCAGTGCGCGGCGAAATTTCGAGTTGCGCCGCAGCGGGATTGAGCCGTTTGAGCCTGCGGCGCAGCTCGCCGACTCGGTTCTCGTCGGCAATGTCGGTCTTGGTAATGACGAGGCGATCGGCAACCGCGGCCTGCTTGGCCGACTCCGACTGGCGCTCCAAATGCGACAGTGCGTTCACCGCATCGACCGTCGTAATCACATTGCCGAGACGAAAATGGTGGCGCAGCACCGGCTCCGCCATCACCGTAGCCAGGATCGGCACCGGATCGGCGAGGCCCGTAGTCTCGATGACCAGGCGGCGAAACGGAAGAATCTCGCGACGCTCGCGTTTGGAGTAGAGGTCGAGTATGGCGGCGCTGAGGTCGCCGCGGATGGTGCAGCACAGACAGCCGCTCTGCAGCAGCACGATTTCGTCGTCGAGCCGTCGCAGCAGATGGTGATCGAGGCCTACGTCGCCGAATTCATTCACCAGCACAGCAGTATCCGAAAGCTGCGGCGCCGCGAGCAGACGCTGCAGCAGCGTCGTTTTGCCGCTACCGAGGAAGCCGGTGATCACATTGACGGGGATAGTGCTCGATTGCTCCGCCACGATCGTTCTAGCCTGTGCGCCCGCTCTGTTCGATCCGTGCGATCACTGCAGGGTCGAGCGGATCACAGGCTCTTCCCAGAATGCGCTCCGCCGCCTGCCAAACCTGCGCCAGGTTGTCCACCAGCTCGGTCCGCCCGGTGCGGCTCGCGAGCTGATATTTGGCGCCTTGCCAGTCGGCGAGAACCAGACCGAATTGCCGCAGCACGGAATTGGCCAGCCGCACACGCTCCTGGCGCTGCGCGCGGCGGGTTAGGGACGCGTCCGGGACGGCAATGCCGGTCGCCTCTGCCCAGTCGCCTTCACCGCCAAGAACACCGCACAGCGCGCACATTGTTTGTCAACATACTCATGAGGCTCTGGTTCGTCCACCTCGGGCAGGCAACGTGTCGCGCAAGCTCTCGGATCGGGTCTTTTAAGTTCGTGTCCAGGGTCTAGATTGTCGCGCGCCGAGCGAAGATTTGGAGTCGCCGCCCAACAGCCATGGCTTCATCAACCCGCGCGACGTCGAAGATGTGTGGCGCGACGAGTTCGATTGGGTGTATCGGGGAATAGATGCGGTGTGGGCGACCGTCCTGCAGGGGCGTGCAAAAGGCCCGTCCTGCCGATGCCGCCGCGCGTGAGGTCAAAAAAATGTCGGCCCGTCCCAGAATTGCGGTCTTTTCCACGGGAGGAACAATAGCATCAACGCGCGGCGCCGACGGCGCAGCGTCCCCGCATCTCAATGCCGAGCAACTCGTGGCGGCGGTGCCGCGGCTCGCCGAGGTTGCGGACATTGAAACGGTCCGCTTTCGCCAGGTGGCGTCCTCGGATCTGACCGTGGCCGATGTGATCGCACTCGCCGCAAGGCTCGGCGACGCCGTGGCCGATGGGATTGCGGGAGCTGTCGTAACCCAGGGAACCAATACGCTGGAGGAGACCTCCTTCGTCCTCGATTTGCTCTGGGACCGCGAGGAAGCGATCGCTCTTACCGGGGCGATGCGGCATCCCGACCTTCCCGGCGCCGACGGGCCGGCGAATCTGCTTGCCGCTTCCGTGGTTGCGTCAAGCCCGCTGGCGCGGGGTCTTGGCTGCCTCGTTGTCTTCAACGACGAAGTTCACCTGCCGCTGTTCGCGCGCAAGTCCCACACCAGCAATCCGGCAACGTTTCGCTCGGCGCAGACGGGACCGATCGGCTGGATCAGCGAGGGCCGCTTGCGCATCGCGCTGCGTCCGGCCGTTCGCCATCATATCGCGATACGGAGCGTGGTCGATGTCGCGCCACCGGTCGCGCTCGTGAAGATAACGCTCGGCGACGACGGCCGCCTGTTCACGGCAATCGCATCGCTCGGTTATCAAGGGCTTGTCGTCGAAGCCACCGGCGGCGGCCATGTCCCGCGCGCGACGGCCGAAATGCTCGGCGCGCTGGCGCAGACAATGCCGGTTGTGCTTGCGTCGCGGACCGGCGCCGGCGAAGTGCTCCACGATACCTACGGATTCGTCGGATCAGAAACCGATCTGCTCAAGCGCGGGCTCATCCACGCCGGCATTCTGGACGGACTTAAGGCGAGGCTCCTGCTGACGCTTTTGTTGATTGCCGGCGCCGATAACAGGACGATTGTTGAAGCATTCGCCGCCGTCGGGATTCCGGGCAGCCGGCCGGCTTTTCGCCTGACCTGACAGGCGCACCACCCAATACCTCGCGGGCGACATGGGGGACGATGGTGCGCTCGAAGCCGAGAACGAGGCTCTCCTTGCGCATGAAAGTGGCCATCGATAATTTCGATGAAGCAGCCGCCGCGGTTTGGTCGATTGCAATGTGTGCTTGCGTCGATCCAGTCACCATGCGCGCAGCAGCATGCAGCCGTTGAAGGAGATCGGGGCGGATTGGTTCCTAACGGGGACCCATCATGCCCTGGCCCTATCTTCCCATCATGCCGTGGTCGCCCATCAAGCCAGGACCATACCCACTCTCGTTGTCGCGCCGGTGACGCCGCCGAGCTCCGGGCAGTCGATGACCGTTCGCGGCAAACGCCTTGCCGAATGCCGTCCTCGGTCCGCCGCCGGCCGGGTTAATGTGACATCGGCCGCACGGCAGGCCGGTTTGTTGAGCGTAAATCGGACGCGCACGGGCCGGCGCCACTGAAATGGCGACGGCTGCAACGAGCCCGGCGGCAGCCAACATCATCGAGATTTTCATGGCTTTTCCTCTTCGGCGAAGACCAGCCACATAATCCATTCTTGGTGTTGCCCGCTCTTTGACCTGCCTCAACAATTCACCGAGTTGGTCGATCAGGCTAAGAATCAAGTTGGCCTATTTTCGGCAGCGAGGATGGATAGAGAGGGGCGGCCGACTAACGCGGCGTCATCGGTTCTCGGGCTGGTGCATCGTCTGTCTCATCAGTCGAAACTGCTCCGCAGATATTTTTGGCAGTCTTTCGATGAAGGCCACAATGCTCCAGACCTGCGCATCGGAATGAGTGACGCCAAACGATGGCATGCCGGTCATCTTCACACCGTGCTTGATGATCCAGAAGAGCTGGCGCGGCGTCCAGTCCTTGACGGCACGAGCGAGATCCGGCGGCCGCGGATTCAGTCCGCGGCCGATTTCGCTCTGCTCGATCCCGGGACCGCCATGGCAGTCGGTGCACATCTCGTCATAATGGCGGAAGCCAGCCATCACCATTTCGGCGGTGAAGTGCGGAGGCTCCGGAACGCCGGCGGCTCGCGCGACGACCGATCGCTTCATGGCTGTGCCCAACAGCCACCGTGCGAAAGCGCCATGCGGGCGCGACGCGGCAACATCAAATGCGCCGCTATAAACATAGGCGCTGCCGGCGACCGCGAGCAGACCGAGGGTACAGATCACTCCGATGATAAATCTCGCCATCCGGTCCTTTTGAGCGCATTCCTATTTCTTTGGCGCCGTCTCCATCATCATCTTCTGCTGATCGAGCATCTGCCCCATCATGCGCTGCATCATATCCATGCGCGTCTGCATCATGTCCATGCGCGTCTGCATCATGTCGATCTTGCCGGCATTTTGCTCGACATTGACCTGCATCATTTGCATGCACATTCTCATCATCCGCATCATTCCCATCGGGCCGCCGGCCATGCCGCCCTTGCCGCCCATCATGCCCGTGCCGCCCATCATCGCCTGCATCTGCTGCTGCATGAGCGTCATGTGCTTCTGCATCATTTCCATGCGCTCGGGACCGTGCATTTTCTGCGCCTGCCCCATCATGGTGTTCATCTGCTGGAAGCGCTGGTTGATCGGCTGGGCGGATGCCGACGGCTGGACCCCGGTGTCCGCCGTCTGCGCAAGCGCGTACGACCCGCCGCCGACGACAAGCAGGGCCACCATCACTGGAACGATGAAATGCGGTTTCATGCGAGTTCTCCATCACGTATAATTGGTTTGGTCGTCGCCTCCCGGATTGCGTCCTGTTGAAATGCGCACTGCAGGCAAGGGCGTCATCACGGCCTGCAGCATTGAATTTGCTCCCGGCCGGTGAGGCGCTTGTTGATGTAGATCAAAGGGAATGCTCACGGCGCCGGGCAGACCGCCAAGCGCAAATTCATCCTTCGGCCGCACATCAACGACGCAGAGGTTGACTTTAGTCAATGCGGCAATCGCAAACTCTTGCTGGATAAAAAAGGTGGGGTTCGTAGCTATCCGCCGAGTGCGTGCTCCTTCAAAGCAATAGTGCGTGCCCGCTCAAAGCAATAAAGCAGCAGGGAGGGAAATCGATGCCGGGCAGGTATCTCGTTGGCATCGCGGTTTCGCTTGCGCTCGCCGTTGTTGGCGCTGGCAGCGCCGGCGCCCAAGGCGTCGTCAAGATTGGCATCGTCGTGGCGATGACGGGCGAGCAGGCGTCGACGGGCAAGCAAGTCAAGGCCGGCGTGGAGCTCTATGTGCACCAGCACGGCGAGACGGTTGCCGGTAAAAAGATTCAGCTCGTATTCCGCGACTCGGGAAGCGTGCCGGCCATGACCAAGCGGCTGACGCAAGAGCTGATTGCAAACGACAAGGTCAATATAATCGGCGGATTCGAGATAACGCCGGCCGCCCTCGTTGCCGCCCCGCTCGCCACCCGAGCAAAGGTAGTGGAAGTGGTCATGGCGGCGGGCACGTCGATCATCACCGAGCGCTCGCCTTACATCGTGCGCACCAGCGATACCGTGCCGCAGTCGTGCATCATCATTGCCGATTGGGCCGCGAAGAAAGGCATCAAGAAAGTCGTCACCATGGTGTCCGACTACGCGCCGGGCGTCGATGCCGAGAAGTCGTTCGCGGCCCGCTTCCACGCGGCCGGCGGCAAGGTCGTCGAAGCGCTCAGGGTGCCGCTCGCCAGTCCCGATTTCTCGCCATTTCTTCAGCGCGCCGCCGACGCCAAGCCCGATGCCATTTTCGTTTTTGTGCCCTCGGGCCAGGGCGGGGCATTCATGAAGCAGTTCGCCGAGCGCGGGCTGGACAAGGCCGGCATCAAGCTGATCGGACCCGGCGACGTCACCGACGACGACCTGCTTCCGGCGATGGGCGACGCGGCGATCGGAACGGTGACGGCCCATCATTACTCCGCCGATCACGACTCCGCGATGAACAGGGCCTATGTGGCGGCTTTCGAGAAGGCCAATCATTTCCGGCCGAACTTCATGTCGGTCGGCGGCTACGACGGCATGCACCTTATCTACGCCGCGCTGCGGAAAACGGACGGCCGGGCCGACGGCGACTCTCTCATTCGGGCAATGAAAGGAATGAAATGGGAAAGTCCGCGCGGACCGATTGAGATCGATCCCGAGACCCGCGACATTATCCAGAATGAATATATCCGTAAAGTTGAAAGAAAGAAGGACGGCCAGCTCTACAACGTCGAGTTTGCGACTTTCGCGGCCGTCAAAGATCCTGTAAAGGCGGCGGAGAAGAAATAGAGTTTTCTTTGCGCCGGTTCTTCCGCGCGCGCCATCGCAGGGCGCGGCTATCGCCAAACAACAACTGCTCCGAAAGGTCAGTGGAAATGAGTAAGGTTGCCGACGTGTCGGTCGTAGGCTCAAAAAACACAAACCAGCGCGAAACAGCCGAAACAGCCGGCGGCGAGCCGATTGCCGATCTGCGCGAATGGTTGGCGCGGGTCGAGGAGATCGGCGAACTGGTCCGCGTGCAGAAGCCGGTGGACCGCGACGAGGAGATGAGCGCGATCTCCTATCTGGTCGCCAAGCAGCCTCCCTCGCCGGCGATCCTGTTCGAGCGTCCGAAGGGTTTTGACGGCAGCGTAATCGGCGCCAGACTGTTGTGGAATATTCTCGGTCCCAGCGTGCGGCGGATTGCGCTCACACTCGAGGAGCCGGCCAACACGCCGACTGTTGAACTGATCCGGCGGGTGAAGGACAAGCTCAAGCGGCGGCTGCCGCCGCGCGAGGTTTCGGCGAAACAGGCCCCGGTCTTCGAGAATACTGTTACCGGAGAGAATATTGATTTGAATCTGTTGCCGATTCCGCGGCACTGGCCGCGCGACGGCGGCCGGTACGCCGGCACCGGCGACGCCGTCATCACGCGCGACCCCGACAGCGGATATCTCAATATCGGCACCTACCGGATGATGCTGCAGGGAAAGTCGCAGGTCGGGCTCTACCTGTCGCCCGGCAAGGACGCGCGCCTGCACATCACCCGCGCCTGGCAGCAGGGGAAAGCGATCAATGTGGCCGCCGCCTGGGGCATCGATCCTCTTTTCATGCTGGTCGGCTCGCAGACGTTTCCCAAAAACATATCCGAATACGACCACGCCGGCGGCATCAAGGGGCAGCCGATTCCGGTCGTGCGCGCACAAACGTCGGACCTGCTGATTCCCGCCAATGCGGAGCTGGTGATTGAAGGCGTCATTCGCCCGAACTCGGTAAAAGCAGAAGGACCGTTCGGCGAGTTTCCCGGCTACTATGGTCGGCCCGAAGCGGGCTGCCCGCTCGTCGGTGTCACCGCGGTGCATTATCGCTCGCAGCCGATCCTCACCAACGCCTTGATGGCGGACTATCCGTCGTGCGAACAGAGTGGCTTCTTCTCCGTCATCCGGTCGGCGAAGATCTGGGACGACCTCGACAAGCTCGGCATTCCCGGCATCCACGGGGTCTATTCGCATCCCGCCGCGGCGGGCGGGTTCGGCATGACGGTCATCAGCCTCGAGCAGCGCCACGCCGGTCATGCCGCGCAGGTGCTGGCGCTGGCGGCTCAGGTCCCCGGCGGCGCCTATTACACCAAATGGATCATCGCCGTGGATGAGGACGTCGACCCGACCGACATGGACCAGGTCATCTGGGCGATGGCGAGCCGCTGCAACCCGATCGACGACATCGATATTCTGCGCAATACCTGGAGCACCTGGCTCGATCCCACGCAGAACCCTCCGGAAAAACGGCCCTACGGCTCGAAGGCGCTCATCAACGCCTGCAAGGAGCACCGGCATCTTCCGGTCTTCTCCAAACGCACCACGCTGCGCAAGGAAATCTACGATCGGGTGGCGGCGCGTTGGACGGAGCTGGGATTACCGGGAACGACGCCGACCGTCAGGGCGTTCGACGCCGACAGCAGCTTCGGATACCACGAGGTCGGCGGCTTCGAGCCCGGCCGGCAGCCGGGAGAGACAAAGTAGGGGTAAGCCCGGCGCATTACTGGCGCGCCCTACGGGAATCGAACCCGTGTTTCCGCCGTGAAAGGGCGATGTCCTGGACCGCTAGACGAAGGGCGCGCGCCGCGCGGCAAGCACGCGGAAAAAAGCGCGCGAGATATAGAGGGGTTTGCGGGAACCGGCAAGCAGCCGACCGATTCGACCTCGGTTCAACCGACCGGTCCCGTGTACGAGCTGAATTTGGCGTGGCGCATTAAGAGCCATATAAAATGGCGAACGGTTTCACGGCATCGTGCAAGGCGCGGTGCAAGTCGTGGCTCTGCCGTCACCAGTGCCCGGAATTGGACATCGAAACCCACGGCTCCCTGGGCGGCAGGGCGGAGCCTTTCTGCAAAAGTTCGATCGACTGCCGGTCGGGCGAGCGCACGAACGCCATTATGCCGTCGCGCGGCGGCCGGTTGATGGTGACCCCCGCCTGCATCAGGCGTTCGCACAGCGCATAGATGTCATCGACCTCGTAGGCGAGGTGGCCGAAATAACGCGCCTCGCCGTAATCCTCGGCGTCCCAGTTGTAGGTAAGCTCGACGAGCGGCGCTTGGCGCCCCTGCGGTCCCGTGGCGACGAGTTCGCCATCGCCCGGCGCGGCGAGGAAGACGAGCGTATACCTGTTCTTGTCGTCGACGCGGCGGCGCACTTCCTTGAGACCGAGCTTGTTGCAGTAGAAGTCGAGCGCCGCGTCGAGGTCGCGCACGCGCAGCATGGTGTGCAGATAACGCATAATCAAAACCTCCGCTGATGCAGGCAGATGCCGTCCGTAGGCAGTCTGTCGGTAGGCAGTCTGTCGGTAGGCAGTCTTGGGGGTTCGCTCCCGACCGTGTACGATCGAGACAGTATGTAATGTGGGATGCCGCTGTGAGGTGACCAGGATGATTGCCCCCGATCTCGACAGCGCCGTCGCCCGGCTCAAGAATATAGTCGCGGCAGCCACGACCGTCGTGCCATTCACCGGAGCCGGCATCTCGACCGAGTGCGGAATTCCCGATTTCCGCTCGCCGGGCGGAATTTGGACCAAGAACCGGCTCATCCCGTTCGACGAGTTTCTCGCCAGCCAGGAGGCGCGCAACGAATCTTGGCGGCGCCGCTTTGCCATGGCCGAGCAATTCGCCGCCGCGCGGCCCGGACGCGGCCATCGCGCGCTGGCCAGCCTCTACAGCGCGGGAAAGGTGCTCGCCGTGGTGACGCAGAACATCGACAATCTGCACCAAGCCTCGGGCCTTGCTGACGAACATGTTGTCGAGCTGCATGGCAACACGACCTACGCGCTCTGCCTCGATTGCACCGCGCGCTACGAACTGCCGTGGGTGCGCGAACGCATGGACGCCGCCAACGGCTGTGCCCCCGATTGTCCGGCCTGCGGCGGCCACATCAAGACCGCGACCATATCGTTCGGGCAGGCGATGCCCGGTTCCGCAATGCAACGCGCCGACGAGCTTGCGCGCTCGTGCGATCTGTTCCTGGCGATCGGCTCCTCGCTCGTGGTCTGGCCGGCGGCCGGATTTCCCGTGTTGGCCAAGCGCAACGGCGCGCGGCTTGTCATTCTCAATCGCGAGCCGACCGAGTTCGACGACGTCGCCGACCTGGTGGTGCACGCAGACATCGGCACGGTGCTCGAGCCTTTCATCGGCGATCGCACGTCGTCCACCGATGTTCACAGGTTTTGACGCTTTTGGCACTGTGTTGCAATTTTGTCCTTTCCGATTGGTTCGCCGGTGTTATCCTCAATTCAAGAGATTCGTGAGCGCCCGCGGGGCGTCAGCACAAAAGCGGCGGCGGCCAACGGCGTCATGGCGTCGGAAGGGATTGAACCAGAAACGGGTAGGGCGGGCGGCGAGCCCGACGTCGATCTCACCGGCGAGACGACAGCGCGCGTCATCGAGATTTGCGGTGTCATCAAATGGTTCGATGTGGCCAAGGGCTATGGCTTCATCGTTCCTGACAACGGGGTGGCTGACGTCCTGCTGCACGTGACCACGCTGCGCCGCGACGGCTATCAGATCGCCTATGAAGGAGCGCGCGTCGTCTGCGAGGTGCTGGCGCGGCCGAAAGGCCTGCAGGCCTTCCGCATCATCTCCATGGACGAATCGACGGCGATTCATCCGGCGCAGATGCCGCCGCCGCGAACTCATGTTACGGTCACCCCGACGAGCGGTCTCGAACGGGCACAGGTCAAATGGTTCAATCGGCTTCGTGGTTTTGGCTTCCTCACGCGCGGGGAAGGTACCCCGGACATCTTCGTGCACATGGAGACGTTGCGCCGGTTCGCCATTACCGAGCTGCGGCCGGGACAGTTCGTGCTGGTGCGTTACGGATCCGGGCCAAAGGGCCTGATGGCGGCCGAAGTGCGGCCGGAGAGCGGCCCGCTCGGCCCCGCCTCCCATTAACGGCATTTGCGGCTGATCTTTCGCCGTCGCTGCGGTCGGCGATGCGCTGCGCGGCGGCGTTGCTCGTCGTCGGCGCCTTCCTCGGCGTTCTCGCGGCTGCGGCGCCGGCGCGCGCCGGCGGCGAGGCGACGATCGAGATCACCAGCAGGACCGGCGTCCATGCCTTTGCCGTCGAGCTTGCGACGACCAATGCCGAACGGTCCCGCGGGCTGATGTATCGCAAAAAGCTCCCCGAAGGCCACGGGATGCTGTTCGATTTCAAGATCGTTCAGCCGGTCACCTTCTGGATGCACAACACCTATATTCCTCTCGACATGATCTTCATCGGCGGCGATGGCCGCGTCCTGCGCATCGCGGAAAATGC
>JAKAPE010000144.1 GCA_021811945.1 Pseudomonadota bacterium | reverse complement strand
AGCAGAAGTAGCACGCGAGATAGGACAACCAGACCTGTTTGAACGGGTAAATGCCATCGTTGGCGAGACTCCCTCACCAAATTTTTTACATTCCGCTCTCTGCGCCATGTCTCTGCCGGTACGGCGACCCGCCGATGAACATTCGCCGATCATTCGCCAGGACGGCCAATACACCCTCATCATCAGCCCCAAGCCGGTCATTGAAACGATTAACGACCAGCAATACTTCCGCACCCTTGGAGTGCCCTACGGCTCGCTACCCCGTCTGGTTCTAATCCACATCATGACGGAAGCAGTCAGAACCCGTTCCCGTCACATCGTGCTCGGCCGAAACTTTACCGACTGGATGCGGCGAATGGGGTTCCGCACGATCAGCTACGGGCCGCGCGGATCGGCCACGCTCATACGTGAGCAACTCGATCGCTTACTTGCTTGCGAATGGATGATTCGGTGGGAGAACACCGCTGACGAGGGTCAACGTGCCTTCGCCATCAAAGAAATCAAGCTGACCAACGAATACACGGGCATAGATCGTAACGGCGGCAGCTTTATCCGTGAAATTGTTATGACGGAGGGGTTCTTCGAACACCTACGAGAGCATGCTGTTCCGCTCAACGAGCATGCCATCCGCCAATTGCGTGATTCAGCCACAGCGCTAGATCTCTACACTTGGCTGGCTTACCGATTACCTCGCATCAATCCCAAGCGGCCAACCGCAATTAGCTGGCAACAACTTGCAGTGCATTTTGGAAATGATGGACGCAATATCCGAAAATTCCGCCAAACGATCCGAGACGCTTGGGAACGCCATGTCTCAGCCGTATATCCAGAGGCTCGTGCGGATTTTGATACGACCCTGGTGCGGTTATATGCTTCACCGGCCCCGTTGCAGCAAAAGCTAGTAGTCATATCCAATCAGCCGCCATCAACCGATGATAAAGGTGCGGCCTCTGCCGCTGCTTTAACTGACAACGCTCTTCCGGGCGTTGCCAAAGTCTTTATGGAAGCCCTCACCAATGCGCTAGGTCCAGCCGACGCGAAAGCTTGGTTGAAAGATGTGACATTGGAGATCTGCGACGATGAATGGGAATTGCTAGCCGGCACTCCGTTCGTCGCTCATTGGATTGCAAGTCGCTTTGACCGCGCATTGGCGCGGGCAACCGCGGTGGCACAACTTGGCCGAGTTCCGACTGTTCGGTCACGCCAGAGTCGACGCTGACGATGAAGCGAAAATCGTAAAAATATGGATATTTCCGGAACCACGCCGACAATCGCGGATCTCTATGCCCGCTCTCTCAATGTTCTTGAATCGCTCCGTGCACAGGGGGTTCGGGGAGAACATGCGCGTCGCCAATCACCGCGCTTTTCCATTACGCGCGTGGCAGAGCTAGTCGGGCGTACCAGCGCCGCGATCCGGGAGGCGGAGAAAGATGGTCGTTTGCCATCCGTAGAGCGCACCACCTCCGGTCGTCGGATCGGCTATACGCTTGCCGAGATTAATCAAATGCGGTTGGTGTTTAACACGCGGCCGTGGCGCACCGAGGAAGATCCGTTATCCATCATCGCGGTGCAGAATTTCAAAGGGGGTGTAGGCAAATCCACCCTGGCCGTCCATCTTGCGCAATATCTCGCTATTCGAGGATATCGCGTCTGCTTGATCGACTGCGACAGCCAGGGCTCGACCACTGCCTTATTTGGCTATGTGCCAGATCTCGACATTGGCGAGAATGACACCCTTTATCCTTTCTTTCGTAACCCGGAGACGACGAGCCTCGCTTATGCGGTGCGGGAGACACACTGGGATGGGCTCTACCTCGTGCCCGCTAATCTCAAGCTTTACTCGTCAGAATACGAACTCGCCGCTCGCGTCGCGCGAGCCCAGCCCAACCTTTTGAACCGATTGGCGGAGGGAATTGCTTCAATCGGTGACCATTTTGACGTGATCATCCTGGACCCGCCGCCTGCGCTAGGCACGATCTCGCTGTCGGTGATGCGCGCCGCGAACGCATTGATTGTGCCGATCCCACCCACCGTGGTCGATTTCACTTCGACCACGACATTCCTGGCCATGCTCTACGAGACGATGTTGACGCTGGAAGAGCGGCATCTACCGATCAATTTGCGCTGGATGCGGCTGGTAGCGACGCGTGCAGATGAGCAGAAATCCATGCAACGAGAATTGCTGGGTCTCATACGCAACCTGTTTGGTGATATGCTGCTACGCACGGTTTTGAAGGACAGCGCCGAGATCGACAACGCATCGGCCCGACTGATGAGTGTTTATGATCTGGAGCAACCTGTTACCTCACGCGAGACTTATCAGCGCTGCCTGACTTATCTGAACGGAGTGAATGCTGAGGTGGAGACGCAGATCCGTCTGACTTGGCCAAGTCAGGCTGGGCGTTTACGGGCAGAGGGCATCCTCTGACGAGATTGCAGGTCTGCAACTCCAGGGCAATTCTATGATAAATAAGGGTGTTTTAGAATGGCGACAGGGAATAGAGGTTTCGCTCAAGGGCTGACCGGGAGCGGCGCATCCATCGCGACAGGGTCTCGGCTTCCGCCACGCACTGGCATACTGGGCGCCCGCGACAACCGCCTGGCCGAGCTTGCTTCGGGCCAGGCCGTGACGCGTGTCCAGGAACTGGTTGATCCCGCGATCTGCCGCATCTGGGGCGGCCACAACCGTGATTACGCCGCGTTGAACGAGGAAACCTGCGCGGATTTGATTGAAAGCTTCAAAGCGCAAGGGCGGCAGGAAGTGCCAGCTATCGTGCGCAGGGTAAGTGATGACCCTAGTCATACATTCGAGGTGATCTGCGGTGCGCGTCGTCACTGGACGGCGACCTGGATGTGCGCCCATGACCAACCGCGCTTTCGGTTCCTTATTGAGCCGCGAGAATTGACCGATGAGGAGGCATTTCGTCTCGCGGACCTTGAAAACCGCAGCCGACGCGACCTGTCCGATTATGAGCGTGCAACCGATTATGCTCGTGCCATTGATCGCTACTACGGCGGCAGTCAACAACGCATGGCCGAGAGGCTGGAAGTGAGCAAGAGTTGGCTAAGCCGCTATCTTGAACTCGCGAAGCTGCCGGCTGACATTGTTGCGGGCTTCGGCTCACCTCATGTGATCGGCATCAGCCATGGTGCGATATTGGCGCCTCTCCTGCGCTCGCCAGCGCAGCGCGAACGCATCATGGCAGAAGCAAACAATCTGGCGTCTGAGCAGACGGAACGTGTCGCCAATGGCCGCGGTCTACTCTCTCCGGCTGAGGTTTTGCGCCGTCTAACCGCGGCCGCAACGAAACAGCCACGCTTATCCGGAAGGTACCGACGGATTACGTGATCCACGACTCCGCCGGGGCGGTTGTGGCGCGGGGGCAAAAGGCGGGGCGGGGCGGTCTCACGCTTAATATACCCACCCTCGCACGGCAGGATCATGACGCTGTGCTCCGAGCGGTTACCGCAATTATAGACCATTTTACAACATCGGCGCATTAAGGAGCCGAACGTCACCCAAGAGAGGGCCGACGGCATAACCCGGAGGAGGTGTTGTCCGACGCGCTGCGTATCGCTCACGGACAATTTGGGCGCGTCGCACTCCTGGATATGGATGCGCCGCTGGTGCGGCATGCGCATCCGCATTGCCATGTCTTGATCAAGGCTGAGGGCGCCGATACCCAGTTCATGGTGCGAAGCTGGTTCGCTCCATTGACGGGTGAGAACGCCGTCCTCATCAACGCCTGGGAGCCGCACCACTACGCCCATGATCTCAAGCGCCCCCGCACGATCATCCTGGCGCTCTACATCGAGCCGCAATGGCTCGGCCAGTTCCGGAGCAACTGGACCGCGAGCGGCACACCTGGGTTTTTCGAGCGGACCTGCGTGGGCCTTACATCCCGCATTCGGCGCCTGGCCGACGAGATGGCCGTGTCCCTGGCGGAAGGCGCCGAGACTGCGGCCGTGCAGGAGGCGCGATTGTCGGCACTGATGATCGCGGTCATCGAGCGATTCACCAAGTGGCAGCGGATCGGCACCTCGCTGCGGGAGATCGCGCGCCTCGACGTGGACCGCCGCATCCGACGGGCCGTGAGCGAGATGAGGCAGGATCCGGCCGAGCGGGGCGACATGGCCAGCCTGGCGCGGCGCGCTGGATTATCGCGCGCCCATTTCTTCCGCCTATTCGAGCGGTCGACGCACGTGTCGCCGCGCGTGTTCCTCAATATGCTGCGGTTGGAGCGAGGGGTGAGTGAACTTTTGGACGGCACAGCGCCAATTACCACTATCAGCGAACGTCTTGGTTTCAGCGCGCCGCCGCATTTCACCCGGTTTTTTCGCGACCATGCGGGCGCACCGCCCAGTGGTTTCCGCGCCGCCGCCGAGCGGCAGATAAATGAGACGCCTGGGTAAGCGGCGCGATCCGACGGTATCGCCATTCCACGGATCAGGACTTTAGCTACCTGACGCGATGGAGTGTGGCAGATGACGTTGGACGTCCATGCGCAAACCGTGGGGGAGGGCGGATGGGTCGGTATATCCATCCCGAGGGTGGAGGACGCGGCGCTGCTCGCCGGGCGCGGCCGGTTCATCGACGACCTCGGAATGCCGCCCGGAACGCTGCACGCGGCCATACTGCGCTCACCGCACGCCCACGCCACCATCGAAAGCATCCGAACGGACGCCGCCCGTGCAATGCCCGGCGTTGCCGCCATCCTGACCGGGACGGAGTTGCGGGCGCTCACCACGAGCCTGGTCGTCGGCGTCAAGGCGCCGGTGGAGTGCTGGCCCATGGCGATCGACCGGGTGCGATATGTCGGCGAACCGGTCGCCGTCGCCGTCGCCACCGATCGCTATCTGGCCGAGGATGCGCTCGATGCCATCGAGGTCAGCTATGCGCCGCTGCCCGCGGTGGTCGCGCCTCTCGACGCCTTGCGCGACGGGGCGCCGCTGTTGCACGAGGGCTTCCCCGGGAATATCGCCAGCGACCGCAGCTTCTCCTACGGCGATCCTGACGGCGCTTTCGCCTCGGCGCCGCACCGCATCGGTGTCGATGTCGATTATCCTCGCAACGCCTGCACGCCGATCGAGACCTACGGCGTGGTGGCGGAATACGACCCGGCGCTTGACGCCTATGATGTGCTCGCCAATTTTCAGGGGCCGTTCAGCATCCACGCGGTAATCGCGCGCGCGCTGCGGGTGCCGGGTAACCGGCTGCGGCTGCGCACGCCGCCGGACTCCGGCGGCAGCTTCGGCGTGAAGCAAGGCATATTTCCCTACATCGTCCTGATCGCCGTTGCCGCCAGGCTGGCCGGACGTCCGGTGAAGTGGATCGAGGATCGGATGGAACATCTGGCGGGTGCCGTCTCCGCCACCAATCGCGTCACCAGGCTCCAGGCGGCGGTGGCGGAGGATGGTCGCATCCTGGCGCTGGATTGGGATCAGATCGAGGATTGCGGCGCCCATTTGCGTGCCCCGGAACCGGCGACGCTCTATCGCATGCACGGCAACATGACGGGCGCCTATGCCATCCGGAATCTGCGCATTCGCAACCGCGTCGTTGTCACCAACAAGCTGCCGACCGGGCTGAACCGCGGCTTCGGTGGCCCACAGATCTACTTCCCGCTGGAGCGGCTGATCAGCCGCATCGCCGCAACGCTCGGGCTCGATCCGCTCGCTGTGGTGCGGCGCAACCTGGTGCCGGCCGACGCTTTTCCCTATCGGACGGCAACCGGGGCGTTGCTCGACTCCGGAGACTATCGGGCGGCGCTGGACGTGGCGCTCCGCGACGGCGATCATGAGAGCCTGCTCGCGCGGCGCGCGGCGGCACGTGTCGAGGGGCGGCTCTATGGCATCGGTTATGCCGCGGTCGTCGAGCCCTCGGTATCCAACATGGGCTACATCACCACGGTGCTGACCGCGGCCGAGCGGCGCCGCGCGGGCCCAAAGAACGGCGCTCAGGCAACCGCGACCATCACGCTCGACCCCGTGGGGTCGGTCTCGGTCCATGTCGCCTCCGTCCCGCAGGGCCAAGGACATCGCACCGTGCTGTCGCAGGTGGTGGCCGACGTGTTCGGGCTACGGCCTTCCGATATCCGCGTGGTCACGGAATTGGATACCGCCAAGGACGCCTGGTCCATCGCCTCCGGCAATTACGCCAGCCGCTTCGCCCCGGCGGTCGCGGGAGCCGCCCAGATCGCCGCGACGCGGCTGCGGGAGCGGCTGGCCCGGATCGCCGCGGCTCAGCTCAACGCCCGTGCGGACGAACTCGTGTTCTCGGCGGGCAAGGTCTTCAGCCCCGGCAATCCCGGCAACGCCATCCCCTTCACTCGGCTTGCCGCGACCGGGCATTGGGCGCCAGCGACCTTGCCGGAAGAGGTCGAGCAATCCCTCCGCGAGACCGTATTTTGGACGCCGCCGCAACTCGACGCGCCCAATGACGCCGACGAGGTCAATTCGTCGCTGTGTCATGGCTTCATCTTCGACTTCTGCGGCGTCGAGGTGGATCGCGACACGGGCGAGATCCGGCTCGACCGCTACGTGACGATGCATGACTGCGGACGCATCCTGCATCCCGGCATGGTGGCCGGACAGATCACCGGCGGCTTCGCTCATGCCTTGGGTGCGGCGCTCCTGGAGGAGCAATCCTACGCGCCGGATGGGAGTCTGCTTACCGGCACGCTGGCCGACTATCTCATCCCGACGGCGAGGGAGGTGCCGGAACCCGTCATCCTGCACTACGAAACGCCGTCGCCGTTCACGCCGCTCGGAGCCAAGGGCGTGGGCGAGGGCAATACCATGTCCACGCCGGTTTGCATCGCCAATGCGGTTGCCGACGCGCTTGGTCTTGCGGACATCCGGCTTCCGCTGCTGCCTTCCCGTCTTTCGGAGGCGCTGCACGGCGCCGAGCCTCAGCCGCCGCACCATGAGGCGAGACCGCCGCAGGCGACGCAAGGCGAGCGGACGCTGTTTGGCCGCGGCCGCGCCTCGGTTGACGCGACGCCCGAACAGCTCTGGGCGATGCTGCTCGATCCCGCTCTGCTCGCCCGCGTGGTGCCGGGCGCCGACAATGTCCGGCGCGAGAGCGATACCCGGTTCCGCGCGGAGGTCACGCTAGGCATTGGCCCGGTGCGCGGACGTTACCGTGCCGAGATCGCGCTTTCCGACCTCGATCCACCACGCGCCGTCACTTTGTCCGGCTCGGTCGACGGCGCTCTCGGCTTCGGGCGTGGCCGTGGACGGCTGCGGCTCGTGCCGGTCGGACAGGCCCGCACGGAGCTGACCTACGACTACGAGGCCGCAGTGGGCGGCAAGATCGCCTCGATCGGCGGGCGGCTACTGGACGGCGCGGCGCGGGTCGTCATCGGACAATTCTTCGAGTCACTCGCGGTGCAGGCAAGCGGCCGGCGGCCGAGCTTGTGGCGGCGCCTGCTCAGGCTGTTCCGGAGGCGCGCGTGAAACCGGCCCGCTTTGCCTATCAGCGCGCGGCGACGACGGAGCATGTGCTCGAAGCCCTGCATAGAAGCGGCGGCGAGGCCCGTGTGATCGCGGGCGGACAAAGCCTGGTGCCGATGCTCAACATGCGGCTCGCGCGCCCGGCGCTGCTGGTGGACATCATGCACGTCGCAGCGTTGAGCCACGTCGACGACGACGGCGCGCGGCTGATCATCGGCGCCGGGGTGCGGCAACGCGACCTGGAGATGCGTCACGACACCGCAGCGCGGCAGCCGCTGCTCGCTATGGCTCTGCCCTGGCTTGGCCATGTGCAGACGCGTAGCCGTGGCACGGTCTGCGGCTCCATCGCCCATGCGGACCCGAGCGCGGAGCTACCTCTGGTGCTCACCGCGCTGCGCGGTGAGGTGCATCTCCGCAGCCGTCGCCGTGCTCGCCGCCTCCCAGCGGAGGCATTTTTCACCGGCATGATGGTCACGGCGCGCGCCGAGGACGAGTTGATCGAGGCGGTTTCAGTCCCCGCGGTCCGCCCGGGGACAGGCTACGCCTTCCGCGAAATATCGCGCCGCCACGGCGACTTCGCCATCGCCGCGTTTGCCGCTGTCGCTGATGAAAAGGAGCTACGTCTGGCGATCGGCGGCGTGGCGGAGACCCCTAAGGCGCGCGTTCTGCCGACCGACCAGGGGCTTGACGACGCGCTCGACACCTTCGCCTGGAATCTCGAAGCACGAGACGATTTGCACGCGTCGGCGCGCTACCGCCGCGAGTTGGTCCGCCGCATCGGCCGGGAAGTCGTTCTGGCCGCCATACGCGATCGGGAAGCCCGCGCCCTCAAGGAGGCCACCTGATGTCCCGCCAAGCTCCCGCCGTGCTCGACGCCGGGCAGCGCCATCCGGTACGGTTCACGCTGAACGGCCGCAAGGCCGGCGGCGAGGCTGAACCCCGCATGCTGCTGCACGATTTCCTGCGCCATGTCCTGGGCGCGACCGGCACGCATGTCGGTTGCGAGCATGGCATCTGCGGCGCCTGCACGGTGCAGATCGACGGCGCCCCGGCGCGCGCCTGCCTGACGCTGGCGGTGCAGGCCGACGGCGCCGAGATCCGTACCGTCGAGGGGCTGGCGTTGGCGCCGGACCGGCTTTCCGCGCTGCAGGAGGCGTTTCGCGCCCATCACGGTCTACAATGCGGTTTCTGCACCCCGGGGATCTTGATGTCGCTCGACGCCCTGCTGCGCGAGCGCCCGGATTGCGGCGAGGCTGAGATCCGTGAGACGCTTTCCGGCCATCTCTGTCGCTGCACGGGTTACACGCCGATCGTAAAAGCCGCGCTGGCGGCGGCGGAAGCCTTGCGGGTGCCCCACCATGCTTGACCTCGGGACAAGCTTCGTTGCGAGCGCCGAGCGCGATCCCGACGCGCTTGCGATCGTCGACGGAGAGATGCGGCTCACCTATGGCGAATGGGTGCCTCGCATCGCTGCGGTGGCGGCGGGGCTCGACAGCATCGGGTTGCGCCGCGGCGACCGCCTGCTGACCCTGCTGCAGAACCGCTGGCAAACGGCGACGCTGCATTGGGCCTGCCAGATCTCGGGCGTCATCATCACGCCGCTGAACTGGCGCGCCAAGGCAGACGAGGTCGACTACTGCATAGCCGATGCCGAGGTGCGGGCGATCGCCTACGAGGAGGCATCGGCTGAGGCGGTGCGGGCGGCGGCGGCTTCGCGCGCCTTGCCGCGCCTCACTCTCGCCGTGGCTGGCGAGGGCGAGGTCGCCTTCGACGCGATGGCGGCCATGACGGGATTGGCCTTGCAGCCGCGCGCGACCGCCGAAGACTGGTCGCTGATGCTCTACACTTCGGGCACGACGTCGCGGCCAAAGGGCGTGCCGCGTCGGCACCGGGCGGAGCGCGCGGCGGCGATCGCCCATGTGGCGCAGAACCTCTACGCCCATGGCGAGCGGACGCTTGGTGTCATGCCGCTCTATCACACCATGGGCGTGCGCTCGCTTCTGGCGATGTCGCTGCTCGGCGGCTGCTTCGTCTGCCTGCCGCGCTTCGACCCGAAGATCGCGATCGACCTGATCGCACGGGAGCGTATCACCAATCTCTATCTGGTGCCGACACTCTACCATGACCTGGTGAGCCATCCGGATTTCGGCGGCGCGGATATCGGCAGCGTGCGCAAACTCGGCTTTGCCGGGGCGCCGATGACCGACGGACTGCTCCAGCGCTTGACCCGCGCGTTTCAGCCCGATCTGTTCGTCAACCACTACGGCAGCAGCGAGGTCTATACCTGCACGATCAACCAGAACGCCGCGGCCAAGCCGGGCAGTGCCGGACGCTCCGGCCTCAACCAGCGCATCCGCGTCGTGCGGTTTGCGGCCAGCGACGCTTCGGATCTGGCGGCGCCGGGGGAGGAAGGGGAAATCCTCGCCCTACTCGCGGGCGACGAGGCGTTTGAGGGCTATTGGCGCCGCCCCGACACCGACGCGACGGCGTTGCGCGACGGCTGGTATCGCACCGGTGACACCGGTTATTTCGACGCTGACGGCGATCTCTTCGTCACCGGCCGGGTCGATGACATGATCATCACCGGCGGCGAGAATGTCTCGCCCGTCGAAATCGAAAGCTGCCTTTCGCTGCATCCGGCCGTTACCGAGGTGGCGGTGGTCGGCCTGCCGGATGAGCGCTGGGGCAAGATCGTGACCGCGTTCGTGAAAACCGCGGCACCGGTCGAGGCGGCAGAACTCGACCGGCACTGCCGCGAAAGCGGCCTTGCCAATTACAAGCGTCCGCGGCGCTTCGTCTTCGTCGCCGAAATCCCGAAATCGCCGGTCGGCAAGCTACTTCGCCGCAAGCTGATCGATGGCGACTACGTCATCTCTCTATCTCAGGAACCCGCAGCATGAACGACGTTTTGGCGCCAGACCACCCCCATGACGGCTTTCGCATCGAGATCGACGAGGCGCACGCGCGCGGCGATATCGTGCTCGACCGCCCGCCCTATAACGTCATCACCATGCCGCAGCGCGACCAGATGCGGCGTGCTTTCGAGACGCTGGACGAGGATCCGCGCGTACGAGTGATCGTGGTGCGCTCGATCGGCCGGCATTTCAGCAGCGGCGGCTACATCAAGGGGTTCTTGGAAGCCTCGCCGGAACAGGTCTCGCATCTCGCTTGGAACATTGCCGCCCCGGCGCGCGCCTCAAAGCCGGTGATTGCCGTCAATCGCGGCTATTGCTTCGGCGTCGGATTCGAACTCAGCCTGGCGTGCGATTTTCGGCTGGCCTCGGAAACCTGCGAATATGCGCTACCGGAGCAGAAACTGGGGCAGATTCCTGGCTCCGGCGGATCCGCGCGCCTTCAGAAGATTATCGGCATCACGCGTACCAAGGACATCGTCATGCGCTCGCGCCGGATCGCCGCGCGCGAGGCCAATGACTGGGGCATCGTGACCGAAATCGTGCCCGACGACGAATTGGAACAGGCAACCGCCCGGCTCGTCGCCGAGCTGGTCACGTTTTCGCCCTTGGCGCAGCGCACGGCAAAGAAACTGCTCAACGACACCGAGGATGCATCGCTGGCCATCGCCATCGAAATGGAGGGTCACTGCTACTCTCGCTTGCGCGCGTCGGAGGATTTCCATGAGGGTGTCGCCGCCTTTCATGAAAAGCGCGAGCCGCGCTTCCGGGGCGTTTAGGCGATGGACGCGGCGTCCTTGCGCCTGGACGGGAAAATCGCCCTGGTCACCGGCGCGGCGCAAGGAATCGGTGCGGAATACGCCCGCGCCTTGGCGGGGGCCGGCGCGGCGGTGCTGCTGTCCGATATCGTTGATGCTTCGCCCGTCGCCGAGGCGATTGTGAGGGCCGGCGGCCGAGCCGAGGCGACGCGCACCGATGTGACCGATGATGCCTCCGTCGCGGCGATGATGGAGATGGCGGAACGCCGCTTCGGCGGATCGGAA
>JAKAPE010000143.1 GCA_021811945.1 Pseudomonadota bacterium | reverse complement strand
AATTGTGTGCGACCGCGCGTCGCAGCAGAGCGGGAGCCGCGACCAAAGTGAGGCCGGCGCCGGCGGCGCCGTGGATAAAGCCGCGGCGCGTCAGGCGGTTGGAGATTGATCGGTTCGGCATGGCCTGACCATCGGGGCGGCGCGATATCAAAGTCGCGCAGATTTGCGACGATCTGTTACAAGGCCTCCACGCCGTCGCACTGTCGAGCGGCAATGCGCGGGCGCCGAAACCGTTTTGACGGAAAACTACGAAAAAGCCATGAACGACGGCGAAATGCAAATGCGCCAGGAGCGCGCCCGGCTGTGGTTCGAGACGCTTTGCGACGAGATCGTCGCAGCCTTTGAGGAGGTGGAGGACGTGCTTCCCGCCGGCTCGCCGCAGGCCAATCGCCCCGCCGGCCGCTTCGTGCGCGTGCCGTGGCAGCGGACGGATCAGACCGGCACGCCCGGCGGTGGCGGTGTCACGGCGATCATGAAAGGCCGCGTGTTCGAAAAGGTCGGGGTCCACGTTTCCACCGTTTTCGGTGAGTTTGCGCCGGAATTCCGCAAGGAGGTTCCCGGCGCTGCCGACGACCCGCGCTTTTTCGCCACCGGCATTTCGCTGATAGCGCACATGCACAGCCCGCACGTGCCGGCGGCACATATGAACACGCGCTTCGTCATCACGGCGAAATCCTGGTTCGGCGGCGGCGCCGACCTGACGCCGGTCTTGGAGAGCCGCCGCCGACAGGACGATCCCGACGCGGTCAGTTTCCATGCCGCGATGAAGGCGGCGTGCGACGCCCATGCCATGGTCGCCCCCTACGACAAATTCAAGGCGTGGTGCGACGCGTATTTTTTTCTAAAACATCGCGGCGAGCCGCGCGGCATCGGCGGTATTTTTTACGACTGGCTCGATTCCGGCGATTTCGACGCCGACTTGGCCTTTACCCAAGCGGTCGGTCGCGCCTTCCTCGGCATCTATCCCGAGCTGGTGCGCAGGAACTTTACCAAACCCTGGAGCGAAGCCGAGCGTGAGGAACAGTTGGTCCGCCGCGGTCGTTATGTCGAGTTCAACCTTCTCTATGACCGCGGCACCATCTTCGGCCTGCGTACCGGCGGCAATGTCGAGGCGATCCTCTCCTCGATGCCGCCGGTGGTGAAATGGCCGTGACAGCAAAAACTGATCTGGTAGCAACCACCAAGGACCCTCAAGGAGATTTCGATGAAGCTCATCCGCTACGGCGCCCCCGGCCGCGAAAAACCCGGCATGCTCGATGCGCAAGGGCGCATCCGCGACCTGTCCAAGATCGTGCCCGACATCGCCGGCGACGCGCTTTCGCAAAAGGGGCTCGCCAAGCTGCGCAAGCTCAAGGTCGACAGGCTCCCGCTCGTTCGCGGCACGCCGCGCCTCGGCCCCTGCGTCGGCGGGGTTGGCAATTTCATCGCCATCGGGCTCAATTATTCTGATCACGCCGCCGAGTCCGGCATGCCGATTCCGAAGGAGCCGATCATCTTCAACAAGGCGCCGACCTGCATTTGCGGCCCGAACGACGATACCGTGATGCCAAAGGGCGCGACCAAGCTCGACTATGAAGTCGAGCTCGGCGTCGTCATCGGCGCCCGCGCGCGCTATCTCGCCAAGAACAAGGCGATGGAGGCGGTCGCCGGCTATTGCCTCGCCAACGATGTTTCCGAACGCGTCTTCCAGCTCGAACGCTCCGGCGGCCAATGGGCCAAGGGCAAGGGCTGCGAGACCTTCGGCCCGCTCGGCCCCTGGCTCGTCACCAAGGACGAAATCCGCGACCCGCAGCGCCTCGGTCTGTGGCTCACCGTCAACGGCGAAACCCGTCAGCACGGCTCGACCCGCACCATGATCTTCGGCGTCGCCCATCTCGTCTGGTACTGCTCGCAGTTCTTCGTGCTCGAACCCGGCGACGTCATTCTCACCGGCACGCCGCCCGGCGTCGGCTTGGGCATGAAACCCGAGCCGACGTTTCTCAAAGTGGGCGACGTGGTGCGGCTCGGGATCGACGGGCTCGGCGAGCAGCGGCAGAAGGTTGTCAAGTTCAGGATGTGAGGGGCGGCGCGCGTCACATGCTCACGACCGCGATCGTGCCAGGCTGCGCGGCAGCAATGGCACTCAGAAGGTTCTGGACAAGCGGCCGAAGGTCCGCGAGCCGGTTCGTTTTTGCGTGCAGGATGATGACCGCAATCCGCAATGTTCGTGCGTTCTGCTGAAAGGACAAATTCCGATCCACTGTGACGAATACATCGAAACTATGAGATGCCAGCGCCAGCAGTTCGCCGTTTTTGATAGCGGTCCACCCCATCTGACGGGCACCTTTAACCTCATGGCCGACAATGAAGCGGGACAACCGCCAGTCCACGCACTCGTCGAGCAGAATTCTCACGAGACTGATTCAATAAGTCTATTCTTCGCCTCTTCCAGGAAGGCAATGACTTGATCGCGCGTGACCGAGGGAAATCCTTCCAGGAACTGGTCGATCGACTCCCCTGCCTCAAGAAAGTCGATCAGCGTCTGCACAGGCACCCGAGTCCCGCAGAAAACAGGTGTTCCTCCCATGACCTCGGGATCGCGGCAAACCACTGAGTGTCTCATAGAAGCAAACTACTCCGGACGGCGCCTGTCGGCAACGGTGCAGGGCTCATTACGCCCTTGCATGCCCAGCATTTTTCGGACAGACAAGGCGGCCACGCCAATTGCAGCGTCAATCGGGAGAAACCCAATGGGAGCGAATTTCGGCATCGCCGCAATGGACTGGCAGCAGCGGGTCAACTGGGACCGCCTGCGCCGTTACCGCACCGAGCGGGCACGCGAGATGATGAAGAAGCACGGCCTCGGCGCGCTTCTGTGCATGTACGACGAGAACGTGCGCTACTTGACCGGCACGCTCACGCCGGGCTGGAACCGGCTCAAGCCCGGCCTGCGCTACGCCATGCTTTGCGGCGACGGCGCGCCGGTTTTGTTCGAGCAGGGCGACATCGGCACGCAGGTCGAGCGGCATTCGCCGTGGTTGCCGAGGGAGAACGTGCGTCACTCCTTCGCCTGGATCAAAGGCGCCGCCGGGCCGGCCTCGGTGCAGCAGGTGACCAAGTTCACCAATGCGGTCGTCGAGGAGATGAAGCGCCACGGCGTCTGGGGCGAGCGCCTCGGCGTCGATTTCGTCGACATCAACATGATCGACATCTTTCGCGAAAAGCACATCAACTGGGCCGACGGCATGACGCCGATGATGGAGGCGCGCGCGGTCAAGAACGAGGACGAGCGGGAATGCATGCGCATCGTCGGCGCCATCGGCGATGCCACCCATTGGGAGTGCATGAAATTCCTGCGCCCCGGCATCACCGAGAACCAGGTGACGGCGCATCTGATGGAATATCTCTACCGCTTTCCCGGCATGGAGGACGTCGAGGACGTCATCGTCTCCTCCGGACCCAACACCTGGCCGAACTGGCGTAATTTCTCCGACCGCATCATTCAGCCCGGCGATATCGTGTTCATGGATTTGGCCGCGCTGACCTGGAACGGCTATAAATCCTGCTACTACCGCACCTATTGCGTCGGCAAGGAGCCGACGCAGGAACAGAAGGACACCTACGAGATCGCGCTGAAATGGCTCTACGACTCGATCGGCGCGGTCAAGGTCGGCGCCACCACGCGCGACATCGCGCTGAAATGGCCTTCGGCAATGGAGACCTGGGGCTATGAGGACGAGGATCAGGCGGCGGCGAACCTCTGGGGCCACGGCCTCGGGCTTGCGCAATACGATCAGCCGGTGATCTCGCGTATCTGGTCGCTTGACCATCCGGTCGAGATCAAGGAGGGCATGACCTTTGCTCTGGAAACCCAGCACGGAAAGAGATTCCGCTACGGCGTGCGCATCGAGGAGATGTTGATCGTGCACAAGAACGAGATCGAGATTGTCTCCAATTTCCCGGTCAAGCAAATTACCGTGGTCGATCCGCTACCCGGCTATGGTGATCATGTGCGGTGACAGCGGCGCGAATTATCACCTCTCCCCAGCGGGGAGAGGTGATTTGTGGAGCCGGAATGAGTCACTTCATCTTGCCGCTCAGTGATCCCTCCGCCGCCGACCCCGACCGCGTCGGGCCCAAGGCGGCGAATCTGGCGAAGCTCGCGCATGCGGGGCTGCCGACGCCGGGCGGCTTCTGCATCACCGCCGACGCTTATCGCCGGCAGATTGCGCATCTTAAGCTCGATGACGCGCTTGCCGACTACGCCCGCACCGAGGCGCCGCGGCAACGGCGGCTGTCGGTCGAAATCCGTCTGCGGCTTTATCAGAGCGAGTTCGCGCCCGAACTTAAGGAGGCGATCCTGCCGGCTTGGCGCGATATGGCAAAGCCGGTCGCCGTGCGCTCGTCGGCCCTGATCGAGGATCGCGCCGACGCGAGTTTCGCCGGCCAGTTCGAGAGCTTTCTCGGTCTTGGCGAGGAGGCCGAATTCCTGACCGCTTTGCGCGCCTGCTGGGCGGCGTTGTGGACCACCAATGCGCGGCGCGCTTTGGCCCAGCACGGATTGCATCCGGCCGATACCGCGATGGCCGTGCTCATCCAACCGCTCGTCGCCGCTCGCGCCGCAGGCGGCGGCTTGAGCGAGACCGCCGATGGCCATATGCTCGTCAGCGCCACCTGGGGACTCGGCTCGGCAATCGCCCAAGGCGAGGTGGTGCCGGACCGTATTGTGCTCAGCCGCGCCGGTTTCGTGCGCACGATGGAAAGCGGGCGCAAACAGCATCGCGAAACCTGCCAGTATGGCGCCGGCACGCGCACGCAAGCCGTACCGGACGCCCTCATGCGCGCCCCCTGCCTTGAAGCCGGACAGGCGACCGCGCTCGGACGGCTCATGCGCAAGGCGGAAGCGGTTTTGCGCATGCCGGTCGAGATCGAATGGGCGCTCGACAAAACCGGATTCAAGCTGTTGCAGGCGCGGCCTTTGCGGGTCGAACCCGCCCGTGTACCCGACAAGATTTGGCTAAAACATCCCGGACTCAACGGCCATCCTGCCGGCGTCGGCTGGGGCAGCGGCCGCGCCGTGGTCGTGAACTGCGAATGCGAGCTCGCCCGCGTCGCGCCCGGCGATATTCTGGTCACGCGCGTCGCCGGCCCGGCGCTGAGCCACATCCTGCCGCGCGTTTCCGGGGTCGTCGCCGAACTGGGCGGCTCGACCTCGCACCTCGCTTCGCTCGCGCGCGAGCGCGGCATTCCGATGGTGCTCGGCGTGCTCGATGCCACGCGGCGCATTCCCGACGGCGCGAAGGTTGCGGTCGACGGCGTGGCCGGTGTCGTGCGCTGGCTCGCCTGATGAGCGCAGCCGGTCCCCCGCGCCCGCGCCGACCGGGCATTTTCGTCACCCAGCCGGTGGCGCAGAGCGCCGTCGCGCGGCTGCGCCGAGCCGCGACCGTCACGATCAACCCGGACGCGAGCCGCATCCTCGGCCGGCGCGCGCTCATCGACGCCGTGCGCCGATGCGATATCCTCTTTTGCCTCTTGCACGACGGCATCGACCGCAGCGTGATCGCCGCCAATCCGCGCCTGCGCCTCATCGCGACACAAACGATCGTACCGGCCAACATCGATGTCGAAGCGGCGACGACGCGGCGCATTCCAGTGACAGTCGTGCCGCCGCTGACCACCGAGGCGACCGCCGATTTCGCCTTTGGCCTGATCCTCGCCGTGGCGCGGCGCATGATCGAAGGCGACCGTCTGGTGCGCGCGGGAAAATTTCCCGGGGCGCAATCGAGCCTCCTGCTTGGCGCCGGCGTCTACGGCCGCACCCTCGGCCTCGTCGGTGGCGGCGGCTTGATCGGCAAGGCGGTAGCGCGCCGCGCCCGTGGCTTTGCCATGCGCGTCGTCTACTGGGCGCCGCGACGGAAGTCGGCGAGCGAGGAACGTGAGGCGGGGCTCACTTACGTGCCGCTCGAAGAACTGCTGCGCCAGTCGGATTTCGTCTCCATCCATTCGCCGCTCAACGGGGAGACGCGGCACCAGATCGGCGCGCCCGAACTCAAGCTGATGAAGAAGACGGCCTTTCTCATCAACACCGCGCGCGGCGCCATCGTCGATGAGGTCGCGCTGGTCCGCGCGCTGGCGAGCAAAGACATCGCCGGCGCCGGCCTCGACGTCTTTGAGCACGAGCCGAAGGTCGAGGCGGCGCTGCGCAAAATACCCAACGTCGTGCTGACGCCGCATCTCGGCAGCGCCACGGCCGAGGTGCGCGAGGCTCTGGCCAACGTCGTGGCCGACAACATCCTCGCCTTCCTGGCCGGCAAGCGGCCGCCCAACTGCGTCAATCCGCAGGTACTTACGCCGTGAAGCTCGTGCTACCCGTTTGCGCTTGGAATCATTTGATCGCCTGCGGATTGAGCGGGGAGCCGGTGCCGCCGGTGATGATGAGCGGGGCGCCGCAGAAGAAGAACTCGTAGGTGCCGTCGGCGTCGCAATCTTCCGCCAACTCCTTTACGTAGAACATCTCGCCCATGGTGAGCCCTATCGCGGGAATCACGACCCAGTGCCAAGGCTGGTTGACCTCGGCCGTCTCGTTCGGCCGCACCTCGACACCCCAGGTGTCGGAGCAGATGGCCGCGATCTGCCGCTCCTGACACCAGTAGCAGTTCTCGAACTTGATGCCGGGGGCGTCGCCGCCGGCGTAAGCGCCCCAATTCCTCTCGGCGAGACAGCGTTCCATCTGGCCGGTGCGCAGGATAACGAAATCGCCGCGCCGGATCTCGACATTCTCGTCCTTGGCGCATTTGTCGAGCTCGTCGTTGGAAATGCCGTCGCCGTCCTGGAGCCACGCAACGCCGCGGAAGCGCGCGATGTCCAGCAGCACGCCGCGGCCGACCATCTTGCTCCTGGCATGCTCGATGCCGAGCTTGCCGAGGCCGCCGCAGTCGACCTCGCGGGCATCAAAGCCGTTGTACATCTTGTCGTGGTAGAAGATGTGGCCGAGCGAATCCCAGTGCGTGGCGCACTGCACCGGCATGTTGATGGCGTCGTCAGCGTAGCGGATATTCGGCACCTTGTCGTGGCGCCCGGCGACCGCATCGGTGCCGGTCGCCAGCATCGTATGGATCGGATTCCAGCGTCCGCCGAACAGGCCGGTCTGCGGCCCGTTGCGGTCGAGCGGAATGCCGAGCGCAAATACTTTTCCGCTGCGGATCAATCCCGCCGCGCCGACGATGTCCTCCGGCGTGATGTGGTTGAGCGTGCCGATCTGGTCGTCCTTGCCCCAGCGCCCCCAGTTCTTGAGCTTCTCGGTCGCTTCGGCGATGGCCTTCTTGCCTACCTCGATATCCATGCGAACGCTTCCTTCCTTCGCCTTTATGATTCGGTGTCGCCATCATTCACATAACGCGGGTGGGAGGCCATACGTCTGAGCGTGTGACAGGGATGTACCCGTGTGGGATCAACGCTTCCGCAAAACGACGCCTCGCAAAATTGTTCGGCAAGCGAACGTTACAAAGGTAAGGTTTGCGCTGCCCCACGTTCGGCTTGCTGTTTCCGACGTGTGTTATGATGTCACCGCGCGCAGCTACGGCGCAACGAGCTTGCCGATCTCCGCCATCGGCAGCACCAAGCGAAGGGAATCGGGCAGGTGCACAAACCCTTTCAATCGGACAAAAGCAGACGATTTTGCCTGACTACGCCTGCGCGTCGGCGAGCCGCGGCGCGGCGGCGGGAGCGGCCTCGGCCGCCTTCTTCGGCTCCAGCGCCGCGGCGACCGCCTCCTCGACGCGTTCGAGCCAGACGAACTCGACCTCTTTGCGCGCGATCTCGGGGATGTCGTCAAAATCCCTGCGGTTGCGCGCGGGCAGCATGACGCGCTTGATGCCGGCGCGGTGGGCGCCGACGACCTTTTCCTTGATCCCACCCACTGGAAGCACCAAACCGCGTAAACTGATCTCGCCGGTCATGGCGGTATCGCTGCGCGCCGTGCGCTCGGTCATCAGGGAGACCAGCGCCATGAACATGGCGACGCCCGCGCTCGGGCCGTCCTTGGGGATGGCGCCGGCCGGCACGTGGATGTGGATATCGCTCTTGTCGAAGCGACCGGCATCGATGCCGAGTGCCGCAGCGCGGTTCTTCACGATCGACAGCGCGGCTTGCGCACTTTCTTTCATCACGTCGCCGAGCTGGCCGGTGAGGATCAACTTGCCGGACCCGGGGATCCGTGTCGCCTCGATGAACAAAATGTCGCCGCCGACCGGCGTCCAGGCGAGCCCGGTAGCGACGCCCGGCACGCTCAGGCGCATCACCGTCTCGCTCTCGAACTGCGGTGCGCCGAGGATCGCCTGCAGGTCGCCGCGGCCGATGCGGATCGGTCCGCTGCCGCCTTCGGCGATGCGCACGGCGGCATGGCGCAAGACCTGGCCGATCAGGCGCTCGAGGCTGCGCACGCCGGCCTCGCGGGTGTAGTTCTGGATGACGTCGCGGATCGCCTCGTCCGAAATTTCCGCTTGCCCTGCCTTGAGGCCGTTCGCCTCCATCTGCCGGCGCACCAGATAGCGGTGCGCGATCTCGAGCTTCTCGTCGGCGGTGTAGCCGGCGAGACTGATGATCTCCATACGGTCGCGCAGCGGGCCGGGGATGGTGTCGAGCATGTTCGCCGTGGTGATGAACACCACGCGGCTCAAGTCGAACGGCACGCCCAGATAATTGTCCCGGAAGGTATGGTTCTGCTCGGGATCGAGCACTTCGAGCAGCGCCGCGCCGGGATCGCCCTGGATGCCGGCGCCGAGCTTATCGATCTCGTCGAGCATCATCACGCAATTGCGCGTGCCGGCCTTGCGGATGGCCTGGATGATGTTGCCGGGCAGCGCGCCGATATAGGTGCGGCGATGGCCGCGGATTTCCGCCTCGTCGTGCACGCCGCCGAGGCTGACGCGGACGAATTTGCGCTCCATCGCGCGCGCGATCGACTGCCCGAGCGAGGTCTTGCCGACGCCGGGCGGCCCGACCAGGCACAGGATCGGCGCCTTGCCCTGCGGCGCCAGCTTGCGCACGGCCAGATATTCGACGATGCGGCGCTTGATCTTTTCCAGATCGTAATGGTCCTCGTCGAGGACGCGCCGCGCCTCCTTGATGTCGATCGGCTTTTCCTCGGGCAAGGCCCACGGCAGCTCGATCAGCCAGTCGAGATAGGTGCGCACCATGCCGTATTCGCCGGCCGCCTCGGGCATGCGCTGCAGGCGGCGCAGCTCCTTGCGCGCGGCGTCCTCGATCTCCTTCGGCATGCCGGCCTTGCTGATCGCCTTGTCAAGCTCGGCCATTTCGGCGGCCTTGCCCTCCTCGCCTTCGCCGAGCTGGCGCTGGATCGCGGCAAGCTGCTCGCGCAGCAGCACCTCGCGCTGGCGCTCGTCGAGCGCCGCCTTGGTCTGCCGGCCGATCTCCTGCGACAGCCGCAGAACCTCGATACGGTGGGCCAGCATCCGCGACACCCTGTCCATGCGCGCGACGATGTCGACGGTCTCCAGGATCTCCTGCTTCTCTTCGGGCTTCACGTCCATATAGGCGGCGGCGAGGTCGGCGAGCGCCGACGCAGCTTCGATCGACTGGATGGCGGCGGCGAGCTCGGGGGGCGCCTGCGGCAGCAGTTGCGCCGCCTCGACCGCCTGCGCCTTCAGATTGACGAAGCGCGCTTCCACCTCGGCCGAATGCAGGTCCGGCTCGGGGATTTGCATGACGCGGGCGACGAAGAAGGGCCATCCGCTCAAATATTCGACGACCTGAAAGCGCTCTTCGCCCTGGCAGACGAGGTGATGGGTGCCGTCCGGTGTGGTGACGAAGCGCACGATGTTGGCGATCGTGCCCATGCGATGCATGTCGATGGAGGACGGGTCGGCAACGTCGGCGGCACGCTGCATGAGGATTCCGACCTGGCGCTGCTCGCGCACCGCCTGCTGGGCGGCGGCGATCGACTTCGGCCGGCCAAGCGTGATCGGCAGCACCAAGCCGGGAAACAACACCGTATTGCGCACCGGCACGATGATGAGTGCATCAGGCGGGAGTGGCGGCGGTGGGCCGCCTTGCCCCGGTTCGCTCGCCGACGACAGCATTTCGAGCTCAGCCACGGCTCGCCCCCGCCTTCTGCAAGGTGATCACCAGCAGACCGTCGACGACGTTGCGGCGCACCGCGCTGTAGCGCCCGGCCGGAAGCCGCAGTCGCCGATAAAAGTGTCCTTGCGGCAGCTCGAGCCGATGAATGGTCGCTGTGCGCAGCGCCGCCGGCAAGGCGCGCGTTCCAGCAATGACAAGATCGCCGTCTTCGATCACGGCCTGTGCATTTTCGGCATCGACGCCGGGCAAGGCGACCAGAGCCAGAACTTCGAATTCGGTTTCCAGAATATCGACCGGCGGCTCCCAGGCCGGTTGCCGCGCCTGCGTTGCCGGCCGAAACAATTCGCGATGCAGTCGCTCGGCGCGGGAGAGCATTTCCAACGCTTCCGACCACATCCAATCGCGCGCCAAGTCACGGGCCATGTCTGCCGCCTCCAGTCTTGGTCGCATGTGTGGCGTCGGCGGAGGGAATTCAACGCCTTTCCTGCGGTCTGGATCCTTAGAGCCGATATGCGCGGGTGCGCCCTTGACGCGGGGATCAAACCGCGACTTGGCCGGCAGATCCGGCAGTGCCACGCCGAGCCCCGCGTACGCCTTCGGCTAGCGCATGGACCAGATCGGCGACGGCGGCGACGATCGCCGGCGCGGGCTTTCCCGCGGCGTCGAGGTTGTTGCGCACCGCCTCGACCAGCGCCGAGCCGACCACGACGCCATCGGCGTCCTGAGCGATGGCGCGCGCCTGCGCGGCCGTCCGCACGCCAAAGCCGACGCAGACGGGCAGCGCGGTGTGGCGCTTGATGCGCCTGACCGCGGCAGTCACCTTGTCGGTATCCGGCGCGGCCGAGCCGGTAATGCCGGTGATCGAGACGTAATAGACAAAGCCTGAGGTGTTTCTCAGCACCGTCGGCAGACGCTTGTCGTCGGTTGTCGGTGTGGCGAGGCGAATGAAGTTGAGCCCCGCATCGAGTGCCGGCAGGCACAATTCCTCGTCCTCCTCGGGCGGCAGGTCGACCACGATCAGCCCGTCGACGCCGGCGCTCGTGGCGTCGGTCAGGAAACGCGCGCCGCCGTACACGCAGATCGGGTTGTAGTAGCCCATGAGCACGATCGGCGTTGTCTCGTCGCCGCCGCGGAATTCCCGCACCAGGGCAAGCGTCCGTTTCATATTCTGCCCGGTGCGGAGTGCGCGCAGTTCCGCCCCCTGAATCGCCGGGCCATCCGCCATCGGATCGGTGAACGGCATGCCCAGCTCGATCAGGTCGGCGCCCGCATGCGGCAAAGCCTTGAGGATGGCGAGCGAGGCTTCGTAATCGGGATCGCCGGCCATGACGAAGGTGACGAGCGCCGCGCGGCCTTCCTCTCTGAGCGCGGCAAAGCGGCGGTCGATGCGGGTGGTCATGAATCCTCTGCTCGTCTTCGCTTGGGCGTCACACCTTCGGTGCTTGGCTAACAGTCATGCCCCTTTCAACGTGGGAAGAT
>JAKAPE010000142.1 GCA_021811945.1 Pseudomonadota bacterium | reverse complement strand
CTTCCAGGCTTCCAACGGATCGGTTGCCCTCCCCGTTGCTGGGTATGACTACAACAGCGACTGGACTCCTCTGTTGGCGGGACTTTCACCCGCTAGAATGGCAGCTAGCCTCGCTGCACCAAAACCGCAAGTGCGATGAAACGAGAAGCACAACACCATTTCGAGGGAATGCGCGAAGGCGAAGTCGCCGTCGAGCTGCCGGCGCGGTTCGACGCCTCCCTCTATTTTATCGGCCGCATCCGCACGCCATGGAAGCGCCGCGAGGACTGCCCCAAGAATCCGCGCGAGACCGACGCGGCGTGCGTCATCGAGCTCGATCCGCGTTGGCGTGCCGCCCTCGAAGGCCTCGAAGGCGTGACCCACATCCTCGTCCTCTATTGGATGCACGAGGCGCGACGCGACCTGGTGTTGCAGGCGCCTCGTCACTACTCCGAACGGCGCGGCACCTTTGCGCTGCGCTCGCCGGTGCGGCCCAATCCGATCGCCGTCTCGGTGGCGCGTCTCCTGCGCGTCGACGGCGATCGGCTCACGGTGGTCGGCCTCGATTGCATCGACGGCACGCCGCTCCTCGACATCAAGCCCTATTTCGCCTCGACCGACTCGGTGCCCGACGCCAGCGTCGGCTGGCACGAGAAGCAAAAGCGCTGAGTCGCGCGCAGCGCGAGCGTCAAATCCGGCTTACCGTAGGCTCGCTGTGGAGCGGATAACTGAGAGACTACCGCCGTCTGCCGATCACAGCGTCAGATAGCTGCGCTGCACGTCGGCGTTCTCTGTGAGTTCGGCCATGGTCCCGGCCCAGCGGATCTGCCCTTTTTCCAAGAGATAAGCGCGGTCCGAGACGATTTCGGCAAAGCCGACGTTCTGCTCCGAGAGCAGGATCGAAAGCCCGCGATTTTTCAGTTCGAGGATGGTGTCGGCCATCGCCTCGACGATCACCGGCGCAACGCCTTCCGAGGGTTCGTCGAGCAAAAGGACGAGCGGATTGCCCATCAGCGTGCGGGCGACAGTCAGCATCTGCTGCTCGCCGCCGCTCATGCGGCCGCCGAGGCGGTGGCGCAGCTCGGCGAGATTGGGAAACAGCTTGAACAAATCCTCGCGCGTCCATGTCGGCGCCGGCGTGCCGTCGGCGAACCGGCGCGGCTTTTGCCGGCCGGCGTCGAGATTTTCCAGAACCGTGAGGTCGGAGAAGATGCGGCGGTCCTCCGGCGTATAGCCGACGCCCAGGCGGGCGATCTCGAACGGCTTCAGGCCGGAAACAGCGCGGCCGTAGACCCGCACCGCACCGCGGCGCCGCGGCAACAGCCCCATGACCGCCTTCATGGTGGTCGATTTTCCCGCGCCGTTGCGCCCCATCAGCGCCACAACTTCCCCCTGCCCCACCGTGAACGTCACGCCGCGAAGAATTTGCGCGGCGCCGTACCAAGCGTCGAGATGTCCGACCGCGAGTGCGGGCGGCGCCGGCGGCTTGGGCGTCGCGGGCGGCGCGCTCATGCCGCGCTCCCCGACCGCTCGGCGATCCGCCCCGTGCCGAAATACACTTGTTGCACCCTCGGATCGTTGCGAACCGTGCGAGCGTCGCCGTCGGCAATGAGGCGACCGCGGGCCATGACGATGATCCGGTCGGCGAAGGCGAACACCACATCCATGGAATGTTCGGTGAAAAGCACGGCAATACCGCGCTCAACAATCAGCGCTTTGACGAGCGCGATCAGCTCCCTGCGCTCGCGCGGGGCCATGCCGGCGGTCGGCTCGTCCATGAGCAGAAGGCGCGGCTCGCCGGCCAGCGCGATTGCGAGCTCCACACGCTTCACGTCGCCGTAGGCGAGCTCGCGGCACGGACGGTCGGCCGCCTCATGCATACCGACCCGCCGCAAAAGTTCCAGCGCGTGCTGGCGATGGAACGAATTCGCCCTGCGCCACAGCCGGTAGATCTCGCGCTCATGCGCGATGAGCGCCATCTGCACGTTCTCGGCGACGGTCATCGAAGCGAAAGTGGCGGCGATCTGAAACGTCCGGGCGATACCGCAGCGGCAAATCTTGCGCGCCGGCGATCCGGCGATGTCGCGGCCGCCGAAGCGGACGCTGCCGGCGTCCGGCACAAGCTGGCCGTTGATGAGGTTGAAGCAGGTCGACTTGCCGGCGCCGTTGGGTCCGATCAGGGCCAGGAACTCGCCGCCGTCGACGGAAAAGCTCACATTGTCGACGGCACGCACGGCACCGAAGCTCTTGCTGAGGGAGGAGACGATAAGCCCGTTCATAGGAAACGCCGGCGCCTGGTGAGGCGCAGAAACGCGCCGACGAGACCGGAAGGGAAGGCCAGCACCAGCACCAGGATGATGCCGCCGAGGAGCGCGTGCCAATATTCGGTTTCCTGCATGACAAAGTCCTGCAGGACCGCAAACACCGACGCGCCGACGAGCGGACCCGACAGCGTGCCGACGCCGCCGAGCAGCACCATGACCAGGCCGTCGATGGAGCGGCCGATGCTGATCGTCTCTGGCGAAATCGAACCCTTGGCGAAGGCAAAGATGCCGCCCGCCACCCCGCATACCGTGCCCGCCAGGGCGAAGGCGAGCCAATGCACCCTTTTCACGTCGATACCGATCGCCTCCGCGCGCAACGGCGAATCGCGCCCGGCGCGCATCGCATAGCCGAACGGCGCGAACAGAATGCGCCGCAGCAGCCATACGCCGACGGCCACGACGAGGAGCGTGAGCAGATAATAGGCCGCGAGCCGGTCGAACGGCGCGCTCGGCCAGATGCCGAGGACGCCGTTCGAACCTCCGGTGACTTCCTGCCATTGGAAGACGATCGACCACACGATCTGGGCGAAGGCGAGCGTGAGCATGGCGAGATAGACGCCGGAAAGCCGCACCGAGAACCAGCCGAACAACAGCGCGCCGAGCGCAGCCGCAACCGGCGCCGCCGCCAGCGCAAGCCCCATCGGTGCCGCGAACCACTTCACCAGCAGCGCCGCGCCATAGGCGCCGAGGCCGAAATAGGCGGCGTGGCCGAAGGACGCCATGCCGCCCGGCCCCATGATGAAATGCAGGCTCGCGGCGAACAGCACCGCGATCAGAACATCGACGCCGAGCACGAGCGCGTAAGGAAAGGCGCGCGCGGAGAAGGGCAGCAGCAGCAGTGCCCCGAACACGGCAAGGCCGAACAACGCCAGGGCCCGCGAAGCGGGCCGGATCGGCGCCTCCATCTCGGCCTCGGCCTCGGCCGCGCCGCGCACCGCAACCTGGGCGCGGCCGAAGAGACCGTGCGGCCTTGCGATCAGCACGATCGCCATGACCAGAAACTCGGCGACCAGCGTGAGCTTGGAAAAATTCACGGCAAAACCCGCAAAGCCGACCACGCCGATGCCGATGCAGAGCGCCTTAACCTCGGCGATAAGGAGGGCGGCAACATAGGAGCCGACGATCGAGCCCATGCCGCCGACGACCACCACCACGAAGGCGTCGGTGATGACGCTCAGATCCATGCCGAGATTGGCCGGCTCGCGCGCGACCTGCAGCGCGCCGCCGAGCCCGGCGAGCACGGAGCCCAGCGCAAAGACGGCCGTGAACAGCAGCGCCTGATTGACGCCGAGGGCGCCGAGCATCTCGCGGTCCTGCGTCGCGGCGCGCACCAGAGCGCCGAAGCGCGTGCGCGCAAATACGACATACAGCAGGCCGAGCACGGCCGGCGCCACCACGATCAGGAAGGCATCGTAGCTCGGCATCTCACGGCCGAGAATTTCGATGGCGCCGCTCAGCCCGGGCGCGCGCGGTCCGAGCAGGTCTTCCGGTCCCCATAGCCACAGCGTCGCGTCGTTGACGATGAGCATGAGCGCGAACGTGGCCAGCAGTTGGAACAGTTCCGGCGCCACATAGATACGGCGCAGGAGCACGACCTCGATTGCTGCGCCGATCACGCCGGCGATGAGCGCGGCGGCGAGGACACCGCTCCAGAATCCGAACGCGTCGCCCGCGCCGCCCATCGCCGTCACCAGCGTGACGGCGATATAGGTGCCCAGCATGTAGAGCGAGCCGTGCGCGAGATTGACGATGCGGGTGACGCCGAAGATGAGGGAAAGCCCGGCCGCGACAAAGAACAGGCTCGACGCCGAGGCGAGGCCGTCGAGCGCCTGAAACGCAAGGCCTTCGAAAGTCATTGCCGGAGGATATCAAAGACGGCAAAGCCCGTCATCGTTTGCAGCCTACCCCTAACCCAGCAATGACAGCCCGGCAACGGCTCGTTGCGCCCGAATGCAGGCAAGGCCAAATCAGACGCGAAATTTGCCAGTTTTGACCCAAATACCACTTTGGCAAAGCAGGCTGCAGTGACAGAGTGCGATCGGCGGCCCACTCCATCGTACCCTGTCGCGGCGGGCGGAATAAGTCTGCCACAGTAGTGCTACGGCGCTCTGCCCAAGATTCGCACGAAACACTCGCGCACCTTGAGCTCCGTCTCCTTCACATGCCCCTCAAGCGCGGAGAAGTCCGGCAGATCGGCGGCACGCGCCAACAGATCGAGCACGCCGGCGCTCGCGGTTTTCGGCTCTAAGGCGCCTGACAGGCAGAGGCGAAGGATTTGCGTGAGGTCGTGATAGAGCCGCACGGCGGGCCGCAGCACCTCAGCGTCTTCGGCGGCCAGCACGCCGAGCCGCGCCGCCTTTTCAAGCGTGCCCGCGGTCGAAGTGTCGAGAATGTCGGGCGTCGCGGCGGCATGCACGAGCTGAAGATATTGGGCGATGAACTCGATATCGACGAGCGCGCCGGCGGCGTATTTGAGGTCCCACGGATCGGCGTCGCCCTTTTCCGCGGCGATCGCCGCGCGCATCTCGATCACGTCTTCGGCGACGATGCGCGGGTCGCGCCTGCGGCACAGCACCGCGCGGATCGCCGCGCCGACCCGCGCGGCGAAGGCCGGCGAGGCGCTGACGACGCGCGCGCGCGTCAGCGCCATGTGCTCCCAGGTCCAGGCCTCGCGTTCCTGATAGTCGATGAATCCGTCGATCTGCGTCGCCACCGGCCCGGAGCGGCCGGACGGACGCAGGCGCATGTCGACCGGATAAAGCGCGCCGCAATTGGTCTTGACGGTGAGCGCGCTGATCAGGCGCTGAGTAAAGCGGGCGAAGTACTGCCCGCCATAGAGCGAACGGGCGCCGTCGGAGTCCGGATACGCGGCATCGTAGTCGTAGACGACGATGAGATCGAGGTCCGAGCTGGCGGTCATTTCCAAGGCACCGAGCCTGCCGAGCGCCAGGACGGCGATCTGTTGGCCGCGGAGGCGGCCGTGGGTTGAGGCAAAATCGCCGCCGACGCGGGAATGCAGCGCGCAGATGATGACGTCAGCGAGCCGCGCAAACAGGCTGCCCGCCTGCTCGGCGGAGACCGAGCCGGAAAGGACGCGTGCGCCGATCAGGAACATGTGTTCCTGACCGAACAGCCGGCTCGCATCGAGCCCCTCCTCATAGCTGCGCGTCTCGTCGAGCCGTCGCGCAAGCTCCGCCGCGAGCCGCTTCTCGTCGGGCGGGGCGGAGAAAAATCCCGGCTCGAGTAGCGGATCGATCACCTGCGGGTGCTGCGCCAAAATGTCGGCGAGCCGCGGCGCGACGCCGAGGATCAGCGCCACAAAGCGGACAAGCTCCGGATGCTGGCGCAAAAGCGAAAGAAAGCGTCCGCCGGCGCGCAGCCCGGCGAGAAAATGATCGAATGAGTTGCAGGCTGCATCGGGATTTTTCGCCTGCGCGAATTGATCGATGAGGACAGGCACCAGAGCGGTGAGGTTCTCCCGCGCCTGCTCTCCGCGCAAAGCACGATAAAGGCTGGTACGCCAGCGGTGCACCGCTTCGGCGACCACGCGCGGGTCGTGAAAGCCCATTTCGGCCAGCCGATCGAGCGTCGCGCGCGCCCCCGTCGCCGTGGCGAAGGAAAGGCTTTGCCGGGCCGACAGGGCCGGCGCGCGCTCGAAGAGCTTCACATAGTGTCGCTCGACCGCCCGCAAATGGACGAGCAGAAGGGCGGCAAAATCGTCGCGTCCAGCAAAGCCGAGGAAACGGGCAAAGGTTTCGAGCGCGTCGCCGTCGGCGGGCAAGGTGTGCGTCTGCTCGTCGGCCATCATCTGCAGGCGATGCTCGACGCGGCGCAAAAATTCGTAGGCCGCCGTCAACTCGTCGCGCGCGGCGGCATCGATCCACCCGGCGGCGGCAAGGGCGGCAAGCGTCGCTACCGTCGAGCGTCCGCGCAGCTCGTGGTGGCGGCCGCCGGCGATGAGCTGCTGCGTCTGCACGAAGAACTCGATCTCGCGGATGCCGCCGCGGCCGAGCTTGATGTTGTGCCCCTCGACGGCGATCTCGCCGTGGCCGCGATAAGCATGAATCCGCTGCTTCATCGCCTGGACGTCGGCGACGGCGGCGTAATCGAGATATTTGCGCCAAACGAAGGGGGAAAGCTCGCGCAGGAATTCGTGCCCGGCGGCAACGTCGCCGCCGCAGGGCCGCGCCTTGATCAGCGCCGCGCGCTCCCAGTTCTGGCCCCGGCTTTCATAATAATCGAGCGCACGCGCGGTGGAGATGGCGATCTGCGTCGAGGATGGATCGGGCCGCAGCCTCAGATCGACGCGGAAGACATAACCATCGGCGGTGCGCTCCTGCAGCAGCCGCACCAGCTCGCGTGTCAGGCGGACATAGAACGGCATCGGCTCGACACCGGGTGCAAGTCTGGCGGCGGCGGCATCGAAAAAGACGATGAGGTCGATGTCGCTGGAGAAATTGAGCTCAAGGCCGCCCATCTTGCCCATCGCGAGCACGATATAACCCGAACCCCCTGCGGGATTTTGCGGATCGGGCGGCAACAGCCGGTCGCGGCGCACAGCCTCGTCGAGGAGATGACGCACAGCCGCGCCAAGTGCCGTATCGGCGACGGCGGTGAGTGCTGCCGTCACGGCGGCGACCGGCCAGACGTTGCCAATGTCGGCGAAAGCGATGAGGAGCGCCGCTTCCTTCTTCATGCGGCGGAGAACGGACATCACTTCGCCCGGTCCGCGCGCCGCCGCCGCGTCGCGGCGTGCCGCGGCCAGGAGCGCATCAAGCTCCTTCTGCGGATCGCACGTAACAAGCTGCACCGTGCGCGTCGGGTCGGTGCATGCCAAATCCCAAAGATATGGCGCTGCTTCGGCGACGCCGGCGAGCAAGTTGGCAAGCGGCGGACTTTCCTCGACGAGCGACTTCAGCGTCCTGCCGGCGCTCTCCTTTGTCACCTCATCGAGCCACGCCCCGAGCCGGCCGCGGCCGGCTGCCGCGGCCACCGGCAGCTCCGCGCCTGACCTTTCCGCGCGGTTGGCAACTGCGAGCCGCCGGAGCAATGTCGCCGCGTCGAGACCTTGCTGCTTCGGCCGCCCATCGGGCGCAGTCTTCCGCCTCATCGCGTGCCCGCCGGTCCGGCGCGCGGCAGCGCGATCACGCTCTTGAGGCCCGGATCATTGTCCTCGAACTTCAACTCGCCGCCGTGCAACCGGGCGACGGCAGCGGCCAGACTCAGGCCCAAACCGGAACCGGGCTGCGAGCGGCTTTGCTCCAGCCGCACAAAGCGCTCCACCACCCGGTCGCGGTCGGCTTCGGCGATACCGGGGCCGCGATCGGCTACCGTCAACGTGATGTGCGCGGCATCGGCCCCGGCGCGGACCACGATCTCGGCCGGCGCGGCCGGCGCGCCGTTTAACGTGTTGCTGCCCGGCCCGGCATATTTGATGGCGTTGTCGACAAGGTTGGCCAGCGCCTGGCTGACCAGCTCGCGATTGCCGCGCACCGGCGCCGCGGCAGGCGCATCTATCTTGAGCAAGAGCCCTCTCTCGTCGGCCAGCGGCTCGTACAATTCGCCGATGTCGCGGGCGATCTCGGCGGCGTCGAATTCGGTCATGTTGTCGCGCGCCTGGCCCGATTCGGCGCGCGCGATCATCAACAGCGCGTCGAAAGTGCGTATCAGATCGTCCGATTCGGCGATGGTGGACTCGATTGCGGCGCGGTAATCGCCGCCGCTCTTGTCGCCCCGCAACGCCTGTTCGCAGCGATTGCGCAGCCGCGTCAGCGGCGTCTTGAGATCGTGGGCGATGTTGTCGGACACTTCCTTGAGCCCGCGCATCAGCGTCTCGATGCGCTCCAGCATGGCGTTGACGTTGACGGCGAGGCGGTCGAGCTCATCGCCGGTGCCGGCGACCGGCAGGCGGCCGGCGAGGTCGCCGGCCATGATGGTCTGCGCCGTCTCGGTCATCGCGTCGATGCGGCTGAGCACGCGGCGGCTGACGAAAAAACCGCCGGCAAGGCCGAGCACGACAACCACGGCGAATGACCACCGTCCGGCATTGGAGATGACGCCGTAGATGCGCTCGCGCTCCTCGAGATCGCGTCCGACCAGAAGCCGAAAGCCTCCCGGCAACTTCACCACCCGCACCAGCGCCCGGTGGTCCGCGTCGTCGTGCGCCTCGATATGGCGATAGGACGTTTCCACCCACCCCAGCCGGTCAAGCACGCCGGGCTGCAGCGCGCCGACATTGCCGGCCAAGCCCTCCCCATTCGGGGTGGTGAGGAGATAAAGGCTCGAGCCCGGGCGCCGCGAGCGCAGATCGAGCGCGAGCACCAAACCCCTGATGCCTGTTTCGTCGTACCGGTGGCGCAGAAGCACGATTTCCGAATTGACCTTGCGGGTGATCTGCTCGGTGATGAGCCGCCGTGTATTGAGCGCGAAATAACCCAGCAGCGACACCGCGAACAACACAAAGATCAACAGATAGACGAGCGTGAGCTGAAACGCCGTCGTGCGCAGGAGTTTTCCCAGTGCCTTCACGGATCAATTTCTCTTACGCCGCATCCCTCATTCCCGCACGGGAGCCTTGCGAGGAGACTTGCGAACAAATCCTCCTTGACCGTCCTCTCGCTCGAAGGACGCTGCCCGGATGCCTCTCTTTCCGCCCCTCGGTCGGGACCGGTGCCACAGCCGGTGGAGTCGAACCCATCATCCGCCCGACCGGCACCGGTCAGATAATCGTCGCCGTTGACCGCGGCAACGTTGTCCGCGGGGCACGAGATTGAAATAAGCGTTTTCCGTTGTTTTCCGTTGACAAGAAGGCACGCCTACGGCCCAACTTGTGCTTGCTGCCGGCAAACCGTTGTTGCGCCCAAACCGTTGTTGCGCCAATGACAGATCGCTAACCCGCCGGGACCAAGGATGATGGGACCTCTGGCGGGCCTTCGCCTCGTCGAATTTGCCGGCATCGGCCCCGCGCCGATGACGGCAATGCTGTTCGCCGACATCGGCGCCACCGTGCTCCGCCTGGAGCCGCCCTCTCCGAGCGGCCTTGGCATCGCCATGCCGGCGCGCTTCGATCTGTTGGCGCGCGGCCGTCCCCGCCTCTGCGTCGATCTGAAAAACCCCGCCGGGATTGCGCTTGCCGCCGATCTTATCGCCAAGGCCGATGCCCTGATCGAAGGATTCAGGCCCGGCACGATGGAACGGCTTGGCCTCGGCCCGCAGGCGATGCTCGAAAGAAATCCGCGTCTCGTCTATGGCCGGGTCACGGGGTGGGGGCAGACGGGCCCGCTGGCGCCGGCAGCGGGCCACGACCTCAACTACCTGGCCTTGTCGGGAGCGCTCGCCGCCATCGGCCGCGCCGGCGCCAAACCCACGCCGCCGCTCAACCTGGCGGCGGATTTCGGCGGCGGCGCGCTCTATGTCGCTTTCGGCATCGCCTGCGGCATCATCGAGGCGCAGCGCTCCGGCAAGGGCCAAGTCGTGGACGCGGCGATGACGGAAGGCGCCGCCTCGCTGATGACGCTGTTCTATGGCCTCCACGCCGCGGGATTGCACAGCCTGGAGCGGGGAAGAAACCTGCTCGATTCGGGATCGGCAATCTACGACACCTACGAATGCGCGGACGGCCGTTACGTCGCCATCGCGCCGCTCGAACTGAAATTCCGCGAGGTGCTGTTCGCGAGGCTGGGCCTCGCCTACACCGCCGACGATGGCGCGGAGGTGCGGCGCAAGCTCGAAGCCTTGTTCAAGACACGGACCAGAGACGAATGGTGTACGCTCTTGGAGGGCACCGATGCCTGCTTCGCCCCGGTGCTCGCCATGGACGAGGCGCCGCAACATCCCCACAATGTCGCGCGTGGTTCCTTCGTGGAGATCGACGGCATCGTGCAGCCCGCGCCCACCCCGCGTTTTTCTCGCACCGGAGCCGGCACGCCGACGCCGCCGCAAGCGCCGGGCGCCGCAAGCCGCGCCGTTCTTGCGGACTGGGGTATTGCGCGGGAGCGGATCGAGGCGCTGTTCGCCGCCGGCGTTTTCGGCAAGGCGGAGATTCCGGGCGCTATATAGCGGGTTAGCGAGATAGCGGGGCGCAGCCGGTCATGCGCCCGCATGCGGGTGGGTCAGCAGCGTGTTTTGACTCGCCATGAGGTCCGCCGCATTGCCGAGCGGTGTGCCGGTGCTGCCGCTCGGGGTGGCGAAGGTCGAGGCGATGGCTTGGCCCAGGAGCGCCGTGCTCGGCGTGTTTGTTCCGGCCGGGGCGCTCGCAGCGGAATTGCCGGCGTTCGCCGCGTCGGCCAGCGTCGCCGGCGGGTCGAGCCAGACGCCGCCCTGGCCAGGGAACGTCACGGCCGCATCGACGACCGAGCCGCCCTGGAAATTCCCGGTGGCAAACAGCGCCTGCTGCGCCGAAGTCGGCAGCGCCGAAGTGTTGTCGTATTTCGTCCAGCCCACGCCCTCCTGGTACTCGTACACGCCGGAATTCTGGAAATAGGCGAGCAGCTCGTTCTGCCCGTTGCCGTTGAGGTCCACCGCGGTAAGGCCCGCAGCCTTCCCCTGGTCGATGCGCTGCCAGCCGGCGTTCGCGCTCCAGATGTAGGTGCCGTAACCGGAAAAATACGCGGCGATATCGCTCTGATTGTTGTTGCCGCCGGTGGTGCCGAGGAAATTGCCGGTGGCGAATTCGGTCGGCGCGCCGGTGTCGATCTTGTTCCAGCCCGTATTCGCGCCCCAGATGTAGGTGCCGTAGCCCTTGTAATAGGCTACGAGATCGGCATTGCTGTTGTTGCCGCCGCTCGTGCCGTAGATGTCGCCAGAGGCCAGCATGGTCGCCCACCCGCCGTCGATCTTGTCCCAGCCGCCGCTCGCCGACCACGTGTACAGGCCGTAGCCGTTGAATACCGCCGCAAGTTCATCGACGCTGCCGCCGTTGAAGGCGCCGGTCGTGATGACAGTGGGGGAGCCGGAGTCGATCTTGGTAAAACCGGCGCCGCTCTCCCAGGTGTAGGTGCCGTAGCCTTTGTAATAGGCCACGAGATCGGCGTTGTTGTTGTTGCCGCGGGTGTTGCCGTAGAGGTCGCCTTCGGCCAGCATCGCCGGCGACCCGCCGTCGATCTTGTCCCAGCCGCCGTTCCAGAGATAGGTAAGCGGTCCTCTGGCCCCACGTCTCTGAGTGCTTGACATTGGCCAGGAGCGTCCCGGCGTCACGCCGCGAGTTTGTTGGTGGAGTGCTCGGCGGCCCACGCCCAAGGCATGAGTTCATCGAGACGCGAGGCCGGCCAGAGATTGACGAGCTTGGTGAGCACGTCGGCGAAGTAGGCCTGCGGATCGGCGCCATTC
>JAKAPE010000141.1 GCA_021811945.1 Pseudomonadota bacterium | reverse complement strand
ACCGAAGTGCAAACCAAGCGTTTGGTCGCCCAACTCACGAAGCTTGGCTTCAACGTCCAAATTCAACCGAACGCTCAAGCCGCTTGACGCCAATGCAAGTCCCCAGTTTCTTCCTAGGAGCGAAGCGTCGCCCGCACCGGCGCGGGTCACGCCAGCCAGCGCTTGCGCCGCTTATAGTGCTTGCCTTCGCGGAACGATTTGCGCTTGCCCTCGGCGATGCCGAGATAGAACTCCTTGACGTCCTCGTTCTCGCGCAGCGCCGTCGCCGTGCCGTCGAGCACGAGCCGGCCGTTCTCCAGAATGTAGCCGTAGCTGGCGTATTTGAGCGCCAAATTGGTGTTCTGCTCGGCCAGCAGGAACGATACGCCTTCGGTCTCGTTGAGGCTCTTCATGATGGTGAAGATCTCTTCCACCACCTGGGGTGCCAGCCCCATCGACGGCTCGTCGAGCAAAATCATTTTCGGCCGCGACATCAGCGCGCGCCCGACCGCGCACATCTGCTGCTCACCGCCCGACGTGTAACCGGCAAGCGCGCGCCGCCGCTCGCCGAGCCGGGGAAAATAGCTGTAGACTTTGTCGAGATCGGCGCGGATCGCCGCCGCCCGTTCGCGGCGGGTGAAGGCGCCGGTCAACAGGTTTTCCTCAATGGTGAGATGTCCGAAGCAGTAGCGACCCTGCATTACCTGAATGCAGCCGCGCCGCACCACTTCATTGGGCGAAAGTGACTGCACCTCGGCGCCGTCGAATACGATCGAGCCTTTGGTGACCTCGCCACGCTCGGAATGCAGCAGATTGGAGATCGCCTTGAGCGTGGTTGTCTTGCCGGCGCCGTTGGCGCCGAGCAGCGCCACGATGCCGCCCGCCGGCACCCCCAGCGACACCCCCTTGAGCACGAGGATGACGCGGTCGTAGACCACCTCGATATTGTTGAGGGAGAGGATGGCCGCCGCATCCGCAGGCGCTGCAACGGCGGCTCGTGCAGACCCGATCGGCGTGACGGCGGTCATGAATCGTCTCCCTTCAGATGAGAGCCGGACTCCGCTCGTCCCCGCGCAAGCGGGGACCCAGTTGCTGGATTCCCGCTGACGCGGGAATGAGCGGAATCCTGAGCTCGCCGTTTACGACGACTTCTGGCAAGGCTCCGTCCGCTTGGGCCAGCCGGCGTGGGCCTTCACGTATTGGGCGGCCGCAGCGTCGATCAACGGCTGCACCTTGCTGTGGATCGGCTCCAGCGAACCCGGTTGCTTGATCCATTTGGTGCCATTCCATTTGACCACGAATATCTTGCTGTGGCCGTTGTGGTCGGAGCAGGTCAGATGGACCGGCTCGGCGAAGTTCGGCAGGCCCAGCTCTTTCCACCGTGCCTCGGTGATGTTGAGCGCCTCCAGGCCGCGGCGCACGTCGGCGCCGGTGACCTCTTTCTTGCCGGTCAGTTTCTGCGCAATGCGGATTGGCTCGACCATGAGAACAGCGTTCAACACGGCGCGGTCGTAAAGGTTCTCGCCGACCTGGCTCTTCGGGGTCTGGCTCTTGCCCTTATTGACCACGTATTTGAGGATGTCCTGGATCGCCGGAAAATTCGTGCCGACGTTGTTGATGTCGAGGGTAGTGTAGCCCTTGCCGCCGGGACCTGCCGGACGCGCATCGTCATCGCCGCCCGACCACCACACGCCGACCAAGTGATCCATCCTGAAGCCGTTCCTGGCTGCTTCTTGGACGGCGGCCGGGTTCATCGCGCCCCAGCCCTGGATATAGAGCCATTCGGGCCGATCGCGGCGGATGTCGAGCCATTCCGAGCTCTGGCTCTGCATCGAGGAGAGCGGAACCGGATAGAGCTTGAGATGGAAGCCGTAGTCCTTGGCCAGCGCTTGCAACAGCGGGATCGGCTCCCTGCCGTAGGGGTGGTCGAGATAGAGGAGGCCGATAGTCTTGCCCTTAAGCTTGCCGAAGCCGCCATCCTTGTTGGCGGCGTAGCGGATGAAGGCCGATGCGCCGTCCCAATAGGTATCGGGCGCATTGAAGATCCACGGGAAATCGGTGCCGTCGGCCGAGGCCGAGAGACCGTACGCCATCGACAGGATCGGGATCTTGTCGACCGCTGCCCTCGGAATCAGTTGCTCGGTAATGCCGGTCGAATACGGCGTGACGAGGACGGGGTGGCGATCCTTCACCGAGTCGTAGCACTGGACCCCCCTTTGGGTGTTGTAGCCGTCCTCGCACTCCTCGCTGATGATCTTTACGCCGCCGATGCCGCCGTCACGCTCGTTCAGCATTGTCAAATAATCGTGGATTCCGTTGCCGATGGGTATGCCCGACCCGGCAAAGGGGCCGGTGCGATAGGTGAACTGCGGAAGAAATATTCCGTTTTCCGCCTGGGCCGCCGTGACTGCGGCGGGAACCGCCATCACGACGGCAAGGCCGAGAGCAAGATGCTTCAGACGCATAACCGCTTCTCCCTTGTTTTGCGTCGGCCGCTGCGCCGGCGCTTCTCTGTCTATGCCCTCGATCTCGTCAGCGGGAACGAGGGGATCCCGGCCGCTCTGCCGGCGCGGGAATTGCAGTGAGTGTGCACCATCAGTAGGGAAATGGCCACACCCTCAATTTCTGCTTGCCGATCTGCCAAAGCCGCGCGAGCCCATTGGGCTCGAGCACCAGGAAGACGATGATCAAGACGCCAACGATCACGAACTGCAGCTGTTCGACGGTGGCCGGATAGAGCGGCAGCCCCAGCGCCGCGGGCACCTCGCGCAGCGCGATCGGCAAGATATAGATCAGGGCGGCGCCGAAGAACGAGCCGATCATGGTTCCGAGGCCGCCGATGATCACCATGAACAGCGAAATGAAGCTCTGATCGACGTTGAACACGTCGGGCTCGGCACCGCCGTACCAGAGGAACACCAGCATGGCGCCGGCGACGCCGCAATAGAACGAGGACACGGCGAAGGCGAGCAGTTTGGTGCGCAGGAGCCTGATGCCGATCAATTCGGCGGCAAGGTCCATGTCGCGAACCGCCATCCACATGCGGCCGATGCGCCCGCGCACCAGGTTCGAGGCGACCCAGGTCATAATGACGACGATGCTGAGCACGACCAAATAGCGCGTCAGCGACGTCGCCGTCGGCCCGGTGACCGGGACGCCGGCGAGCGTGCGCGAGGGCACCACGATGTTTCCCGAATACACATTGTTGTAGAGCCAGGGAATGCGGATGAAACACCACTCGAGGAAAAACTGCGCCGCCAGCGTCGCCACCAAGAGGTAGAAACCCTTGATGCGCAGCGACGGCAGCCCGAACAGCGCCCCGACGGCGGCGGAGAAGAAGCCTGAAGCGATGATCCAGACGATGATATTCACGTTGGGAAAGAAGGTCGTCAGCTTGAGGCACGCATAGGCGCCGACCCCCATGAAGGCCCCGGTGCCAAGCGACAATTGACCGCAATAACCGGTGAGCAGATTGAGCCCGATCGCGGCCAGAGCGAAGATGAGAAACGGGATCATCACCGCGTTGAGCAGGAAGTCGTTGCCGGAGAGCGGTATGAGGACGAAAGCAATGGCGAGGATTACCGCAATGCCGATGCGGTCCTGCAGGATCGGAAACAGCGCCATATCGGCGGCGTAGTTCGTCTTGTACTGGCCGACCTCGCGATAGAGCACGGTTCAGATCCTCTCGATGATCCGTTCGCCGAACAGGCCCTGCGGCCGGAACACCAGAAACACCAGCGCGAGCACATAGGGAAACCAGCCCTCGATGCCGCCGCCCATCAGCGGACCCCAATAGAAATCGGCCAACTTCTCGCCGACCCCGATGATCAGCCCGCCGACAATGGCGCCCGGAATTGAAGTCAGCCCACCGAGGATCAGCACCGGCAGCGCCTTCAGCGCCACGATCTCCAGCGAGAAATCGACGTTGGATCGGGCGCCCCACATGATGCCGGTGGCCAGCGCCACGACCCCCGCGGCGAACCACACGATCACCCAGATCTGTTCGAGGGAGATGCCGACCGACAGCGCCGCCTGATGACTATCGGCCACCGCGCGCAGCGCCCGCCCAATGCGGGTCCGTTGAAAGAAGACGGCCAGCACCGCGACCATGATCGAGGTGATGATCACGGCGGCGATGTCGATCTTCTGAAACTGAACGTAGCCGCCCAGCCCGGTATACTGTATCGCGCCGCTCGGCAGCCACAGATCGCTGGTGATCATCACCTTGGGATTGCCGCCGAACACCAGCTGGCCGAACCCGATGAGGAAGTAGGTCAGCCCGAAGGTCGCCATGAACAGGATGAAGTCCGACTGGTTGACCAGCGGCCGCAGCATCAGGCGCTCGATGCCAACGGCCAAAACGAACATCACCACGACGGTGAGGGCGAGCGCGACAAAAGCGGGCAAGCCATCCTGGTGCAGGCCGATCAAGGTGAGCGCAGCGAACACCACCATGATCCCCTGGGCGAAATTGAATACGCCCGAGGCCTTGAAGATCAGGACGAAGCCCAGCGCGATGAGCGCGTAGAGCACGCCGGACACCAGCCCGTCCCACAGCGTCTGCACCAGAAGGTCCGGCGCCGTGGCCATCTGCACGAACGGACCGACGAAGATTTGATAGAGAATGTCCATCGGCCCTACTCTGTCGGCCGCGCGTGCACGACGCCGTCCTTAAGGCACAGCGCCGATATCAGGACCGCGTTCACGTGCTGGTTCCGTGCGGTTCGCCGAGATAGGCGCGGATCACGTTCTTGTCGCGCTTGACTTCATCAGGCGTCGCGTCGGCGATTTTCTGGCCGTAGTCGAGCACGACCACGCGGTCGGAAAGGTCCATGACCACGCCCATGTCGTGCTCGATCAAGGCGATCGTCGTGCCGTAATGCTGGTTCACGTCGATGATGAAGCGCGACATGTCCTCCTTCTCTTCGAGGTTCATGCCGGCCATCGGCTCGTCGAGCAACAAAAGGTCTGGTTCCATGGCGAGCGCCCGGCCGAGTTCCACCCGCTTCTGGAGACCGTAGGGAAGCCGGCCGACCTGGACCTTGCGGATGGCGGCGATCTCGAGGAAGTCGATGATCTCCTCCACCACGCGCCGGTGCTCAACCTCCTCGGCGAGCGCCGGGCCGTGGCGCAGGAGCTGCCAGAAGAAACCGCGACGCATCTTGAGCGTGCGGCCGGCCATGATATTGTCGAGGGTGGTCATGCCGCGGAATAGAGCGAGGTTCTGGAACGTGCGCGCAATGCCGCCTTGCGCCGCCTCGTAGGGCCGCATCATCCGCCGCTCTTCGCCCTTGAAGGTGATGCGACCAGATTGCGGCTGATAGAACCCGTTGATGACGTTGAGCATCGACGTCTTGCCCGCGCCGTTGGGTCCGATGATGGCGAGAATCTCGCCCTTGTGGATGTTGACCGAGACGTTGGTCAACGCGCGGACGCCGCCGAAGGAGAGCGAAACGTCCTCGACCGCGAGCAACGCCGCGCCAAGCCCCGCCTCGTGCGCAGACGGTGCCCTCATGCCGCGCGCTCCAGCTTTGCCGCGGGCGCGGGATAGGGCCGCATGTCGCGGATCGCCAGATGGGCGGAAATGACGCCCTTGTGGCCGTCCTCGAAAGTGATTTCGGTCGAAATGTCGGCCGCGGTCGCGCCCGAATAGAGCGCCTCGACCAGGACGGCGTAGCGGTCGACGATAAATCCGCGGCGCAGCTTTTGCGTGCGCGTGAGCTCGCCGTCGTCGGCATCGAGTTCCTTGGGAAGCAGGAGGAAGCGTCGGATCTGTGCGCCGGCCATGACCTCTTCTTCCGCAAGCGACCGATTCACCTCGTCGATGTGGCGCCCGATCATGTCGTAGACGAGCGAGTTGGCGGCGAGCTCCTGATAGGAAGCGTAGGTCACGTTGTTCCTCTCCGCCCAACTGCCCACGGCGGTGAGGTCGATATTGATCATGACGCAGACGAAGTCGCGGCCGGCACCCAACGCCACCGCTTCCCGGATATTGGGATAGAATTTAAGCTTGTTCTCGATGTATTTCGGCGCGAACAGCGTGCCGTCTTTCAGGCGGCCGACATCCTTGGCTCGATCGATGATCCGCAATTGGCCGCTCTTCTGATCGAAGAAGCCGGCGTCGCCGGTATGCACCCAGCCGTCCGCGGTGCGCACCTCGGTGGTCTTATCCGGGTCCTTGTAGTAGCCCATGAATACGCCGGGCGAACGAAACAGCACTTCGCCGCTATCGGAAATCTTGACCTCGACATCGGGCGAAGGCTTGCCGACCGTCTCGGCGGTGATCTCGCCGTCCGGCTGCGCAGTGACGTAGACCGAAGCCTCGGTCTGCCCGTAAAGCTGTTTCAGGTTTATGCCCAGCCCGCGATAGAAGCGGAAGATTTCCGGGCCGATCGCCTCGCCCGCGGTATAGGCCACGCGGACGCGCGAGAGCCCGTAGCGGTTCTTCAGCGGTCCGTAGACTAAGAGGTTGCCTAGGCCATAGAGCAGGCGGGCAAAAGGCGGCACCTTCTCGCGATCGAGGATCTTTCCGCCCCAGCGCCGCGCGACCGCGATGAAGAAGTCGAACAATTTGCGTTTAAGCGCACCGGCATCCGCCATCCGCACCATGGTCAGCGTCAGCAGGTTTTCATAGACCCGCGGCGGCGCGAAGGCATAGGTCGAGCCGATTTCGCGCCGATCCTCGACCACCGTGTCGGGTGTTTCCGGGCAATTGACGCAATAGCCCGCAGCATAGGCCTGGACGTAAGAAAAGATGTAATCGCCGACCCATGCCAGCGGCAGGTATGCGATCACCTCCTCATCGCGCTCAAGATGGTCGAAAGCGTTCGCATTGCGCGCGGAGACTATTGTGTTCTCATAGCTAAGCATCACGCCCTTGGAACGGCCGGTCGTTCCCGAGGTGTAAAGGATGATGCTGAGATCGCTGCCTTTGCCGCTGGCAATGCCCGCCTCCCATCGCCGCAAGCATTCGGCATCGCCTGCGAGCTTCTTGCGGCCAAGGCCCTGCACGTCAGTGAACGCGATCAGGCGGGCATGATCGTAGTCCTTGAGGCCCCGCTCCTCGTCATAGACGACCCGGCCAAGTTGCGGCAGTCGCTCCGAGAGGGCGACGATCTTGTCAACCTGCTCCTGGTCTTCGACGACCGCCAGCGTCACCTCGGCATGCGCCAGAACATAGGCCATCTCCTCGGCCACGGCGTCGGCGTAGACCGGCACCGGGACGGCGCCGAGCGCCTGGCCGGCGCACATCGCCCAATAAAGTCGGGGCCGGTTGTTGCCGATGATGGCAAACTTGTCGCCGCGCTTGACGCCGAGCTCGGCGAGCCCCAGCGAGAAGGCGCGTATTTCTTCGAGCACTTGCCGCCATGTCCAGGTCTGCCAGATGCCAAAATCCTTGTGCCGGATGGCCGGCCGCCCCCCCAAGGCAGCGGCATTGTGGAGTAGAAGCTTGGGCACCGTATCCAGGGAAGGGTCGAGCGATGGCATGACAATAGCTCCGCTATGTGCGGGATAGCGCGATGCGCACAGACGCGACGCTCGCAGTCTCCGGACAGTTGTGGAAGTTTCGACACGTATACCTTGCGGAGCGCGATTCACGGCGCGCTCGCAACTCGCGCGGGCGCCATCGCGGCGCCGCGGCGCAAGAATCCGGCATTTCCTCCCAATCGATGCTCATCGGGCGTTGGTCTGTTTTGCCCCAATCCATGGACGCCTTCGTCCCTCTGCGCCAGGACGGTCAAGGCCAAAATACCTTGTCCAGCCGGCGCTCCTCCCGAAAGGCTTTTTAAGTCCTATTGCTTAGGTTGCGTTATACGTCAGATTGCCCTCATATGCCAATTTGACCAGCCTTTACTTGACAGACAAATCCGGATTTGGTCCGGTATAAAAGCGCCCATGCGTTTCCCCTCACCCCGGTGGGGATTTTCCGCCCGGCAAAGTTTTTCAGGCCGGCTATTCCTCGAAGCGCAGCAGCCGGCTAACGTCAATTACCGTAAGCTTACCGCGTTCCAGCCGCAACAACCCCTTACTTTCCAGCAGCTTGAGGCTTGCGTTCGCGGCCTGACGGGACAAGCCCGACAAAAGGCCGATCTCCTCTTGGGAGATTTCGAGCTGCCGCGGCCGGTCGGGGCAAAGGGTCGGATTGAACAGCCAGGCGATGCTGCGCGCCACGCGCGCGGGGGCATTCAGCATGCGGTCGTACTCGACGAGCGCGATAAATTGTCCCAGCCGCTCATTGAACTGCCGGACGAGAAAGCGGTTGAACACGACGCTGTTTTCGAACAGCCACAGGAACGCCGGCCGGTTCATGAGGGCGATGCGGGTATCGCGCAGCGCAATCACGTCGTATTGGCGGGCCTCGTTCTTCAACACCGAGCCTTCGCCGAACCAGCCGCCGGAGGGCACCCCGACGAGGCTCACGGCCTTGCCGCTGCGCGAAAACGAGCCGAGCTTGATGAGGCCGGAGGTAACCCCGATCCAGGACTCCAGATAATCGCCGCGATGGCAGATATAGGCACCTTTGGCAAAGGCCTTTTCGATGATGCCGCGGCGCGCGTATTCGCGTTCCTTCTCGTTGAGGTCATGCGCCCAAAATGCGATGCTGCGTAGACGGTCCGCTGTAATCACGTGCCTTCCTCGGCCCCCGGCTGTCAGGCGTGTGCGATTATGGCCGCGGGAGCTTACCTAGCTCAAGCCCCGCGAGCAGCCCCCGCGAGCGGGCCTGCTGCCGGATACCGGCCGTCACGGCGCATCTGCCAACCAGATTCTCAAGCCGCTGCTACGCTGGCGCGCTCGACGCGTGCCTCTGGCCATACGAACGTCCATGGCCTAAGCTATTGTCTTTCATCGACCTCTGCCTCCATGCTCGATCCATCCGCCAGCGCGTCGCCGCAGTTTTCGCTCGATGAGGAGCAGGTGGCCCTGCGCGAAATGGCCCGCGCCTTCGCCGCCGATGTGTTCGCTCCGAACGCTGTCGCCTGGGACGAAGCCAAGCACTTTCCCGTCGCCGAGATGCGCAAGGCCGCCGAGCTCGGGATGGGCGGGGTGTATATCGGCGAGGACGTCGGCGGTTCCGGCCTCTCGCGCCTTGCGGCGGCCTTGATCTTCGAGGCGCTGGCGACCGGCTGCCCGACGGTCGCGGCCTACATGTCGATCCACAACATGGCCGCCTGGATGATCGACGCCTATGGCTCCGACGAGCAGCGCAAGAAATGGCTGCCGCGGCTGTGTACGATGGAGCTGTTGGCGAGCTACTGCCTCACCGAGCCCGGCTCCGGATCGGACGCGGCGGCGCTTAAGACGCGCGCCGTGCGCGACGGCGATTGCTATGTGCTCAATGGCCAGAAGCAGTTCATCTCCGGCGCCGGCTTCGGCGATCTTTACGTGGTCATGGTGCGCACCGGCGGTGACGGACCCTCAGGCATTTCCACCCTTGTCGTCGAAGGCGATACGCCCGGCCTTTCGCTCGGCGCCAACGAGCGCAAGATGGGCTGGAACGCGCAGCCCACCCGCGCCGTCCTGTTCCAGGACGCGCGCGTGCCGGTGGCCCATCGGCTCGGCGCCGAAGGCATCGGCTTCAAGATCGCGATGGCTGGATTGGACGGCGGCCGGCTCAACATCGCCGCCTGCTCGCTCGGCGGGGCGCAATCCGCACTCGACAAGGCGGTCGCCTACATGAAGGAGCGCCGGGCCTTCGGCAAGCGCCTCGACGAATTTCAGGCGCTGCAATTCCGCCTCGCTGACATGGTAACGGCCCTCGAAGCCTCGCGCACGTTCCTGTGGCGCGCCGCCGCCGCGCTTGACCGCAAGCAGGCGGACGCCACGGCGCTCTGCGCCATGGCCAAGCGCTTCGTCACCGACGCCTGTTTCGACGTGGCCAACCAGGCGCTGCAGTTGCACGGCGGCTACGGCTATCTCTCCGAATTCGGCATCGAGAAGATCGTGCGCGACCTGCGCGTGCACCAGATACTCGAAGGCACCAACGAGATCATGCGCCTCATCGTCGCGCGCAGCCTGGTCGGCCGATGACCGCAGCGGTGGTTCAGGACGGCAACGTAATCGTGCGCAAAGAGGATGCGCTGCGGCGGCTGACGTTGAACCGGCCGAAGGCGCTCAACGCGCTGACCCTGGACATGATCGCCACGATGACGGCGCAGCTACGATCGTGGGCGTCCGACTCCGAAGTCGGCACGGTTCTTATCGACGGCGCCGGCGACCGCGGCCTGTGCGCCGGCGGCGACTTGCGCGCCCTCTACGACGCCGCGAAGTCGGGCAACTTGTCGTTGCCGCAACGCTTCTGGGCCGACGAATATCGGCTCGACCTCTTGATCGCGCGCTATCCGAAGCCGGTGGTCGCGGTCATGGACGGCATGGTGATGGGCGGCGGAGTCGGCATCGCGGGCCACGCCGCGCATCGCATCGTGACCGAGCGCTCCGCAGTCGCCATGCCGGAAGTGAGCATTGGATTTTTTCCCGACGTCGGTGCTTCGTTTCTGCTGGCGCGCGCCCCCGGATATGCCGGCACCTTCATGGCGCTGACCGGCGAGCGCCTGAGCGCTGCCGACGCGATTTATTGCCGGTTTGCCGATATCCACATCCCCTCCTCCCGCCTGCCCGACGTCCCGGTGGCACTGCACGGCTGCCGCACCGCCGACGAAGTGCGCACGCAGCTGAGCACGCTTGCGCAGACACCCGCCACCGGAAAATTGGCGGCGGCGCAGAAATGGATCGACGAATGTTTCGCCGCCGATACCGTCGAGACGATCGTTGCGCGGCTTTCAGCCTCCACGACGGACGGCCCGCAGACGACATTGGCAGCGCTGCGAAAAATGTCACCCACCTCACTGAAAGTGACCTTGCGCAACATTCGTGCAGCGGCCGCGTTCCGACGCCTGGAGGAAAGCTTCCAGCAGGACTACCGCATCGCGCTTGCCTGCATCGCCGGACACGATTTCATCGAGGGCATCCGCGCCACCATTGTCGACAAGGACCGCAACCCGCGCTGGCGCCCGGACAAGCTCGCGGAGGTGATGGCGGACATCGTCGCGCGTCACTTCAAGCCCGTCGGTGCGCTGGAATTGAACTTTGCGAAATGAGCGAGCCATGCGTATCACGGCTCGGAATCCAGGTTAACGACGCACTTTCCAGCATGGCTCATGTATCCAAAGAGTCGAGACGAACTCAGCAATGACTCGTTTTGCGAGCACCTTCCTCGGGAAGGACTTCAAGTCGACGAGGCACCGCAGGCTGTGGTGAGGAAAATCGATACCTTCCGGCCCGGCCCATTAACCTGAGTTCCGAGCCGTGCCGTGCGTATCCGTGCGTATCCGTGCGTATCAGGGCACGGAATCCAGGTTAACGCTCTTTGAGCTGAAGGATTTGTAGCAGGAACTCCGGGCTCCAACCTGCGGTTTTACGTCGTGTTTTGACGCTTCCCTTATTCTTGTTGGCGCGCACCAAGCCGAGGGCGAAGCGGCGGACGATGGCCATGTTCTTGGCGCCGTGGCCGGTGCGGTAGCGCGACAGATCGTCCTTGAATTCGACATCGAGCAGCCATGTATGGACGGCCCCCGGCATGCAAGGGATATTCTTCATGACGACGATGATTTATCGGCTTGCAGTCATGTATCCGGTCTGATGGAGCGGCCGTTTCGACCGCAGGCCTTGATGGATTCCGCCGAACGACGCCTTATCAATGCTTCGGGCTCGAAGGCCCTCTGGCCGCTTCAGGTCTGTCGATCGCGGTTTTCACCGATCACCA
>JAKAPE010000140.1 GCA_021811945.1 Pseudomonadota bacterium | reverse complement strand
CTTCTTATAAATTCTGCAAGCGTATTGAGCGGCCAGTGGCCCATCGCCGATTTTAGCTCTTACTCACCTGGGCTCTATTGGGGATTGGCTGGTTTTTTCAAGCTGTTTGGAGTTAGCGTTCTCACAGACCGAATTTATCTCATTATCGTACTCCTCGCGACAGGCCAGCTCGCGTACTTTGTTGCCCGGCGATTTCTTCCAGCCCACTTGGCGGTTGTTCCTCCTCTCGTCTATATGTTTGCTCCGGGGCCTTGGTACAAGGTCTTTTTCATTTTTTCGTTGCTGCTCGGGGCAGCCGGAATATTCCTTTGGCTGCGCCGGCAGGACTGGCGCAGCGCATTATTTGCCGGCGTGCTCGCAGGCGTTGCGTTTGTTGTTCGCTGGGAGGCTGGGGTGCTTGCGTTCGTGCTCGCCGCAGGGCTGGGGGCGCTATATGTGTTGGAGGCTGGCTTGAAAGGCCCGCCGAGTTATCGATGGAGCAAACTGCGGCGGGCGCTGATATTCATCGCATGTTTCTTGACCGGTGCAGCCGGTCTCGTCGTGGGTTTGGTTGCCTTGTATTGGAGAGCAGGCAAGTTGTCCGCCGCTGCCGCAACAATCCGCGGCTATCCGACGAGCTATCCTGGCGTATATAGCGCCTTTACGGAGAGCAGTCTCTGGGCCCATCTAGCCCTTGTATTAGGCGTGTTGGCATCTCTGGTCCTGTTCTCAGAGGGCCTGCTCCGCCTGTGGCGCTCGGCCGGAGAGGATCGCTCAGGGGAACAGCGGGTGGTTTTGGCTGCGGCAGCGCTCGCGGCTATGTCGTATCAATTGGGGTTCTGGTGGGGAGAGCGAGTGCTGCAATGTTATGTGCTCGTCTACCTCGTCTGGCTGTTAGTCGCGTTTGCCATCGTGGAGAGGCTAACGACTTTTTACAGGGTCGCCGCCCTTGCAACGTTTTTGTTAGTCGCAGGTGCGTCATATACGTGGGAGTTAAACGATCGCTTCTACTCTGGCTCAATAACAACTTTGCTGGAGCCGACGGTGCGCCTCGCCGGCGTGCCACGATTAGCCGGCGTGCGGCCCTTCAGTCCCGGCGCTGACGATGTCGCCACGATTGTGAATATCCTAAGTCACAGCAGTCGACATCGTATGATCGTGCCGATTACGCAGGCCGAGACAGTGGCATTTCTGACAGGTCTTCCAAATCTCACCCGCTACCACATGCTGGGGCTGCACCGCATGAGCCACCATGACCAGGTTTCAGCAATCAAGACCTTTGGCCGCCTGCGGCCCTATGTCGTAATGCGCCGAATTTTCTGGCGGGGATGGCCTGATAAGCAGGGCGTGATCAGCCATATCGAATGCATATTTTCCTACCTCCATCGCGAATACACGCCAAGCTATGTCGGCAATTTGTATGTTCTGCTAGAGCCTCGGAAGGCTGAACTCGGTTCGCGAGCAGCCGAAGGAACGATTAAGAAGTCTCCTTGCTCCGGAAGCTCGTGATGATCACTGATCGCGATCCCTGGTCTACAACAGCCTACTTCGACCGGCGGGATATGGGGCTACTAGCGCCCGCCTGGAAATCATTCAATCATCCTTGTCGACCCCTGCGAGTCAGGACATTGCGTTGTGGACGATCGCGACAGCCTCGGATGTCGTTCAATTCTGTCGGCGCATCGCGTCATCTTCTTCGCTTCGCAGGCAGGAGATAAAACGAGAGTATGGCGCAGAGTACACGTGGACTTTACTCACTTCTCAGGCTTCCCGGGGCGTACACCGCCTTCCAGCAGACGATCGCCCGCGGCGATCCGCAACGCATGCTCACCGAACGCTACATCCGGCCGCATCCTGGCGACCGCGTGGTCGATGTCGGCTGCGGCCCGGGGGTAATGCTGGAGTACCTGGGTGAGGTCGACTACACCGGGATCGATATCGACGCGGGCTATATCGAGAGCGCGCGCCGACGCTATGGAAAGCGGGCCGAATTCATTTGCGACCGCGCGGAGGAAGCGGTCGAGCGCCTTGCCGGCAAGGCCGATTTGGTGCTGGGCAAGGCGCTCCTGCATCATTTGGACGATCCGCAAGCGCGCGCTTTCTTGCGGGCCGCGGCCGCGATTTTGAAACCCGGCGGTCGCCTGATCACGTTTGATAACGTTCACCTGTCGCCGCAGCGTCGCGTTGCGCGGCTACTCATTGCGCTCGACCGCGGCAAAAACGTGCGCACGCTCGATCAGTACGTCGCGCTCGCGAAGCAAAGCTTTGCGTCGGTGGAGAGTTATCTGCATCACGATCTCCTGCGCGTTCCCTATGACCACTGCGTGATGGTCTGCAGTAACCCTCGTGCACCGGAGTGATGCGCGTCTTGCTCACGCAACACGGATCAGAGGTAATTGAGGCGCAAGAATTCCGATCAGTCACCGGGCGCGCGCATTGCCAGTGAGGCCGGCTTCGCTGCGACGACGACGCGCGAGCCTCCAAAAGGAAATCTCAACCCAGCGAGCGTCAAGACCACTTCCAACCGCACTACAGCATTGAACACGGTGTTCAGAACGCCGGGCAATTTGAGTTCGCTGCCCGCGGCAGCCGGCTCCGAGCTGCGGGGCAACCAACGGCTCGCCGCCATCAGCGGCAGCAACAGCCAAATATATGATGCCGAAAACAGCACGCGCAAACCCGCGGCGCGCACCTTGCGTTCCAGTTCGCCCCGCCGATATCGGCGGGCATGGAGTGCGCGCTCGTCGGTATTCGACCACAGCCAGGGATGTTGCGGCACGGTGAGCACGATGCCGCCGCCGGGGCGAACTGCACCGTACATGGCTGCCAAGACTGATTCATCTTCTTCGATGTGCTCGAGCAGGTCGAACGCGCCGATGACATCGAAAGCGTCGCGCGCCGGAATTGCGCGCGCGTCCATCTGAACAAACTCCGCGCGCGCTCCCAGGCGGCCGCGTGCAAATGCAAGCCCTTTTGGATGCAGCTCCGAACCAACCAGCCGGCGCCACGGCCGCATCCTCGCAATTCCCGAGAGCACGAAGCCGGTGCCGCATCCGATCTCCATGAAGCTTTCGGCGGCGGGAAAATAACGCGTCAGCAATCCTTCGATCAGGCGGCTGCGCGGAACGAACCAGAAATTGCCCGGCTCCAATCGCGCCAGCGCCTCAAAGGCGGCCGGGTTCATGCCGCTGATCGTATCGGCAAGCGCGGGCGCCAGCATGGGAATGCCGTCTTGATCCGCGATCCTGTACCCGCAAGCGGCGCACGACCATCCGGCCGGCCAGACCGCTTCGTCGTTGCCGATTACCGTTGAGGCTCGACAGCGGGGACAAAGGCGGCAGGGCGGCTTCAACGAGCCTGCGCCGAGCGTGTCATCGCTGTTTTGCGGCAAGGATTTAACGTCCGCTTCGTCAGTCGGCGCTGCGAACCGGCTCGATCCTTGAGTCGAGCCTTGCTGGCGGCCGCTCGGATTTGCCGTCCCATTGCTCGGCGGTGAGACTTTCATACCGCGCGCGCACGAAAAATGCCGGCCGCCGCTCCGCAAGCTGGATGATGCGCACGAGATACTCGCCAATGATGCCCAGCGTCATCAGGATCATGCCGCCCATGAACAGCTCGATCACGGAAAGCGAGGTCCAGCCCGGCACGTAATTTGCCCGGATCAGGCGCATGGCCACCAGATAGGCGGCAAGCGCGAGGCTCAATACGGCAGAGCCGATGCCCAAGAATGCGACCGAGCGCAGCAGCATCGAAGAGTTGTTGATCAACAGGTTGGAGAACTGCCCCAGCCGTTTGCGGAAATCAAACTGCGAGCGTCCGCTCTTGCGCGGCGCATGGCGCGCGGGGACGGCGACGACATCGCGGGTGACATGGAACAAAAGCGCCGGAATGAACGGATGGGGCGTGCGCGAGCGCAGCATCATGCGCACGACGTCGGCGCGGATCATGATGAAGGCCGACATGCGAATATGCCGCGGCTTGCCAAGCGCTTTGTAATCGAACCAACCCTTGATGCGACTGGTCAGCCGCTGCCCGAAGGTATGATGCCGCTCGTTGAAGGGAAAGTCGGCCACCACCGCATCGTGATCGGTGACGGCAGTGAGCCGCGGAATATCTTCCGGCTGATGCTGGAGATCATCGTCCATGGTGATCACCCACTCGCCGCGGGCCTCCTCCATCCCGCACAGAACGGCCGCGGTGCGGCCGAAATTGCGGGTAAGGCGAAAGGCGCGCATCGGCCTGCCCTTTGCCGCGTCCAGGATCGCGGGCCACGTTTCCGGATCGGGAGAGCCATCGTCCACGGCGATGATTTCATAGGAACGTTGAAGGCTCGCAAATACGTCAGCGAGGCGCCCGACGAGCTCGCCGATTGTCTTCTTGCACTCGTAGCAGGGGATGACCACGGAATAGCGCGGCGGCGCGGCCAGCACGCCGGCTGCAGGTTGGCTGTCGGTGTGATTGCGGGCCATAGGGCTACGCATCGGATCGATGCTCGGCAGCGTAGGCAAGAATCCCGGCGATCGATGCTGTGCGCGACAGGTCTTCATCCGGAACGACCAGCCCGTGGCGTTCCTGCAAGGCGAGAAGGATGGCCGCGTAATCGAGCGAGTCGATGCCGCTGTCAGCAAACGCCACGTCCGCCGGCAACTTCGCCGCATCGATGGTTGGAACGGCCTCGGCAATGATGGTCCGAAGCTGGGCTTCGCTCACCATGCGTCCCTCCTATGTTGCAAATTTTACGCGGTACAACACCTGACGGCAACTCTCTCTATGGCTGAAACGTATGATGAGGTGCGCAACTGAACACCGCGATCCGGGAGTTTCACCTGCGCAACAGCGTCGAAGCAACATTCAGGCCTACGCCGAAGCCAGAAATGAGCACACTGCGGTCGCTGGCGGCGACGGCTCGGGCGAGTGCGATTGGAATCGAGGAAGAGACTGTGTTGCCATAGTTGGCGGCATCGAACGGCGTGCGGTCGCGCACGCCGAGCCGCGTCGCGATGGTCCCGACGATGTAGCGGCTGCCTTGGTGAAGGACGAAGCGGTCGATCTCGGCAAGCGCAATGCCGTTGAGTTCGGCAGTCCGGCGGATGCTGGCCGGCACCGCCGTCGCGCTGAAGTCGAACACCGCGCGGCCGTTCATGTGCAGGAGACCGTCCGCCTGCACCGAAAGCGCGTCGCGCTGCCCGGTCGCTGCGACGAAATCGAAACGGCCGATCTGCCAGACCGGCGCGTCGCTCAAGAGGGTGACGCTCGCAGCATCGCCGAACAGTAACGCCGTGTTTCGGTCCGTCGGATCGACAATCTTTGAATAGGGATCGGCGGTGAACAGAAGGCCGCGCCGCAGGTGTTCTCGCTCCATGGACGCGGCAACGACCGATAGTCCGGTAACGTAGCCGGAGCAGCCGAGCCCGATGTCGAATGTCAGACAATGCCGGGGCAGTTCGAGTTTAGCGTGCACGACGGCGGCGGTATGCGGCAGGCCGTGACCATCAGGGTTTTGGGTCACCACCGCGACGCAGTCGACTTCATCGGGCCGCAGCGTTGCACGGCTGAACAACGTGCGCGCCGCCTCGACGCAGAGATCGGAGGTCTCCTGTTCGTCATTCTTCCGGGCCACCGCCGTTATCCCGAGCTTCTCGGTTATGAAGTTGTCCGCCAACGCAAATTCCTGCTTGCGCGCGATATTCGAAATGCGTTTGCCCGGCAGGTGGTAGGCGATGTCGGTTATTCCGATCATGAAGAAACCAAGGAGAAGTACATGTCGCCGATCGCACGCGCGTCGGCTTCTAATTCGACGCAGGTCAGGCGGCTGCCGGCATTACTGCGGAAAGCCAGCGAAACCTGCGAGATAGAATCCGGAATCTCGTTTAGATCGATACGAACTACGATCCAGCGGCCTGCAACACGCGGAAACACGTGGTTATGAAGTAGCTTGTTTAAGGCAATGCAACGTTCAATAAACGTAACGTCATCGCGATGAACCATCTCGATGCGTTTTGCGTTAATTTGATAACCGCTTGTAACCGCCTGTTCGTCGAACGGGAACCGTCGGGCTGGGTCCTTTCTGGCGGTGCTGCGCAACGAGAGCGTCTGCTGCTCTCCGGCAAAGTCCCTAAAAACAAACAGGCCTTCCGGCCGGTCACCCATGGTCCATCGTCTAACTTCAATTAATTCGCGCATGATCTGATGCAGGCGTAAGCTTATAGGCGGAGACGGGCAGGCGAGACTCACCAGTGCATTGAAGATATCGCCGCCTTGCAAGTACTCCCGTTCGGCTTTGAACGGGAGATTGATCACATGGGGTAAGATCATGCAATCTTACCCATCGTGCGCAGAGGCTGGCCGGGAATGCCGAAAAGAGAAGCACCGGCCGGCACGTCCTTGGTCACCACTGTGCCGAGCCCGATGCGGGCGCCCTCGCCGATGGTAATCTTGTCGCGGATCGCTGCGCCGGCAGCGATCTGAACATCTCGCTCAATCGAGACGCGGCCGCAGACGGTCGCACCCCCCGTGATCCAGCAATTTTCGCCAATGATCACGTTATGGCCGATATTGACAAGGTTGCCGATCTTTACACCATTTTCGATGACGGTGTCATAGAGGATGCCGCGCACGATGACGCAATGGGCACCGATGTCGACACGGTCTCCGACTATCGCGATGCCCAGATGTGGCAGCCCATACCAGCTATCGTCCGCGTCCCGGTGATAGGCAAAGCCCGACACGCCGATCGTCGTATGGTCATGGATGGTGCAACCGGCGCCGATGCGGCAGCGGCCGTGGATCGTCACATGACTGCCCAAGCGCGTGCGATCGCCGATCACGGTATTCTCGCCGATGACGCAATAGGGTCCGATGCTGACTCCCGAACCGATCTGGGCCGACGCTGCGATGACGGCCGTCGCGCTGATTGCGGGTTCCGGCGCGGGAAATAGCGATTGCAACGCCGTTACGAACCAGCGGCGCGGGTCGGGAACGACGATCCAACAGCGGTCGGGTTCGTCGGATTGCGATGAGGAGGGGGGAAGACACGACGCGATCGTGACAACAACGCTCGCCGCGGTTGTGCGCGCCAGCGCGGCGTCCGATTGCACGAAGGTCAGGCTCCCGGGGCTGGCGTGCTCGGGCGCGGCGACCGATTTTACCCAAATGCGCAGGTTCCCGCGCGCATGAGCCGTCGCGCTTGCAGTTGCGGTGAGCAAGGTCTCAACGGTGCAAGGGCGGGATACGAGCCGCGGGAAGGATGACGCTTCGCTCATGATCGGTCGCTGTGAAGCTGCAATTGGCGTTCACTTAATATCACATTGACCGCTCGGCAGCAGCCATCCGGCTCGGCGCATTCCGGCATCATTGCGGCGCCGCCGGAAGGAACCTTGGATCGAAGGGAGAGACTGGCGCGACAGGCCAGAATAAAGTATCTGCCTCGGTGTCCTCGATTGGGCCGGGCATGAAGCGGGTGCCGACGGAACGATCTCGATTTTGCGGCTGCGCGGCGCTCCGCGCCGAACGCTCACGCCCCCTCGCGTGGCGGCACCGCTCCCAAGACCCTTGTGCGGCGCCACGCGCGGGAGTGATATGAGCGGCGATGTCGTCATCGTATGCGGCGGCGCGGGCTTCGTCGGCTCCGCGGTCATGCGTCATCTCATACGCGCGACCGGCGCCCGCGATACCACGAGAGTCTTGAGGGCGCTTCATGCGACGCATTCCGTTTAATCAACCGTGCTTACGATCGAGAGAGCTCGACTACATAGCCCAAGCGATTGAACGCAAGCAGCTCTCGGGGGGCGGCGAGTTTACCCGACGCTGCGAAACATATTTGCAGGCGAAGTATTCGGCTCCGCGTGTCCTGTTGACGCATTCGTGCACGGGCGCATTGGAAATGGCAGCCATATTATCTAATATCGAACCGGGCGATGAGGTTATTATGCCGTCGTTCACGTTCGTGAGCACGGCAAATGCTTTCGTGCTGCGCGGCGGTGTACCCGTGTTCGTTGACATTCGGCCCGACACGTTGAATATCGACGAGACGAAAATCCGTGCCGCGATCACGTCGCGCACAAAGGCCATCTGCGTCGTCCACTACGCCGGCGTCGCCTGCGCCATGGACGTCATTGACGAGATTGCGCGAGAGCACGGTCTGTTGGTCATCGAGGACGCTGCGCAGGCGCATTACGCCTTTTGGAACGATAGACCATTGGGCAGCATCGGCCACCTGGCGGCCTTGAGTTTTCATGAGACGAAAAACGTGATCTCGGGTGAAGGCGGCGCGTTGATCGTGAACGATCCTTCGCTTGTCGATCGCGCGGAGATGGTTTGGCAGAAGGGCACCAATCGGCTGCGATTTAACCGAGGCGAAGTGGACAAATACAGTTGGGTCGACGTTGGTTCGTCATTTCTGCCGAGCGAACTGATTGCGGCATTTTTGTGGGCGCAATTGCAGGATGGAGAGGCGATTACCGAGCATCGATGCAAGCTCTGGAACCGGTATTGTGCCAAACTTCGCGCTGCCGAGGACGAGGGCTTGCTGCGCCGCCCCCGACCGCCCGCCGAGCATCGCCACAACGGACACATCTTCTTCATTCTGGTCCCGGACGCCGATAGGCGCGCCGAGTTTTTGCGTCGGGTCAACGCTCGCGGGGTCGGCGCCCTCAGCCATTATGTGCCGCTGCACGACGCTCCGGCCGGTCGCCGCTACGCCCGCAGCATTGGCGCACTTCCGGTGACCGAGGATTTTGCCGCTCGACTCGTTCGGCTTCCGCTGCATCCTGCCTTGAACGAATCCGATGTCGATTACGTGGTCGAGGTTGTCCTTGAGGAAATCACACGTGGACACCGTGCTGTTCATGAACTACGTGTGGGCGGTGCCGCCTGACCTTGGCATCATGCGGGACGCTGCCCAGGGCCACCTCGCCACATGGTTATGGAAGCCGCCCATTGTCCGGCGCTCTGTGATAATTGGTGCCATTTTCTCCAAAGCTGACCGCAAGGGCTCCGCTTGTTGCAGCGCATCGCACAAACCTCAGTCGCCCTCATCCTGATCACCGCCGTCACCGCGGCGACCGGCTACCTCAGAGAGGTCATGCTCGCGCGCACGTTCGGCGCGGGCACGGAAATGGACGCCTTCTATTTTACCGTGGCGCTGGTCCAGGCGTGCCAAGATTTGCTGTTCGGCGCCACGTTGACCGCGACCATCGTGCCGCTGCTGCACCGGCCGGACAACGGCGAGCCCGGCACCACCTATGATCCGGCGCGTTTCACCCTGACGGTCGCGCTGACGGTCGCTCTTCTTGCCGGTGCGCTCGCTCTCTTGCTGCGTGCAGCGCTGCCTTATCTGATCGACGTGCTGTCGCCGGCAATGTCGAGTACGTCGCGCGCTCAATGTCTCGCTCTGAGCACCGTCCTGGTCTTGCTGTTGCCGCTCAATGCGCTGACCAATCTCTGCGCGTTGGTACACAATGCGCACCACCGCTTTATTCTGCCCGCGACGGTCTATATTTTCAGCAACCTGGTTTTCGTCGGCGTCGTACTGCTGCGTGGGCCGGCGGCGGGTTTGAGCACCCTCTCGATCGCCGCCGTCGCGGGCCCGGCCTGCTTCCTTCCCATCCTGGCCGCAAGCCTAGCCCGGCTGGGACTTTTGCGGCCGCTGCGGCCGGATTTCAGCAGAAAATTCTTTGCGCCGTTCTGGCGGCAGGCGCGGCCCATCCTATTGACGCTGGGCATCGGCAGCAGTTCCGGACTGTTGATGATCGCGCACCTCTTCGTCCGCGGTTTTGCCGCCAGTTCCAGTCATGGTTCGATCGCGGCCTTGGGCTACGCCTTTCGGCTCTACGAGGTGCCGCTGTCGCTGCTTGCAAACCCCGCCGCCGTTCTAATACTTCCCAACGTCGCTGTCCTCTACAAGGCGGGCCGCGCCGTCGACATTGGCGAAGTCGGGCGGCAAACCTTGCTGGCGGGACTGGTCGTGCTCTTCCCGGCGGCCATCGTGACGTGGATGGGCGCGGACCTGATCGTGCACGTTCTGCTTCAGCGGGGCAATTTCGACGCAGCGGCGGCGCAGCTTACCGCCAACGCGCTGCGCGGATTCGCTCCCGCGATCGTGGGCGAAGGGATCATCGTTGTGTTCTATCGCTTCTTTTATGCCGTCCATCGGCCGAGCCGGCCCGTCGCCGTCTCGGGCGCGGTGATCGTCGCGCTTCTGTCCCTGCTGTTTCTATTCGGCAATATCAGCTTTATCGCCGTTCCTCTTGCGCTCTCCGGCGGCTTTCTCGTGGGCGCTCTGATCCTCGTCTATTTCCTTGCGCGCGAGATCGGCGCCGCGAGCCTGCCAAACCCGATATCGATAGCGCGGTGGGCCGCCTGCGCGCTGATTGGCGTGGCGGCGTGGAGACTCGCGGCCCGCTACGAGACGCCGGATGTATGGAGCGAAACGATTCCGGTTGGCGCCTTCACGCTTATCTACGGCGCGGCGATTCTGGCCGCCTTTGCCGACTACCGCCGAATGCTGCGCGGGATGATCGGCGCTTTTGCCTTACGGCTGCGGCAGCTCCTCGCGTTGGCTTGATCCGCGACGGTGACTGGCATGCGCGGCCGAGAGTGAGCGTTGGACATTTTCTTAAAAGCGCGCAAATTTTCTTAAGAGTGCCGTACTTTAAGAGTGCCGTACTTGCGGTGGTGAATTTACCGCTCGGTATCAAATTCATCTCATCGTAGGCTGCGCGCGTCGGCGAGCGCTGTCCGCTCGTCCGGCCTTGCGAGGTCCGATTTCATGATCGAGATCGTCGATATCATCCCCAACAGCGACAGCGCGGAGACCGGCCAGAACTCCGAGCCCAGCCTGGCGGTCGATCCGCTCGATCCGAGCAACATGATCGCCGGAGCTTTCGCCGATTCGTTCTACGCGAACAACACGCCTTATTTCTTATCGACCAATGGCGGGGCTACGTGGTCCGATTACGGTTCGCTTAATACGGAAGACAAGTCGATTGCGTGGACCGCGGATGGCTCGGCGGCGGTGACCGCGACATTGACCGGTTTGACAAATGGCGGCACCGAAATAACCGCCTATTCCGGCACTACCGCCAGCGGAAGTTTCGGCTCTCGCATCCTCACCTACAAAGGCGCCCACAACAGCGAAAATGTCGATCAGCCATGGATCGTCACTGGCCCTTCGAACCATGTGTATATCGGATACAACGATCTGGGCGTCACAAACACGGAAACTGCGTCCGTTCTCGTTTCCGCAAACGGCGGGTCCACTTATACCGCCGTTACCCTTGACCGCGTTGGGGCTCCTGCGGGTCAGGACGCGCCATCGGTGCGATCGGCCGTCAATGGCAGCACCGTCTACGCGGTTTTCACGCGCTGGACTTCGTCTCTGGGAACGGATTCCTCTGGAAACGACTACTTCGGCGCGCAAGTGGTCGTCGTTCGCTCCGACAGCGGCGGAGCCGATGATTTTGCCGCGTTAGGGACGAATGGCAACGGCGTGACCATTGCCACGCCCACCTCCTATTTCTCCAATACCGATAATTCGTCCCTTACCCTCGGCCAGGAGCGAGTCAGCGCCGATCTCGCCGTCGCCGTCGATCCGAATAATGCCGACCACGTTATCGTCGCCTACGGCGACGCTCCCAACGGGCAGCAGGGCTCGGGCGAGCTCGTGCTGCACGTGGCCGAATCGACCGACGGCGGCCAGACCTGGACGGCGAAATTTGCCACCTCCTCGTCCGTGCGGTCGGCCCTGCCGGGGCTTGCCATCCTGTCCGACGGCGAGATCGGGCTGCTTTACGCCAGCTACGATCCCGGCACGAATGAACTCTCCCAGCATTTGTTGACGACAACGAATGATTTCGGGAGCACCACCGATGCGGTTCTCGCCACCGAAAGCAACGCCACGCCGACCGCCACTTTCGATCCTTATGTCGGCGACTTCTACAATCTCACCAGCGTCGGCGACACATTTTACGGCATCTTCAGCGCTTCGAATGCCGATAACGGCAGCAGCGCGCAGTTCGCCGATGTCAGCTTTCAGCGCGATTATACCGGGACTCCGGGAACAAGCAGTTTTCAGCTCACCAATGCAAACGGAAGTCCTGTGGCATTCTCGGTGGATCCGTTCTTCTTCAG
>JAKAPE010000139.1 GCA_021811945.1 Pseudomonadota bacterium | reverse complement strand
TTCGAAATTCATCGTCCCCAATCGGCGCTATCTGGTTAACGCGCGAACAGAAGAAAAACATCGCCCTCGCATCGCTCGGATCGTTTCTCGAGTTCTACGAATTTATGGTGTTCGGCTTCTTCGTGGTCGTCATTGCGAAGCTGTTCTTCCCTCCGGGATTGCCGAACGCCGTCAGGATATTTCAGGCCTTTGCTCTCTATTCCCTTGGCTTTGCCCTGCGCCCGGTGTCCGGTGCGATCATCGGGCATCTGGGCGATAAGTTTGGCCGCAAACGCATGTTCATACTCACCATCTTCATGATGGCGGTGCCGACAATCTGCATCGGCGTCATGCCGACATACGCCAAGATCGGAGCGCTCGCTCCTGTCATCCTGCTTCTCCTTCGCCTAATCCAGGGAATCGCGATCGCCGGCGAATTTGCCGGCGCCTCCGTCTTTGTCTCGGAGCATGTGCCGCGCAAGCGGCGGGCAACTGCCAGTGCCGTACTGCTCGGCATGACTTGGCTTGGCTTCTTTCTCGGCGCCGGCTCGGGCGCGGTGCTGGCCGACATCCTTCGTCCGCCGGCCCTCGAAGCCTGGGGATGGAGAATACCCTTCATTCTCGGCGGCATCTTCGGTCTCGTTTCAGTCTATTTGCGCCGCTCTCTCGACGAGACCCCGCTATTCAAGGAACTGTCCGCGCGCCGCGACCCCACGAGGTCGTCGCCGTTTCCCGACGCGATCCGGGCATGTCCCGGCCAGATGATCTATGTCGCCGGGCTGGCGAGCTATCTCGGCACGATGATCATCATTCTTTATTTCTACATGCCGACGTTTCTGGCGGCGAACTACGGGTTCGATCGCGCCAGTATCTTCAATGTCAACGCCGGCGCGTTGCTGTTTGCCGCGCTTGTCTGCCCGCTGTGGGGATGGGTGGCCGATCGCATTGGCTGCGGCTTGGTGCTGGGAATCGGCGCCGCGGGACTCGGCGTATCCCTGTTCGTCTTCTTCATGGTGCTCCCATCGATCGCCGCGGCTCCCGCGACTCTGATATCGTGGTACTTGGTCTTCTCGCTGCTGATGGCGACCGCCGGCGTCGTGCCGCTTTTGTCGGCGGCGCCATTCCCGACCGAACTGCGGCTGACTGGCTTCGGCTTCGGGTACAACGTCGGCATCGTCGTTTCCGCGACCGCGCCGACCATCATGGCCTGGGTCGTTCTATCGCACGGCAAGGTCGCCGTCGCCTATTTCGCGCTTCTCGTCGGCGCCATCGGCGTTGTGCTGGCGATCGCCACGTCGCGTATTCCCCTCCTGCTCAACCGGGAGCACGGCAAATGAGCGACGCCGCTTCCGCCCGCCTTTGCGTTAGCCTCGTCGACGTGCCCGAGACGGCCCTGGTACCTGCCAAGTACCTGTCCGGCGGCTCGGTCGGCGCTCGGATTGTATATGGTGCGGACATAAGTCTCTTGGTGGCGACGCGGCAGCCCGGCTACCACTCCAAGCCGCACACACACGAGTGCGAGCAGTTGAACTATGTGCTCGAGGGCGAGCTCTACGTGTTTGTGGAGGACGACGGCTTCCACGCCAGAAAGGGCGATGTCTTCTGCATCCCGCGCAATGCCGTACACTGGTCATGGGTGCAGGGCAGTAGCGCCTGCATCCTGCTCGAAGCGCATGCTCCGCCTCTCGTCGGCGATCCAGGTGTGATCGACACCGCCGTCGCCCTAACGGAGCGCAGCGCTCGAGGCGAGGTGAAGGCGGTGAAGTCGGAATGGCCCACGGCATTCGACTGTGCCGCAACCGAACAGCGGGTTATGGCCCGCTATGAGAAGTCGGGCACGCCATGATCCGATCCCGCAAGATCGGCGAAGTCGAACTCATCCAGGTCGTCGAGTTCATCGGCCCCACCCATGATCTCGACTGGATGCTGCCCGGCATTCCGCGATCCGCTTTCGACGCCAACGCGTTATGGCTCGAACCCAATTTCTGGATGGCCCGGACCAACCGCCTCGTCTTCGCGATGCAGCTATGGCTGCTCAAGGCGCGCGACCGTGCCATCCTTATCGACACCGGCGTCGGCAACGGAAAGAAGCGCACCTCGCGGCACCAAACCATGATCAACACACCGGCGCTTGACTGGCTCGCAGCGATCGGAGCGCCGCCGGACAAGATCACGCATGTGGTGCATACCCATCTCCACGGCGATCACATCGGCTGGAATACACGCGATGACGGCGGCCGCTGGGTTCCGACCTTCCCGAATGCGACATATTTCGCCCCGGCCGACGATTGGACCGCTTTCAAGACACAGCACGATGCCGGCACGCTTGGCGTCCATGATGCGCCCTTCGTCGATAGCGTGCTGCCGATCGCCGATGCCGGCCTATTGCATTTCTTCTCGCCATGCGAGGAGATCGCCGATTGTTTGCTGCCAAGCGCCGCGCCCGGACACACGCTCGGGCAAGTGACCTTCACATTCCGGCACGCAGGCGAGCACTGCATCTTCTCAGCCGACGTGCTGCACTCGCCGATGCAGGTGCTGTTCCCCAAGATCAACAGCCGCTGGTGCGAACGGCCGGACGCCGCGCGGCGGACGCGTCTCGCACTCATTGAGGAGGCGGCGAGAACCGGCGCGACTGTCTATCCAGCGCATGCCCCCGGTGTGGAGGGATGGCACATCGTGCGGCAAGCGGACGCTTTCGCGGTACGTATCGGCGACGCACGCGCGACGGCCATTCGCGCGCTGGCGGTGGCCGGCGTGCCAGCGCCGATGAGCATGCCCTTGCCGAAGACGATCGGCGGCTGACCGTGGACGATCCGAAAAGGGAGGAAACATCATGACCATCTACGTACTGGTGCACGGTGCCTGGCACACCGGCAAGGAGCTCGAGCCGACCGCAGCGCCGATCCGCGCCGCCGGCCATCAGGTCCATACGCCGACGATCGCGGGCAATGCTCCCGGCGATGCAAAAACCGTCGGCCTCGAGGACGCGATCAAATCGATTGCCGACTACCTCGCCCGCAACAATCTGCGCGACGTGGTCCTGCTCGGGCACAGCTACGGCGGCATGGTGATTACCGGGGTTGCCGATCGCGCGCCCGAGCGCATTCGCCGGCTGGTCTATTGGAACGCCTTCGTTCCCAACAACGGCGAAAGTCTCAATGACCTGGTTCCGCCGCCCTATGTCGCCCTGTTCGACCAGGTGGCCGCGGAACGCGGCGATCACACCGTGGTGCTGCCGTTCCCGATCTGGCGCGAGGTCTTCATCAACGATGCCGACCTGGAAACGGCGCAGAAGAGCTACGCCATTCTCAACCCGCATCCGGTGAAGACGATCAGAGACAAGATTTCGCTGAAGGCCAATCCGGCGGACATGCAGATCGCAAAGTCATACATCAACTGCACCGATGACACCTCGCTGCCGCAGGACTATGCTTGGCATCCGCGGCTGTCGCAGAAGCTGGGATTGTTCCGCCTGGTGCAGACGCCCGGCAGCCACGAGGTCTGCTTCACCAACCCGAATCGGCTGGCACAAGCCATCATGGCAGCCGGTCGCGACTGAGACCGCCGCCGGCGGCCGGCGCGCCGGCGCCGACGAGCATGCCCGCCAGCCCAATGTTCTCCGCGGCATAACGGTTATGGAAACCGCGTGTATTGCACGCAGAGCCTTGCCGGAACAATTTTAACTCAAAACCGGGCCCAGCCGTCACATGCTCTACGAAATGCGGATATACGAACTGAAAGTCGGATCGACCGTCACGTATTTGCGGCAATTCGGCGAGATCGGTCTTCCGATCGTCAGCAAGTACTGCAAGCTCGTCGGCTATTGGGTCATAGAAAGCGGCCGGCTCAACCGCGTCGTGCATGTCTGGGAGTTCGAAAGCTTCGAGCAGCGCCGGCGCGCCCGTGAGCGATGGTGGCAGGATCCGGAATGGAATGAGAAATATTTGCCATTGGCGCTGCCGCTCGTGATCTCGCAGGAGTCGGTATTCATGCACGCGGCGCCTTTCTTCCCGATAGGCGGAGGAGCGGCGTGACGCGCGCCATCCGCATTGATCGGGTCAGTGGGCCCGAGGTCCTGACACTTCAGGAAGTGGACCGCGGCGACCCACAGCCAGGGCAGATCGCGATCCAACACACGGCCATTGGGGTCAATTACATCGACATCTATCACCGCGCCGGCGTCTATCCCTTGTCTTTACCCGCCATCCTTGGAGTCGAAGGCGCCGGCATCGTCGTGGCTGTCGGCCCCGATGTGGAGGGGATCAAGGTCGGCGACCGCGTCGCATATGCCGGCGGCGCGCCGGGTGCCTACAGCGTCGAGCGCGTCCTCGATGCGGCGCGCGCCATCCTGCTGCCGGATGCGATCAGCGACGAACAGGCAGCATCGGGACTGTTCGCAGGGCTGACAGCGCAATTCTTGCTGCGTGAGGTACATGAAGTGAAGGCCGGCGAAACCATCGTGATCCACGCCGCCGCCGGCAAGGTCGGCCTTATCATGTGTCAGTGGGCGCATCATCTGGGCGCGACCGTCGTCGGCGCCGTGGGCAGCGATGAAAAGGCGCGAATCGCCGCCGAACACGGTTGCGACGTGCCGGTGGTTTATGCGCGCGAAGCGGTGTCGCAGGCGGTGATGCGCGCCACCGGAGGCGCCAAGGCGCATGTCGTCTACGATTCCGTCGGCAAGAATACCTTCACCGATTCGCTCGATTGCCTACGGCCGAAAGGACTCTTGGTGTCATTCGGCGTTGCGTCCGGTGAAACACCGCCGCTCGACTTGCGCATCCTGATGGCCAAGGGTTCGCTGTTCGTGACGCGGCCGAGCTTCGCCCATTATATGAACGAGACGTCAACTTACCGCGTCGCCGCACAAGAACTGTTTACGCTGGTCGGGACGGGCACGATTTCGATTGCAACCGGGCAGCGCTTTGCGCTCAAGGACGCAGCCGCCGCGCACCGTTCCCTGGAAGAGCGACGGACCATGGCAGCCACGATTCTGATACCCTGACGCCCTCCAATTCGGAACCGCCTTCCGCTTTGACCGCCACGAACTACCGATTAAGATCGGCGGCCAAACGGCGAGAAAAGCGTGGCAGAACCGAAGCTGAGCGCCGCCAGTCTCGATTTGCGGCCCTTGTACTATTTCGTGCACGTGGCCGACGCCGGCAGTTTTTCACGCGCCGCCGCCGCCTTGTCAGTTGGCCAGCCGATCATCAGTCGCGCGATTCGCAGTCTGGAGGGGGATCTCCAGGTCGCGCTCTTATATCGGCATGGACGCGGCGTCAGTCTCACGCCTGCAGGCGAGCAATTGCTTGCCAGTGCCAAAGCCATTCTCCAACGCGTTGCGGACACCCGCAGCGATATCGCCGCGCGCGGCGACGTTGCCGCCGGCAGTGTCGAAATCGCCATGCCGCCATTGTTCGGCGCCCTTGTGGCGATCGATCTCGTTAAGCGTTTGCGCGCCGAATTTCCGCTGATTTCGGTCAATATTCGCGAGGGTTATGCCGCGGACTCACTCGAGTGGCTCAGTACCGGCGCCGTTGATATCGCACTCGTTTTCAACGCGCCGAAGATTGCCACTCTGCTCGTCGAACATGTGCTGGACGATGAAATCCATCTCGTCGGCGCGCCCGGCAGCCTGGATTCGGCGCCAGGCGGCGTCCCGGTGCGGCAATTGGCCACGATGCCGCTGCTCTTGCCACCCGAGCCGCATCGCTTGCGCGCTCTGATCGATCATGCGGCGCACGAGGCAGGCGTTGAATTAAAGGCCGAAGCCCAGATCAGCGGGGTGGCCACCTTGTTGGATCTCGTCAAGGCCGGGTTAGGCTATACGGTCCTTCCGGCAACGCTGTTGCAGGGCCAGATCAAGGAGGGCCAAGTGCAGAGCTGCCCGATTATCAAACCCAGAATCAAGCCGCGCCTGTTCCTCGCGACCTCGATGCAGCGTCCGCTGACGATGGCAAAAAAGGTCACCCTCAGACTGATATCCGAATTGCTCTCGGTCTCGGCGGCGTCTTCCCGGCTCTGAATTGCTAAAAAGGGACCACTGACGAGAGTAGCAATAGCACAATCGGGCCAAATGTCGGCTTTTGTGCAACTCGGACCTCCCACGACGTTCGCTTTCGCGCCCTATCAAGGGCATAGCGGACGTCAAACGCGCCTGAGCCGAGCGCTCCGATTTATGAGTACGGGGGCTTGGCCTATTCGTTATTCGCTTTTCTCCGCCGCCTTCGCCTCGTCCCACAACGCGTCCATCTCCTCCAGCGTCGCCTGCTGCGGGGCTTTTCCGCGCGCCGCCAGTGCGCGCTCGATGGCGGCAAAGCGGCGCTCGAATTTGTCGTTGGTTCCCCGCAGCAGCGCCTCTGGATCGGCGTCGAGATGGCGCGCGAGATTGACCGCGGCGAACAGAAGATCGCCGACCTCGGCCGCCGCATGGCGCTTGCTTGCCACGCCTGTCTCGGCGCCCGCAAGCGCGGCCTCGATCTCGTCGGCCTCCTCGCGGATCTTGCGCAACACCGCGTGGGGATCGTTCCAGTCGAATCCGACCAGGCTCGCCTTGGCCTGCAGTTTCAGCGCCCGGGTGAGAGCGGGCAGGGCGATCGGCACGCCGGCGAGGGCGCCTTGCGTCTGCGGACCCTGGCGCCGCATTTTTTCTTCCGCCTTGATTTCCTCCCACAAACCCTTGACCGCATGCGCATCGCTCGCGCGCGCCTCGCCGAACACATGCGGATGCCGGCGAACGAGCTTTTCCGTGATCGCCTCGACGACGTCGCCGAAATCGAAAGCGTCCTGTTCCTCGGCCATGCGGGCATGGAAGACGACTTGCAGCAGGAGATCGCCCAATTCCTCCTTGAGATCGGCGAGGTCGTTGCGCGCGACCGCGTCGGCGACCTCGTAGGCTTCTTCGATCGTATAGGGCGCGATGGTCGCAAAATTCTGCGCCAAATCCCAAGGACAGCCCGTTTTCGGCGTGCGCAGCGCCGCCATGATTTCGATAAGCCGGGCAATATTGCGCGAAGGGGTCATGAGCCAATCCCGCTTGGAGAGCGAGAAAGCTCTATCAAAACTCGTGCAGGCGGGCGACAGCGCCGGCCGAGCGGCGGGCAATTGCGATCAGTGCCCCAACGCATCGCCGGTGCGGCTTGCCTGGAACAGGAACCAAGTCCGTTTCTCGGCCTCGTCCATGAACACTTCGAAGTTGGATCATTCGCATAAGATATATTATGGAACATGCGATACAAAAACAACTATTTCTCCCAACCGATTGAAAACACGTTGGATTGTCGGCGCATCTACCGATGCGCGGAACTTTCCGGCTCGGCGAGCGTGAATGTCATCCCATCGAAGGCCGGCTCGACATGCGGCGGTAGTTCGGCGCGCAGCTTTTCGTAGTCGAAGTCGGAGTGCAGATTGGTGAGGATGGCGCGCCGGGGTTTTAGGCGCTCGATCCAAGACAACGCGTCGGCGAGCGAAAAATGGCTCGGGTGCGGCCGATAGCGCAAGGCGTCCACGATCCAGACTTCGAGATCGGCGAGGGCTGCCGCGCTTTCCGCCGGCATGCCGCGCAGGTCGCAGGAATAAGCGAGGTCGCCGAAACGAAAGCCTAGCGAACGAATGTCGCCATGGTCCTGGAGAAATGGCAGCACCGTGATCGAACCGCCCTGCCCCGCCACGGTAACCGGCTGGCCCGCCGTCAAACGGCGCTCGCTGACGATGGGCGGATATTCGCTGCCCGGCGGCGATTCGAAGCAATAGCCGAATCTAGTGCGCATCATCCGCGCGGAGTGTTCATCGAGATAAACATCGATTCGCTGCCGTCGTCTCATGAATAGCGCGCGCAGGTCGTCGATCCCGTGGGTGTGGTCCGCATGCTCATGGGTGTAGAGGACAGCGTCGAGCCAATCGACCTCGGCGTCGAGAAGCTGCTCGCGCAGATCGGGCGAAGTATCGACCAAGGCCCGCGTGACGCCCCCACGCTTCTCCCCCGCTTCGCGGGGGAGCATAGTTCGCCGTTCAACCAGGAGCGACGTGCGCCGCCGCCGGTTCTTCGGATTGTTGGGGTCACAGGCGCCCCAGCCGAGGGCCGGGCGCGGCACGCCGCCAGAGGCCCCGCAGCCGAGAATGGTAAATTTCAGCGCTTGCATAATGCAATGGGGATGCGGCCAGGGCGCAATCAAGCGCGAGCGGACGGCGTCAACGTGTCTGCCGCGACCGCAGCCGGCACTTTGGCGAACAGGCGAAAGAAATTCTCCGTGGTTGTCTCTGCGATCTCCGCCAGCGAAACACCGCGGGTCTGCGCCAGCACTACCGCCGTCTCGATCACGAAGGCGGGCTCGTTGCGTCGGCCGCGAAAGAGATTTGGCGCAAGATAGGGCGCGTCAGTCTCGACCAGGATACGGTCGGCCGGAAGCTCCCCGGCGATGGCGCGCAGCGCCGACTAACTCTTGAAGGTCAAAATGCCGGTGAAAGAGACGAACAGCCCGAGTGCGACGGCGCGGCGGGCAAGCTCGCGGCCGCCGGTAAAGCAATGCAGCACCGCGGAGAAGGCGCCCTTCCCCATTTCCTCCTCGAGAATGCGCGCGGTGTCGGCGTCCGCCTCGCGCGTATGGATGATGAGCGGCAGCCCGGTCGCGCGCGCCGCGTCGATATGGGTCCGTAATCCCCGCTCCTGCGCCTCGCGCGGCGCATTGTCGTAATGGTAGTCGAGCCCTGCTTCGCCGAGCGCGACGACCTTCGGATGGCGCGTGCGCGCGACGAGATCGTCCGCGGTTACCCCCGGTTCTTCGTGAGCGTAGTGCGGATGGGTGCCGACCGAGCAAAAAACGTCGGCAAAGCGTTCCGTGATCGCCAGCACTTCGCGGTGGCGGGCAACGCGCGTGGAAACCGTAACCATGCGGACAACGCCGGCGGCGCGGGCGCGCGCGACGACAGCGTCGAGTTCATTGGCGAAATCCGGAAAATCGAGATGGCAATGGCTGTCGACGAGCATGTATCGATCCAGTCCCCCGCGAGCTTCCCAGAAACGGTCCGGCCCGGCTAGGCTCCGGATGTGGCTTTGCTTCGCGGCGACATGCTTTCAGCCCTTGGCGGGCTGCCGGCAATAGTAGCGAGGCGGTAGGCGGCTGCGTTGATGCCAAGGGACTTGAGGCGCATATGGACCGCCCGCGGGGTGACCCCCATTGAACGTGCCACCGCGCTCACGTTGCCGTTGCACCGCTTTAGCACCTGTGCGATCAGTTTATTTTCCGCCTCTCGCGCAACCCGTTGGCGCAACTCGCGCAAGCTGCCGTCGTTGGCGACGCCTTGGGACTCCGCATCCGGCTTCGGCAGCGCGATAGTGTCGATGAAAGGCCCGCGGGCAAACAGGAAGGCGCGCTCAAGCACGTTTTCCAGCTCGCGCAGATTGCCGGGCCAGTTGTAGCTCAACACTTGGGCCCATGCCTGTTCACCGAGCATCTTGTTGGACGATTGATACTTCTCGGCTAGCCGTCCCAGGAAGTGATGGACCAACGGCGGGATGTCATCGCGGCGCTCGCGCAAAGGCAGAAGGTGGACGGGGACAACGTTGAGCCGATACCAAAGATCGCGCCGGAACTTGCCGCTTTCGACCGCGCCCTCCAGATCCTGATTGGACGCGGCGATGATTCTCGCACCAGTCCGCAACGTCTGTCGTCCTCCGACCCGCTCGAATTCGCCGTCCTGCAGAACGCGAAGCAATCGCGCCTGAGCCGATACAGGAAGCGAGTCGATCTCGTCCAATAGCAGGGTCCCCCGATCGGCGCGCTCAAAAAACCCGTGGTGGACGTTGTGCGCGCCCGTGAATGCTCCTTTCTCATGGCCGAACAAGGCGCTTTCGATGAGGGTCTCCGGTATGGCGCCGCAATTCACGGCAACAAACTCGTATTCCGCGCGCTCGCTCATGGCGTGAATCGCGCGGGCGATGACTTCCTTGCCGACACCGGTTTCTCCGGTAATCAGCACGGTCGCCCGCGTCGGCGCGATAATTTCCACGGCTTCAAGCGCTGACCGCATCGCAGCCGACTGGGCGACCAGCCCGGGCGGCAAGCGAGCGCCGCGGCGGAGCATTTTCGGTTCCGTGTACCAGACCTCACGCAGCTTGGCCTCGACCCGCGCGCAAACTTCGGCGGACGCCGATCTGGACACGATCTTGTCGCCCTCGCAACGGTACTCGTCGCCGGGCTTGTCTCGGGCGGCCTCGGCATCGGTGTAGATGCAGACCTCACAGCGCCCATCGTTAAGAGCGATGCGTTTGCGCAACTCGACTTTTCCATAGCCAAAATTGCGCGCGGCGATACCGCCAAAGACGCTGGCTGTCATCCGACACAGCTCTGGCGCCTCGCGCACGCCGTCGCCGAAAGGACAACATGTGTTGATGACCTGAACGGTGCCCGGGGCCGCTGAGGCGCGAGAAAAGTTGCCACCGACGCGGTTCTTGATGTTGATGATCACGTCGGCGTATTGGTCCGGCGTGATCGGCCCGGCGTAGCCGAGAAGAGCGCGCGCCGCCTCCTCAAGGCAATGGCTCGCGCTCAGGCCCACGTGTTCGATATAGCGGTCAGCGCCCACCTTATCTTGGCCGGAATGCTGCTCTAGCACTTTGATGCTTTGCGCGACAAATATTTGCAGAAATGAGACGGGGTTCAAAGGCTTTGCGGATCCGTGGTCCATAGGTCACCCTGCTGTAAGCTCTGGTCCGGCGCGCCGTCATTATAACAGTTTCGCCAGATAACAGTTTCGCCAGACGCGGCGCGAGCTTCACAGTGTGGGGGCCCGAGGGTACGGCCGTGATGGGCGTGTGCCGGCCGAATCCGCCCGCGTCAAAAGCCCCGGCGGACGACAAACCATGTCCGCCCGGGGCCTTGCCGTGATCAGCGGCAGCAGGGACAACCGGCCCCGTGAGCTGCAGTGGGCCTTGGTTCGAACGAGCGGGCGGCCATCTCCCGGCCGCGTGCCATGGAGCCGTGAACCGCCGGCGCAACGAGGAACACCTGCTCCACAGGCCCACGGCACTGCGGACAAGGCGGTGGGCCTGCGGCAATGCTGTGGGTCGCTGCGAAACCGCACCCGCATTTCATGCAGCAGTAGTCATAGGTTGGCATGGGCTCGGCTCTCGCCTGCAATCAAGCCCATCGCGCAGGCTGTTTGCCCTTGACGCCAAACTGCACGGCTCTCACGTCCGTGCGCGCGCGCTTTTCGGCTTCTTTGGTCGGGGCGCGCAGCCTCCGTGTTTCCACTTCCCAAATCCAGCCGCTGACGACGACGTGCTGTGGAATAAGCGGATGGTTCCTGAAGGCCGCGATCGTCCGCATGCAGGTCTCGTCGACATCATCCATCATGCCAATCCACTTGGCGAACGCTCCTCTTTCAAGCTTAAGTTCGGGCAGGGTGGGATCCAGCGTTAGATTGTCCGTATCGACGCCCTTCTTCTTGAGAGCGGCTTCGAGATCCACCGCGTTGGCCGACAGCATGCCGCACTGGGTGTGTTGGACGATGACGATTTCCTCGGTGCCAAAGAAGTTGCAGGTCAGCATTGCGGAGCGGATTGCGTCGTCAGTGACAATGCCGCCAGCATTGCGGAAGCAGTGGGCATCACCGGCACCCGCCGGGGTATCGACGCGAATCCCCAGCGCCTCATCAACGGGGAGTCGTTCGTCCATGCACGCCAGCACCCAAAGCCGGCGGTTGTTGGGTCCCTCCGCGCCGTAGCGGCGGCGAGTGGCCCAATGATCGTATTCCCTCAAGCGATCTTCAATCTGTTCTTTTAGAGTCGCCATGATGCATTCCTCCCTGCTATTTGGTGATTTACGGTTCCGCAACAGGTGCGGCTGCTCCAAGCATAGCTGCATCATGCGTGCCAACGGGGAACCCCACGAAAACAGCGTGTTATACGATGGTTCGAAGAAATGACGATTCGGTAATGCGTTCGAGTGTCGGAGCGGAAGCCGCATAAATTCAAGCGCTTAGAAGGAGGGAAGCGCAGCTTCGCAAAGCGAATCGGAACTTCGCAGCTTGAGAGCCAATAAGGCTCCCTGACTCCTCTGCGCCGCGTGGCGGCGCGGGCGCGCGCGACGACAGCGTCGAGTTCGTTGCCGAAATCCGGAAAATCGAGA
>JAKAPE010000138.1 GCA_021811945.1 Pseudomonadota bacterium | reverse complement strand
AGCTTCGCTCCCCGCTTCCTTCACGCCGGCCTCGCGGTCCGACGCTCTGCGGTTCGCTTCGCTCGCTGTGACCAGCTCACGAGAGGAATTCCACCTCCAAGTCGATGCCCATGCCGGGCGCACCAAACGAAAAACGGCGCGGTCGCCCGCGCCGTCATGTCCGCCTCGCCGCGGTCCGCGACACGTCAGTCGCGGGCGGTGAGTGGCGGCGGGGCGAGAATGGGTTCCGGCACCAGCAGCCAGCGCATGCCCAGCATGATATCTTGGGAGGCGAGATGGTCCCAGCGGTAGGAGTCGGGAATACAGCCGCCGATACAGTTGATGGTGTCGGTCACCTGACCGTAATTGAGATAGCGGTAGGAGAGCTCGACGATGAAATTCTGCGTAACATTGTAGTCGAGGCCCGCGTAGAGCGCCCACGCCGGGCTCCAACTGCTGCTGTTGCGGCCGACGCCGGCACCTGACGTGCCGATTCCAATATCGGTGAGGTCGTCCATCATGTTGTAGGCGCCGCCGACGCCGGCGCCGATGAAGGGCGTGATGCACCACCAGGTGCCCAGATCGACATAGGCATTGGCGAGGAAGACCGCGGAGCCCAAATACCCCTGATATTGATCACCGAACGTTCCGCCGCCGAACGTATATTCGCCGAACGCATTCACCTGCGTTCTCGAGCGATATTCGCCGGTCACGTCGAAGCGCAGCCAGTTGTTGATCTCATAGCCGATGCCGCCGCCGATGAAGACCGTGTCGGCCATCGAGGCGTGGTCGAAGGCGAAGTCGTTCGGCGGGCTGAGCGGATTTTTCAGATATTGGAGATCGAAGGTGTTCATGCCGACGCCGATGTCGCCGCGCAGATACCAACCGCCGGGCGCCGCCACGACCGCTGGAGGAGGCTGGTACGGCGGCATACCGAGATCGGCGGCCCATGCCGCCGTGCTGATGGTGGCTGCCGCGCCAGCGGCGATGAGGGCTTTTACGCTGACCATAGCTTCGTCCTTTCGTCGGCAGGGCGAACGCGTGCGACGGCCCTGCGCCGTTGAACGGAGCGATGATGACAGCAAATGCTTAAACGGGTCTTAACCTTAACGCTTAACCGTGATCCTTAAGGATCGCGCGAGCCCCAACTCCGCCGCGAGCGTCAGATGAGATGTTAGTGATTTCTTAAGGTTACTGCGACGGACGGCAGGCGATGCCTCCGCCGTGGAGCGCGATTTCCCCGTCAGATCAAAACTCGATCTTGCGCTTTTTCAGAAAGGCGTCGATGCCGGCGCGGGCGTCGTCAGAGGTCATGCTCACCGCCTGCGCCACGCTTTCGGTCCACAGCCCGTCGACGGCCGCCATGTCCGCGATGCGCGGAATGGCCTGCACGATCAGGCAATTGGGGATGCGGGCGTTCTTGGCAATGTTTTCGGCAAGCTCGACGGCCTTTTCCAGCGTCCTGCCCGGCGCGACCAGATAATGCGCGAGGCCGAGCCGCTCGGCTTGCCTAGCATTTGCCGCAGCTCGAAGGGAGGACATTCGCGTGGCTACGATGCTTGACGGCGCCACAGCACAATCTGGTGCCGTTGCCTGACTGCGTGTCCTACGAACAAGCGGCCCGTTTCGGCTATATCGGGACCGCCTACGCGGCACTGCGCAAGGCGAATGCGGGCCGGGCAAGACGATATTCATCAACGGCCTCACCGGTACTCTCGGCCTCGGCGCGACCCTCTGCGCACTTGACCGCGGCGCTACTCGTATCCTCGGTACCGCCCGCGACCGCGGCCGACTCGATCGGGTGAAGAAGCTTGCGCCGGAGCGGATCGAAGTGCTGCCGCAGGACGAAGGCCGCCCGGTCGCCGAATGAGCGCGCTCGTTCACCGCCGGCCACGGCGTCGATGCCGTGATCGATTGTCTCGGTCCTGGCACGCCGGGCAAATTCCTGATGGACGCCCTCTATGCGCTGCGCCGCGGCGGCAAGGCGATCAACGTTTCCGACCTGCTTCGCTGATCCATCAACGCTTCCGTGGTCTCTCGCCGGATGCGTACTCACCGGATGCATACCCACTTTCTCGTTAGCTCTAGAGGGGGTACGATGTGGCGGTTGGCAGCCTCGGCCCGCTCGCCATTGGTGACGAATTCGGATCAGTGACGCTGTGTCACGATGACTCTTGTGTCACAATGACCCTGAAGCAGCGACTTCGCGCGTTCCTGCCCTTGGTCCTGTTGCTGGCCGCTCCCGCGGCACTTGCAGAGCACGGCACCGACGTGGCCTTGCTGATCGGCAATGCTGCATATCCCGATGCCAACACGCCGCTTAAGGAACCGGTGGGTGACGCGCGCGCCCTTGGCGATCAACTGCGCCGATACGGATTTGACGTCGACGTCGAGCAAAACCTCACCAAGCAGGCAATGCGGCAGGCGCTGGACCGTTTCTATGCAAAGATCAAGCCCGGTTCGACCGCAGTGGTCTTCTTCAGCGGATTCGGCATCCAGGCGGACCGGCGGAACTATCTTGTCCCGGTCAATGCGCAAATCTGGAGAGAGGCTGACGTTCGCCGCGACGGCTACAGCATCGAAAAAATCCTCGACGAGATGAACAGCAAGGGTGCCCGCGTCAAGATTGCTATTCTGGATGCATCGCGCAGGAATCCGTTTGAGCGGCGTTTCCGCGAGGTATCGGCAGGTCTGGCCGCGATTACCTCACCCATGGGAACGTTGGTCATGACTTCCGCCTCTCCGGGCTCGGTTATGAGCGGCCGCGGCGCGCCCGTCTTTGTCTCGCAACTGCTGAGAGAGATGCGCAAGCCCGGCGCGACGGTCGAGCAGGTTTTCAACCGCACTAGCATGGATGTGCAGCGGGCCACGCACAGCCGGCAGGTGCCCTGGTTCTCTTCCTCGCTGGACGAGGAATTTGCCTTCGGATCGTCGGCGCAAGGGCCTGCAGCCGGCGCACCGCCGCTCAGCGCCCCGCCGGCGGTACAGCAGGCCAAATCCGTGCCGTCGGCGGGCACCCCTGCCGGCTCTTCCGCCTCGGCTGGCTCTCCCACCCCCGCACGCTCTCCTGCTCCCGCTGCTCCTCCTGCTCCCCCTGCCTCAGTGCCGCGAAGCGCGACGCCGTCCGCCAATCCCCCGACTTTGCACCCCGTGCCCGTAACCGACTGCGATCGGTTCGCCGCACATCCCTCGGACGATCAGCGGCCTCCGGGCGTCGCCGGTGTTTTTGAGTCGAGTATCGACGTCGTCAGCGCGCTACGAGCATGCGATGAAGCGATGCGCCAGTATCCGGACGTGGCGCGATTCGTCTTTCAGGCGGGCCGGGTCGCCTACGTTCAGAAGGACTATCCGACGGCTCGGCGCTTGTTTGAAAAAGCGGCTCGGATGGGCAGCAGGATTGCGATCACGGACACCGGCATCCTTTACATGTATGGCCAAAGTGTCCCCAAGGACTACGCAAAGGCGCGTGAGTTGTTTGAGGACGCGCAAGGCAAGGGCGACCCTCTGGCGGCGGCCCTGATGGGTCGGCTTTACCAAAACGGCCGGGGCGTCGGGCAAGATTATGTGCAGGCGCGCCAGTGGTACGAGAAGGCGGCCGCGGCGGGCGAGCCGGTCGCGATGGCCAGTCTCGGCAACCTCTACGCCAAAGGCTTGAGTGTGCCTAAGGACTATGCGGCCGCGCGCCAATGGTACGAGAAGGCGGCGGCGGCGGGATTGCCGGCAGCGATGACCGAGTTGGGCTATCTTTATGAGCAAGGCTGGGGCGTCGCCAGGGACTATGCGCAAGCGCGTCGCTGGTACGAGAAGGCCGCCGCCGCTGGCGATCCCGGCGGCATGAACAATTTGGGCGTACTCTATGGAAACGGGCTTGGCGTCTTGAAAGACTACACACAGGCGCGCCAGTGGTACGAGAAGGCGGCGAACGCGGGCGGCCCGGCGGCGATGCGCAATCTCGGATTCTATTATCAAGCCGGGTGGGGCGGTCCGCAAGACTATGCACAAGCAATCCAATTGTACGAAAAGGCCGCAGGACTCGGCAATACTCTGGCGATGAACGATCTCGGCGTGATGTATGCAAGAGGGCTTGGCGTCGCGAAAGACGACACGCAGGCGCGCCAATGGTACGAGAAGGCGGCGAACGCGGGCAACGCCGTGGCCATGAGCAATCTCGGGCTCTTTTATCAGACCGGGTCAGGCGGCCGGCAGGACTATGCGGAGGCGCGCCTGTTGTACGAAAAGGCCGCAGGCCTCGGCAATACCCTGGCGATGAACGATCTCGGCGTGCTCTATGAAAAAGGGCTGGGCGTTGCCAGAGACTACACGCAGGCGCGTCAATGGTACGAGAAAGCGGCGAACGACGGCAACGCGATGGCGATACGCAATCTCGGGCTCTATTATCAGATCGGGCGGGGCGGCCCGCAGGACTATGCGCAGGCCCGCCTGTTGTACGAAAAGGCCGCAGGCCTCGGCAATTCGCTGGCGATGAACGATCTCGGCCTGCTGTATGAAAAAGGGCTGGGCGTTGCCAAAGACCACACGTTGGCGCGCCAGTGGTACGAGAAAGCGGCGAACGACGGCAACGCAGTCGCGATACGCAATCTCGGGCTCTATTATCAGACCGGGTGGGGCGGCCCGCAGGACTATGCGCAGGCGCGCCTGTGGTACGAAAAGGCCGCGGGTCTCGGCAACGCCGAAGCGATGAACGATCTCGGCCTGCTGTATGAAAAAGGGCTGGGCGTTGCCAGAGACAACACGGAGGCGCGACGGTGGTTCCGCAAGGCGGCGGCGGCAGGAAATGAATACGCTAAACAGAATTTGCAACGATTACAGGGGAGAAGACGATTACGCAGGCGAAGATGATCGCGCGACACAATGGCAACGGGCGGCAAGGTGTTGTGTGTCGCGTGAAAACGAGCCGCAACAATAGCTGCCGCAAACTTGCGGCAAGAGGAGGCTTGTATAAGCTCTGAGCAGATTCAGGGGATCTCTGCGACGCATGCGGGGTGAGCACGACGCCAGCCTCCAAAGGTTGGATTTGCCGTGCACAAGGTGTTGTATCGTCTCCACGCCGAACCTGGCGCACATCCCGCCCGGCGCGGAATAGGCGGACTGCACAGCGGCACTCGGCTACCGGCAAGAGCGATGGCGACGCAAGGACGATCAAGCCGACAATTGCCGACTGGCGCTCGGGCTAGGTCATTCGGCAGCATCAGAGATCGTACCCGGCAGATCATTTCGGCGAAGACCGGCCTCATCGCGGCGGCCGCGCTGGTTGTGGCGCTCACCGCGGAAGCCGGCGCGCAGCCGCCGGGTGTTTCGGTGGTCGTCGTCAAGGCCGTGCACGGCTGTTTCGCGTCGGCCGTCCGATTCACCGGCGAGGTAGTACCGCGAGCCGAGGCGATCGTTAGTCTCAACCCCAGCGGTTATGAGATCAGCGCGATTTACGTGGCGGAAGGCGATTCAGTTACCGCCGGCCAGGTGCTGGCTCGCCTGTCTCCGCTGGCCGTCGCTCCGGGGGGAGCGCCGGCTGCGGCCTTAGTCCCAGGCGAGATGCCGCTGCGTGCTCCGGAGGGTGGGAAAATCAGCAGCATCAACGCGAGAGTCGGCGACGTGGCCGCCGCCTTGCCGCTGCCGCCGCCGCTCGGCCCCAAGCCGGCGTTCCGCATCATCGTCGGCGACAAGCTCGAGGTCGAAGCCGACGTGCTCAGCTTTGACCTCGTTAAGCTGAAAGCTGGGCAACCCGCGCGCATTCGGCTGGACAGCGGCCTCGAACTGAGCGGCCATGTACGCGCGATGTGGCCTGAGGTCGACCGCAAGACCCAGCTTGGAAAAGTTCGCGTCACGATCGACCGCGAGCCCGGCATACGGGCCGGCATGTTCGCTCGCGGCACGATCGATGCGAGCCATAGCTGCGGAGTTTCAATTCCCCGCGCCGCCGTCGTGTACGAGAGCCAAGGCACCACTGTAGGGGTCGTGCACGACAACGCCGTCGAAACCCGTCACATCAGAATCGGCCTGTTCTCGCAGGAGAAAATCGAAGTGCTCGATGGCGTAAAGGAGGGCGAACTGATCATCGCCAACGCCGGCACTTCGCTTCACGATGGCGACCGGGTGAAGCCAATCCTGGCCGACGATCCCGGCGAATAGGGGCACGGAACATGGCGCTGAACGTTTCGGCGTGGTCGATCCGCAATCCGCTGCCCGCCATCGTATTCTCGATCATCCTGTTGGTGCTCGGATGGGTGAGCTTCACCCGGCTCCCCATCACGCGCCTTCCCAACGCCGACATTCCGGTGATCTCGGTCGTCGTCACGGAGTTTGGCGCGGCTCCGGCTGAGCTCGAATCGCAGGTCACCCAGCCCATCGAGGACGCGGTTTCCGGGGTCGAGGGCGTCCGCAATATTTCATCCGCCATCACCGACGGCATCTCCGCCACGACCATCATGTTCTCGCTCGAGACTAATACGGATCGCGCGCTCAATGACGTGCGGGACGCGGTCACTCGGGTGCGCGCCGATCTGCCGCAAAACATCAGCGAGCCGCTGGTGCAGCGCGTGGACGTGGTCGGCTTGCCGATCGTTACATACGCGGCGATCTCACCCGGCAAGACGCCGGAGCAGCTTTCGTGGTACGTCGACCATGTCGTCGTCCGCGCGTTGCAGGGCGTGCGCGGCGTAGCGCAGGCCGAACGTATCGGCGGTGTCGATCGCGAGATTCTGGTGTCGCTCGATTCCGACCGGCTGGCGGCCGTGGGATTGACCGCGCTCGATGTCAGCCACCGCCTGCGCGGCACTCTCGTGAATGTTGCGGGCGGCCGCGCCGAGATTGGCGGCCGCAACGAGGCGATCCGCACGCTCGCCGGCAGCAAATCCATCGGCGATCTGGCGGCAACGATGATCAGCCTGCCGACCGGCGGCGAGGTGCGCCTCGACGATCTGGGGGTGGTCACCGACACCATTGCGGAACGCCGCACCTTTGCGCGGCTCAACGGCGAGCCGGTGGTCGCCGTCGGCATTCGACGCGGCAAGGGAGCGAGCGATGTCGTGGTCGCTGCGGCGGTGCAGAAGCGCATCGACGAGCTCAAGGCGGCCCATCCGGATGTCGATCTGAAATTGATCGACTCGTCGGTTCAGTTCACCCGAGGAAATTACGAAGCGGCAATTCACACGCTATTCGAAGGCGCTTTTTTGGCGGTCGTCATCGTCTTTTTGTTCCTGCGCGATTTGCGCACGACGATCATTGCCGCAATTTCATTGCCGCTTTCGATCTTCCCGGCTTTCTGGGTGATGGATTTGTTGGGATTTTCACTCAATCTCGTCAGTCTGCTTGCGATTACGCTGTCCACCGGCGTCCTCGTCGACGATGCGATCGTCGAGGTCGAAAATATTGTGCGGCACATTCGAATGGGCAAGACCGCTTTTCAGGCCGCCATCGAAGCGGCCGATGAAATCGGGCTTGCAGTCATTGCCATCAGCATCACCATCGTCGCCATTTTTGCTCCGGCCAGCTTCATGCCCGGGATTGCCGGACAATTCTTCAAGCAATTCGGCGTTACGGTATCGGTACAAGTGCTGTTTTCTTTGCTGGCGGCGCGTTTCGTTACGCCGATGCTCGCGGCCTATTTCTTGCGGCCGCGGCCGCACAGCGAGGCGCTGCCCGGGCGTCTGCTGCGGGTCTACACCTCGCTGGTGACCTGGTCGGTCCGGCACAGCTTGATCACCGTCTGCATCGGCGTTGCGCTGTTCGCGGCCTCGGTCTGGAGCATGGGGCTGTTGCCACGGGGTTTTCTGCCGGCGCAGGATACGGCGCGCTCGCTGCTGGCGATCGAGCTGCCTCCCGGCTCGCAGCTCGCGGATACTGAGCGGACGACCGAGAAGATCGTTGCGCTCCTGCGAAAGCATCGCCAAGTCAAAAGCGTTTTTGTGGACGGCGGCCGCGTTCCCCCCGCCACGGCCGAAGTGCGAATGGCATCGCTCGTTATCAACTACACGCCGAAATCCGAGCGGTCGATCAGCCAGCAAGACATGCAACGGATCATCGGTCTCGAACTGGCGAACATTCCCGACATTCGGTACTGGTTTCTGGACGAGAACGGCCTGCGCGCGCTCTCGCTGTACGTGACCGGCCCCGACGGCAACCTCGTCAATAACGTCGCCAGCGAGCTCGCAAATGAGATGCGGCGGATACCGCTGGTCTCGGACGTAACCGCGGCAACGTCGCTTGAGCGGCCCGAGCTTCACATCCGCCCTCATACCGAGCTGTTGGCTCCCCTGGGCATTTCAACCGAGAGCCTCGCGGAAACCATGCGGGTGGCCACAATCGGAGATTTTGGTCCGGCACTTGCCAAATTCGAGGCCGGTGGAAGGCTGATTCCGATCCGCGTGCAGCTCGAAGAAACGGCGCGGACCGACCCGCAGGTGCTTGAACAGCTCAAAGTTCCCCTGCCCATGGGCCGTGGCAGCGTACCCTTGAAGGCCGTCGCCGACATCCACCTCGGCGAGGGACCAACCAGCATCAATCGCTATAACCGGCAACGGCAGGCCACGCTATCCGCCGACCTCGTCGGACATGCGGCGCTCGGTGATGCTTTGCAGAAGATCTACGAGCTGCCGGTGGCCAACAGCCTGCCCAGAGGCGTTCACATCAGTGAGTCCGGCGACGCCCAAAGCTTGAAAGAGCTGGCTTCGGGATTCCAAACCGCTATGATGGGCGGTCTGTTGATGGTCTATGCGGTGCTGGTGCTGCTGTTCGGAAGCTTCTTGCAGCCGGTCACCATCCTGTTTTCGCTGCCGCTCTCGATCGGCGGTGCGATCGTTGCGCTGCTGCTCACCGGACAGCAGCTGACCACGCCGGTGTGGATCGGCGTCCTTATGCTGATGGGCATCGTAACCAAAAACGCGATCATGCTCGTGGATTTTGCCACCGAATCGATCCACCGCGGCATGGAACGCAATGTTGCCATTGTTGACGCGGGCCAAAAGCGGGCGCGTCCGATCATCATGACGACGATCGCGATGATCGCGGGCATGACGCCGAGTGCGCTTGCATTCGGCGCCGGAGGCGAGTTTCGCTCGCCGATGGCCGTTGCCGTCATCGGCGGATTACTTGTCTCAACATTGCTCTCGCTGGTTTTCGTTCCCGCCTTCTTCACGTTGATGGACGATGTCGGCAAGTGGGCTTGGCGGATCGGCAAAGTCGTCCGCTCCGATAAGAAATAGGTCCTCATGCGCAGCTTGCTGAATGGACGCAAGTTCGGAACTGGCCGCGGCCCGGCTTGGTCGCGGCGGCCAGCCGTGCTTTTCCGGTGCGCACGATGAGAACCGGCACAAAGATCGCCGTTGCCGCCGGCTTGATTGCGACGGCGCTGATGCTACTCTTGGCGCTCGGGGTTCCAGCAAACTTTCTCGCCGGCGTCCTGCAAAATCGCGTGGAAGCGGCGACCGGATATCGTTTGCGCATCGACGGTACGACCTCGATCGCCGTCTTGCCGCGACCAACTGTTTCATTGCAACGGGTCCGCTTGTCCGGGGATGAGCACGGTTGGCCGAAGCGGTTGAGCGCCGACCGCGTTCGCCTTGCGCTATCCTTCACCGATCTCATCCGCGGGCATCCGCGCATCATGGAGCTGACAATAGCCAACCCGAGAGTGCGCCTGCCCATTTCGCGCAAACGCATTTCCCGCCGCGTTGCGTCAGCAATCGCCGCGCCACCCTCGCAGACGCTCGCGGGGTTGATGATCGACCATATCGTCGTCCGTGGCGGGACGATCGGGTTTTACAACAGGGAAGGTCGACTCGAGAGTCGCATCGAACACGTCGACCTTGACGTGATCGTGAATGGGTCCGACCGGCATCCGCGCGTGACCGGCAGTCTTAATTGGAACGGCCAGCCGGTACACTTCAAGCTCCGAGCGCAGAGACGATTACGGGATCCGCGGGCGCTGGCGGTCAACGTTACACTGCAGGTTCCCGGTCTGACGACACAGCCGTTGACGGCAAGCGCCGAGCTGATGGCGCGAAACGCTTCGCTTGCAATCAACGCGCTCAGCGGACGCGCCGGCCACAGCGCCTTCAATGGCTGGGCCACAGTTGATTTTAGCGCAATCAAGCCTCTAGTCCGGGCTGACATCGACTTTGATCGTCTGCGGATCCCGCTTGCCGCGGAAACCGACAACGGACTGGGCCACAACGCGGGTGGCGAACCGTGGAGCGATCGGGCGTTGAACTTTGACGGGTTGAACTTCCTTGATCTGGAAATGCGGCTGACGACCGCCGAATTCGCGGTTGGCGAGCTTACCACTGCGCCGATCGTTGTCGAGACCCGTCTTGCCGGCGGCGTGCTGAACGCGAAAATCATCCGGGCGGAGCTTTACGGCGGGCACGCGAGCGGCACGGCGTCGCTCGACGCATCGGGGCCGGTGCCCGCCTATGCCATGCGCGTCAATCTCGACGGCGTGGACGCCCTTCCGGTACTTTCGGGCCTGGCGGGATTTGAGCACCTCGAAGGGAAGATGCAGACCAGCATCGATGTGAGCGGCACCGGCGCGAGCCAGCGCGCCGCCATTTCCAGTCTCGCCGGCACCATTGATGTTGATCTGTCGAACGGAGCCATTCGCGGCATCGACGTGGTGAAGCTGATCCACAATTTGACGACCCATATTCTTTCGGGCTGGCAACTCGACCCGACGGACCGAACCGATCTGGCGACGTGCAGCGCGCAATTTCGCATCGCGAGCGGTGTCGCCAACGTCGTCAACCTTGATCTCGAAGGCCCGCTGGTGCGCGTCAGCGGCGCCGGCGACGTCGATCTGCCCGCCAAGACGTTGCAGTTGAAAGTGGAACCACGGCTGACGGCAGGATCAATCTCTCTTCCAGTGCCGGTGGTCATCGAGGGGAACTGGAACGCACCGCGCATCTATCCCGACGTTGCCGGCATCCTCGACGATCCGGAAGGTGCCTACGCGCAACTGAAAGCGGTGGGAAAGAGCCTGTTTGGCGAAGCGACGGACACTGCGGGCAAGGAACAGAGGCCGCTCGATTCGCTTATTGAGGGTCTGGAAAGGATGTTTATTGCGCCTGATACCCAGACGCCGCCGCTTCCGGGAAATGCGCAATGATCCCGACGTCCCGTTTGCGGGCTTATTTGCGCCGCCGTATCGGGCCGGCGCTTGGGGGATATGCTGCGGTCATGGCGGCGTTCCTCGCTCTGGCGACGACTGTTGCCGCTCCCGTCGCGCACGAAGCGCCGGCGGGGATGGCGGTCACGGCGACGAAAGCCAAGAAGACTTGCTTTCCGGATCTGCTGGAGGTCACTGGCACTGTGGTTCCCCGCCGCGAGGTTCTGGTCCGCCCCAACCGCGATGGGTTGCGGATCAAAGAAATTCTCATTGAACCGGGGCAGATAGCTTCTGAGGCGCAGGTCCTCGCTCGCCTGGGGCCGGCCGGAGGCGAGCAGCAAGAGGCCTCGCTGATAGCGATCCGAGCCCCCGCGCCCGGCCTTATTATCTCGGCGCCGAGCGTCATCGGAGAGATGGCGTCCGCACGCGGCAAACCGCTGTTTCGGCTCGCCGCCGACGCCGACTTCGATCTCGCGGCGGACGTCCCGGCTGGTCAAATCACGCGACTCGCTCCCGATCAACCGGCCAAAGTCAAGGTTCTGGGCATGGACGAAATACCCGGCCGGGTGCGCTTCATCTCGACCGACATCGACGCGGCAACGCAGCTCGGACACGCCCGTATTTCACTCGGGCGCAATCCATCGCTGCACATCGGCGCCTTCGCGCGGACGACGGTCACGTTGGCCACGAGCTGTGGCGTCGCGGTGCCTTTATCGGCGCTGTTGTTTGGGCGCGATGGGCCGGTCGTACAGATAATTCGCGATAACCGCGTTGAAACGCGGCTCGTGGCGGTCGGCCACGCATCCAAGGGCAATGTCCAGATTCGCAATGGAATTGCCGCGGGCGATCTGATCGTTGTTCGGGCCGGCGCATTCTTGCGCGAAGGCGACCCCGTGCGGGCGGTGGTAAGCCGTGAATGAAATTGGCCTCATCGCGCAATCGAGTGGGTGATTTCTAGACAATTTTGATCAGCAGCAGCTTCTGCTGTTGATGTCGCTGTCCAATCTCGTTCGTGACGGGATTGGTCGCGGAGACGCTGGCTTGCTCACCGCAGTCCG
>JAKAPE010000137.1 GCA_021811945.1 Pseudomonadota bacterium | reverse complement strand
ACTGGGAAAATCTCAACCGCAACGCCCTCGCGTTCTTGAAACTCGCGTCCATCCGCCTCATGCTGCGAAAGCTTTGTAACCCTTGACGAAGATTCAACACGGACTCTAAGCGGCGCGCGGCTCCGTCGCCGCGCTCGCGGCCCGCCGCGCCCGCGCCGAATAGAACGATGCGTTCTGTTCGCCGCGCAAAGTCGCGAAGGCCTGAAAGGGCGTCGACGCCGGGCATCGGATACGTCCAAGCCGGGGGAAAGCAGCCGGCCTATAGCTGGCTAGCGCAGTATCGGCGCGGCCGGTTGAACGGCTGTTGGCGCAGCTCGGCATCACATGAGACCTCCTGGTTCCCGCTCAAGGAGCTTTCGCACATGCCAGGGTCTTCGACGACGCCGGGTCGGGGTGCTCGCGTTTACGCCCCCGGACATGTTGCCTTCCGCGATCTGAAACACGTCGATACCCAGGACAAAATTCTTTTCGCGGTTCAATGGCTGGCCTGTGTGTTGCCCTGCCGACGCTTCGCCCGCAGCCTCGCGACTGCTGACGCATGGCTCGGGGCCGATTGTGGATGGCTACTCCTTCATCGTGTCGGACTTGCACCGACTACTTCTTGCCGGGTTCCCGGCGCACTCAGATCGAGTTCCGGCTAATACAAATCATCTAGGCCGTATTCCGACCAGCGTGCCTTCACTCGCGTCTCGTCTTCCTCGCTCGGGCGCACAGTTGGAGGAAACCGCTCGCCAGACCATTCCGGACGGCGCTTTTCTTTCCAGGAACGTGTGGCGTCGATCACCATCCGGTTCCACAGTCCGGTGCCAAGCTGTTGCACATCGCGATCTTCCAGCGGCGTCGAGGGATCAATTGGCGAACCAAAAATACCTGGAAAGACAACAACGCCTCCTGCCCCTGCATTAACGCGATGGGCGAACGCCCACTCCACCTGCTCATCTTGCGAAGGATCGATATCCTCCTCAACGACGATCACGTGTTTATAGCGATATTGCGCCGCACTATTGCCCCATAGAGCTGCAGCGATCTGCTTAGGCTGTCCCTGATAATGCTTCTTGATCTGGACACGAATGTTGACGCCGTTCGTGATTGGGGGAGCGTAGACATCGAGGACACCAGGGATACCCGCCCCATTGAGAATGTTCCAGGCAATTGCTGCACGTTGAACCGAGGACATTACGCTGTTCTCGCTATAGGAGCCGGGCAGCGTGCCTTCGAGCGAGCCGCAGAATATCGGATCGTGGCGGTGAGTGATGCAGGTGACCTGCATCGCCGGGCGCGGCGTCGGCAGATCCGAAACGTAGCCAGTGTATTCACCGAATGGACCCTCGATCTCATAGCTCTCCGGATCGTCGCTGATCGTGCCCTCGATGACGATCTCTGCGGTCGCCGGTACATACAGGTCCACGGTTTCGCAACGCACCAGTGGCGCGGATTCTCCCCGATAGGCTCCCATCACGTCCCACTCGCATACGCCGGCAGGCAGCGGCGATCTCAGCGAGGAAAGCCATGATGGGGTCCCAACCAATTACGCATGCGATCGGCATCGGCTGCTTGCGGGCCGCCCATTTGACGAAGTGAGCCCCCCAATGCTGACCGCCCTTAATGAGCAGAAACGGCGCAGTGTTCTTGCGGCCGATCATGCCGCGGTAGATGCCGACGTTCATCACCCCGGTCTCGGGGTCCTTCGTGACAATGGCGGAAAACGTGTGGATATACCGGCCGCCTTCGCGGAAGTGCCATTTTGGAACTGGAAATTCGGTTTGATCGACAGCATCGCCACGAACTATGACGTCCTTGACGGGGCCGGAACTCACGACATTCGGTGCAATGGCCTCGCGGTTCTTTTTCATCACGTACTGGACCAACTCGCGATTAGGCGCATCCCTGGGAAAGCCAAGAGCCAGCGCCAGCCGCGAACGCGCGCCGAGGCCGCTGACGAACAATTTGGTGCAACGGCCGGCCGTGTAGCCTTTGATGTTCTCGAAAAGCAGCGCCGGGCCCTTTTTCTCGAGAACACGCCGGGTTACTGCGCCGATCTCTCGGTCCCAATCTACTTCCACCGTGATGCGCCGCAATTCACGGTGTTGCGCGAGGCGCGCCATCCATTGCCGTTGATCCATAAAACCCATCACGTCCCCTCATGTAATGTCGGAATGACTCACAGATGCGATAACCACAAAGCGTCCGCCATCAACAGAAACAACGGCCTCCGGAGAGATCAACGGTCAGGCTTCCACGTCTGCAACAGCAGTGGCGCGTTTGCATTCCCTAGGTCTCGCGTTTTGGCCTCGATCACCGCAAAGCGTCGTCCAGCCGTTTCAGGCAGGAGCAGAGCGCAGATCAGCGCGATAAGGATGCATGACCCGCCAATCAGGATGCCATTCAAGATGTGGCCACCCAGGCCAGCGGCGATAACAGAGACAAGATAGGACGCAAGGCTAGCTGTGCTGACGGAGCACACGTTTAGGCGAGCCCGCATCGCGCCAGGAATTCCAGCGTAAGGCGGACGCATTCCTGCGGCCTTTCGATCTGCAACAGATGTCCGGTATTCTCGACGAAGCTGTAATCGTAGCCGCCCTCGATGCCGAGCGCCCGGTTGGCGGCGCCGGTCGCGGGCGCCTCCTTCATGTTCGGATCGTATCCGACCAGCATGACCGGCACGCCGAGTTCCGACGCCCGCGGCCACAGGTTCAAGGTCATCGCCTCGGCGTAGATCGCGGCTTCGTTCTCGGGCGCGCACACGAGCACGTAATCCTCGCCATCCGGGCTCTTGCGCAGCACGGACCGAGCCATCAGGTCATGCTCACCCGCAACCCAGCGCGCCGTCACCCGCGATTGCCGATACTCCTCGGCCAGGTCCTCGATTGCTGCGAAACGCCGGCGGCGTTTGAGCGCCCATGCGGTGAGCCTGTTTTCGAATAGCTCCATCGCCGCATGGAGCGGATGGCCGGGCGGCGGCACGTCGGGCGGGTCGAACAGCACGAGCGCATCCCAGCGCGCGCCGATTTCGACGGCGTGCTTCATCGCGGTTCGGGCCGACATCGAATGGAAAATGCCGGCAGTCGGCTTCTCGCCGAGCCGGGACTTCACCTCCTGCAGGAGGCGTTCGAGATCACGGGTGAGCTGGGCGTAATTGTGGTTGGACGGCTCGACCGGAACATTCTGCCCATGATTGCGAAAATCAAACACCAGCACGTCGAATTTGGGCAGCAGGCGGTGCCAGTACGGAAAATACGCATCAGCGGCGAAACCGTTGCCGTGGGTGAACAGCAGGCGCACGCCGTTCGCGCGGCCGTGGCGTCGCACGCGAATTCTGGCGCCGTCCTCGAGCGCGACGTCAAAGGTCATGGTGGGAGCGGGGAGGTCGAAATGCATCGAGTTTCCTGCGGGGGAATCGGATGCGAACGAGGATGATGACGCGGACACGGCTTATGAGAAGCATGCCGGGCCGTCAACGTCTTGCCGGTCCGCTCGCGGATGCCTTTACGTCTCATGCGGTGCTTGCTAGCTATGGACGGTGCCCCCGGTCGAATTCCTCCACTGCCAGGTGATGCATTGTCGTTCGTTGGGACGCCAGTCCGTCGCAAGGAAGACCCTGCCCTTCTCTCCGGACGGGGCAGGTACGCCGACGACCTTCCGACGCCGGCCGGAACCTTGCATGCCCAGATCATCCGTTCGCCGCATCCGCACGCTGAAATCGTCCACATCGACGCGGTTGCGGCGCTGGCCAAGGACGGCGTCTGGACGGTCATAACCGGCGAAGATATCCGCAAAATGTCTGATCCGTTCCTGGTAGTGCTCAAGGCCCCGGTGCATCAGTGGTCGCTCGCCGTGGGCCGTGTGCGCTACGTCGGCGAGCCGGTGGCGCTGGTCGTCGCCGAAAGTCGCTATCTCGCCGAGGACGCGGCCGAACTGGTGAACATTGAATATCGGCCGCTCGAGGCGGTCGTCGATCCGCAGGCGGCGTGCGCCGCAACGGCGCCGCTGCTGCATACCGAAGCTAAGACCAACGAGATCTCGGTCCGAAAATTCAGCTATGGCGACACCAAGAGCGCGTTTGAGCGTGCCGATGCGCGCGTCGCCTTGACGGTCGAATTTCCGCGCCTGTCGTTCACGCCGATGGAGTGCTACGTCGTCGTCGCGCAATACAATGCGGCCGACGATGGCTACGACGTGCTGGCAAATTTCCAGGGGCCATTCAGCACGCATCCGGTCATGGCGCGCGCCCTGCGCGTGCCGGGCCCCAGGCTGCGGCTGCGGATTCCGCCCGACAGCGGCGGCAGCTTCGGCATAAAGCTTTCCGTGTTTCCCTATATTGTGCTGATGGCGCTCGCCGCGCGCATCGCCGGCCGTCCGGTGAAGTGGGTGGAGGATCGCGCCGAACACCTCGTCGCCGCGAGTTCGGGACCTAACCGCATCACCGGGATCGAGGCCGCGGTGACAAAAGATGGCCGCATCCTCGGCCTGCGGCTGGACCAGCTCGAAGATTACGGTGCATTCCTGCGCGCCCCGATGCCGGGCCCGCTCTATCGCATGCATGGTGCCATCACCGGCGCCTACGACATCGCCAACGTCGACGCCGTCAACCGCGTCGTGCTCACCAACAAGATGCCGGCGAGTCTGATCCGCGGCTTTGGCGGCCCGCAGCTCTACATGGCGCTGGAGCGGCTCGTCCAATGCATTGCGGTCGAGCTTGGCCTCGACCATCTCGACGTCATCCGGCGCAATCTGGTGCCGGCGGCCAAAATGCCGTACCGCGCCGCCGCCGGCTCGCTTTACGATTCGGGCGATTATCCGCGCGCTGTCGCAACCGCAATCGGCCACGGCCGGCTCGACGATCTCAAGCGGCGGCGCGACGTCGCGCGCGCGGCCGGGCGCAAGTACGGCATCGGATTTGCCGCCGTGGTCGAGCCCGCCATGTCGAATATGGGTTATCTCTCGACGCTGCTCACCGCCGACGTGCGCGAGAAAGCCGGACCGAAGAACGGCGCCATATCGATGGTCACGGTCAACATCGATCCGCTCGGCGCCGTGTCCGTGACGGCCGACTCCACAATGCAGGGGCAGGGACACGAGACCGTGCTGGCGCAGATCGTCGCCGATCAGCTCGGGCTGCAGCCCGACGACATCAATGTCGTACTCGAAATGGATACGGCGAAGGATCAATGGTCGATCGCCGCCGGCACCTATTCCTGCCGTTTTACCCCGGGCACCGCGGTGGCGGCCCACATCGCGGCGAGCCGCATGGCCGACAAGCTGAAAGACATCGGCGCGAAGCAGCTCAACGTCCTGCCCGGCGATGTCGAGCTTGTGGCGGGCAAGATTCGCAGCCGCAGCAATCCCGATAACGCGGCGCCATTCGGCCGCGTCGCCGGCACCTCGCACTGGTCGCCGGTAATGCTGCCCGAAGGCATGGCGCCGGCCTTGAGCGAAACCGCACAGTGGGCGCCGGAACTCGAACCGCCGTCGAGCGACGACCGCATCAACACGTCGCTGACCTACGGCTTCGTGTTCGACATGTGCGGCATCGAGATCGATATGCTGACCTATCAGGTCCGCGTCGACCGCTACGTATCGATGCACGACGCCGGCCGCATCCTCAACCCGATGATCGCTGAGGGTCAGATGCGCGGCGCCTTTGCGCAGGGCATCGCCGCGGCGCTTTACGAGGAATACGCCTATAACGACGAAGGCGCATTCCTCACCGGCACTTTCGCCGATTATCTGGTCCCCACGGTGAGCGAAATTCCGCCGGTCGAAATGCTGCACCAAGAGACGCCGTCGCCGCTGACGCCGCTTGGCGCCAAGGGCCTGGCGGAAGGCAATTGCATGAGCGTGCCGGCATGCATCGCCAATGCCATCGCCGACGCGCTCGGCGTCAAGGATGTGCAGGTACCGGCGACGCCGCGGCGCATTCACGCGCTGATGGAAGGAAGCGGCCGATGAAGCCGCGTCCGTTCGCCTATGTCCGTCCCGATAGCGTGGACGAAGCGGTTGCGGTGCTCGCCGCACACGGCGACGATGCGCGGGTGCTCGCCGGCGGGCAATCGCTGCTGGCTTTGCTCAATCTGCGTCTCGCCGATCCGGCCGTGCTCGTCGATATCACGCGCATCGCGGCGCTCGATCAGATTTGCGATCTCGGCGACAAGATCGAGGTCGGCGCCGCGGTCACGCAGAACCGGCTGCTGGCCTGGCCGCAGCTTGCCGAGAAGCTCCCGCTCCTTGCCGCCGCCTTGCCGTTCGTGGGTCATTTCCAGACCCGCAATAAAGGCACCGTCTGCGGTTCGGTGGCGCACGCCGATCCCAGCTCTGAAATTCCGCTCGCGCTTGCGGTGCTCGGGGGCGAGGTCGTGCTGCGCTCCCAGCGCGGAACCCGCGTGCTTTCCGCCGACGCGTTCCAAAAAGACATGCTGACGACAACGCGCGAGCCCGACGAGCTGATCACCGCGGTTCGCTTTCCTGTCAACTCTGGTCGCGGCGTTGCATTCCGCGAAGTGGCGCGGCGGCACGGCGACTTCGCCATCGTCGCGGTGGCAGCGCTGGTTGACGGCCAAGGCGCGGTCCGGCTCGGCGTCGGCGGCATGGCGGGCGCGCCCGCGGTGCGGCAAATTGCAGCCGCCGACGGTTCGACTGCGCGTGGTGCGGTCGATAAAATGGCCGTGGAACTCGAAGGCTACGAGGACCTCCACGCCACCGCCGTGATGCGGCGCGACCTCTTGCGCCGACTCGGGCCGGTCGTCATCGACGAGGCGATGCGATGCGCCGCATAGACAAGGATCAGCGCGCCCGGATCCGGCTGACGCTCAACGGCCGCGCCTTGTCGGCAGAAGCCGAGCCGCGCATGCTGCTCAGCGACTTTCTTCGCCATTCGCTCGGCGCCACCGGCACCCACGTCGGCTGCGAGCATGGCGTGTGCGGGTGCTGCACGGTGCTCATCGATGGCACCGCCGTGCGCTCATGCCTGACGCTGGCCGTGCAGGCCGAGGGACGCGACGTGCGCACTGTGGAATCGCTGGCGGCGGCGGACGGCACGCTCAATCCGCTGCAGCGGGCGTTTCAGAACCATCATGCGTTGCAATGCGGCTTCTGCACGCCCGGCATCCTCATGTCCTTCACCGATTATCTGGCGCGCAATCCGCGGCCGTCCGAGGCCGATATCCGCGATGTGTTGAGCGGACACCTGTGCCGCTGTACTGGCTATGCCGGCATCGTATCTGCGCTGCTCGAAGCGGCGGGCTACCGGCAATCATCAGAATCCGGGAGCAAATCATGAACAAGCCGCAAACCAGGCAGGACGACAAACAGCCCGGCAAGCAGGTCTACCGCGAGCTTGTCACCATCGGCGGCAAAAATGTGGTGCTCGCGCACAACGAGCCGCCGGTGATCAATGCCGGCGTTCTCGAACGCGCCGAGATTTTCCGCATATTCAATATTTTCGACGAAAAATTTTCGCCAACAAACATCGACAAGGCCGACGGGACGCCGCTGCGGCTCTATACCTCGGATCGGGTTAAGGTCGACGTCTCCAAGCGCCGCAAGCATGACATGGGCTTCTGGCACCGCAACGTCGACGCCCACGAGATCATTTTCTGCGTCAAGGGCGCGCTCAAGTGGGAGACCGAGATGGGCGTGAAGATCATGCATCCCGGCGACATGCTGTTCATTCCCAAGGGCATCGGCCACCGCTCCATGCTGTGCGAGGATTCCACCGACGACAACGTGCTGATCGAACTGAAAATTGCCGACGACCTGACCTATGTCGGAGAAAACAAATAAGAACAAATAAGAAGAAATAAGAAGAAATAAACGGGGAAAACGCGTGCAAACCGTCGACCTGGTGATCGCCGGCATCGGCTGGCTGATCACCGTTGATCCCGGCCGCCGCATCATCCGCGATGCGGCCGTCGCCGTCGATCGCGGCAAGATCGTCGCCGTCGGCAAGTCGGATCAGATTGGCAAAGGCTTTTCCGGTCGACAAACGATCGACGGCCGGCACTGCGTGGCGACGCCCGGGCTCATCGATTGCCACCTGCATGCGTCGTTCCAGCTGTCGCGCGGGCTTGCCGATGAGGCGAACGCACAATCGTTCCTGTTCGAGCGCATGTACCCGTACGAAGCGGCGCTTAACGGCGAAGACGTTCGCGTATCGGCGACGCTCGCCGGAACCGAGCTGCTTAGGCACGGCGTGACCTGCTTTATCGATCCCGGCAATTATCATCCGGAGGCGTCGGTCGAAGGCGTGATGTCCACCGGCATCCGCTATATCGTGTCGCGCTCGTCGTTCGATCTGACCAAATCGGTGCTCGGCATCCTGCCCGAACGCATGATCGAATCGACGGCGGCGGCGCTCGAGCGTGCCGAGGCGGCGCTCGAACGCTACGCCAAATCCGGCGATCCGCGGCTCGGCGCCAGCGCCTCTTTTCGCGGCCTCAACAATGCGTCCGACGAACTGATCCTCGGCCTCGACAAGCTCGCGCGCAAGTACGGCACGCTGTTGCAGACGCATGCGTGCTTTTCCTATTCGACCCGCGATTCCAGCGTCGCGCGCACCGGCACGACCGAGATCGAGCGGTTGGAGAAGCTCGGCGTCATCGACGAGCGCCTGTTGATCGTGCATTCCGGCTGGCTCGAGCCGCAAGAGGTCGCAGTTCTGGCGCGGCGCAAGCCGTCGCTCGTTTGTGCGCCGAGTTCGAGCCTGCACAACGGCTATGGCAATATCCTGGTTGGCAAGCTGCCCGAGCTGCTGGCGCTCGGCGTCAACGTGACGATCGGGTCCGATCACGCCTCGTCCGGTATCGTCGACATGCCGCAGGAGATGCGGCTTGCCTGCTGTTGCTACAAGGAGACGCGGATCAATCCACGCGTCATGCCGCCGGAGGCCGGCCTTGAAATGGCGACGATCAACGGCGCCAAGGCGGCGCTGATGAGCGACCGCATCGGCTCGATCGAGGTCGGCAAGGAGGCCGATATCGTGCTGTTCGACACCCGACGGCCGGAATGGCAGCCGTTGATCAATCCGGTCGCCAACCTCGTCTACAGCGCGACCGGCGATTCGGTACGCGACGTGTTCGTCGCCGGCGAGCGCGTGGTCGCCGGCGGCCGCTTGACCAAAGTCGACGAAGGCAAGCTCTATGAGGAAATTCCGCTTGCTGTTTCGCGCTTCGGCAAGCACTTGAAATTCGACCGGATGGTACAATTGCGCTGGCCGGTGTCTTAATATCGGCGGCTGGAGCGAAGGAGACAATTGCCGTGGACGTCTTCGGCGGTCATCAGCTCGGCATTCCCTATGAGCCGGTCGCCGACCTTCTGACCCGCTATCGCACGCGCGATCCGCAGAAACTCGCGATCGTTGACGTCGACGCGGATTCTGCGATCACGTTCGGCGAGCTCGACCGCCTGACCACCGACATCGGCATATTTTTGCAAGGCCGCGGGATCGGCAAGGGCAGCCGGGTGCTGCTGTTGTCCGACGAAAATCTCGAGAAGCTGTTGATCTGGCTCGGCGTGTGGCGGATCGGCGCGGTGATTTGTCCGTTCAACACCGAGATCAATGAAAATGCCCGGTCGACGTCGAGGGCGAAATCACCGTCGGCGGGCCGCAGATGGCCATCGGCTATCTCATCGACGACGGCTCGATCGAGCCGGTGCGCGGCAAACGCGTCAAGACCGGCGATCTCGGCGTCAAGGATGCCGAAGGCTTCGTCCGCGTTACCGGACGCACCAAGGATCTGATCATCCGCGGCGGCGTCAACATCGCCCCGCAGGAGATCGACGAGATACTGCTCAGGCATCCCGGCATCCTCGACGCGGCAGCCCTCGGCGTGCCGGACAAGATCTACGGCGAGGAGGGCGTCTGCTACGTGGTCGCCAAGGACAGGGGCTTGACCGCGGCGAGCGTCGAGCAGTATTGCGGAAAATTCCTGCCGCCGGCGAAAACGCCGAAGCAGGTTATCATCGTGGCCGAATTGCCGAAGAGCGAGCGCGGCAAGGTCTTGCGCGACAAATTGCGCCAAGACTGGATCGAACGGATGAAGGTCTCGGCGTAGTGTGTGGCACCGAGCGTCATTGCTGATGAGGATTTGTCGAAATGGATGCCACCACCAAGCCGAAGCGGAACGCCGCGCTGGCGCCAAGTCGCCCCTATCCCGACTTGCACGACCACATCCGCGCTCGACGCCGTCAAGGAAGGCGGGTCGAAGCCGCGATCAAAAAGAACGTTGAGCGACCACGCGCTGCCGACCGTTGGCTCGGCGCCTGCATGCGAACCGCATCCTTGAAATCACAAATTTTGTCTCGCAGCAGAGCAAAAATTGCGTTCGCCTCGGCTTCACTAACGTCTCCTTTCAAATATATCATGTTATTCGGGGAATATCCGCTGTCACGTCACCAGGCGCAAGGTCGGCGGCGGCACCCGCAGCGATCTTGGTCGCGATTGCCGCGACGCCTTCCTCGGCCTCGCCAACACCTGCGCCAAGCTCCAAATCCCCTTCTGGGATTACCTCGGCGCGCGACTGGCGGTCCGAGCCGCACCAGTCATTCCTCACCTGCCCCAACTCATCACGGCGCCCGCCCATCCGCCCTGATCGCCACGGGTCTTGCCCCTCTTGCATCTTGAATAGCGTCGGCTCGCTGTAGCGCCGCCGGAACCCGCACACGTGAGCGCTGGTGCGTTTTTCCACAGCAAGGCGGGCGGGTTTAGCGATCAACCCGGCATCGGTTATCCGTAAGGGGTCTTGTGCCCGCGCAGATGCAAGCGCAGCAGATGCAAGCACAAGGGTCGCCCTTGGGCGCCACAGTGACGCAGAATTTCTCAACGTCGATGACTGGCATATGCCTTGCGTGCGCTTACCTGCAATACAGGTGCCTCACCGAATGCCGCGCGAGTGCGCGGAGGAGAAACGACCATGTCGAGTAGGCAAACTGCGAAACGAAAGCGCAAGAGAAGAGCCATCTCTGTATTAGGTGTCGCCGGGCTATCGATGGCGCTGGCCGGCGGAGCATCGGCGACAGGCGGTGGCGTGCCCGCGCACGTGCCAAGCCAGAGCGCCGCCGTCAGCCACCAATCCGGCCTTAGAGAGGAGGAAGTGTCTGATGTCAGCCTGGCGACGTTCCACGTCTTTGACGGAGAAACCGCTGGACAACCGCAGCCGCGCCTTCGGCTAGCGGGCTGTGGTTGTGCCGCAGGTTGCGCGGGTTGCGGCGGGTGCGGCTGCCCGTGCGGAACAGGCTTCTATTACCATTACACCCCGCCGGTGTTTGGCGGGCACCGGTCTATCCGCCACCGCCGGCCGGCGCGGCCAGCGCATAAGTACCGCCACTCAGTCAAGGGCACGTAGGCCTGGTAAAATACCGTCAGGCTACGAGAGCGAAAGCGGTTATCCGTGGCGGCGCCTGTCGCCGTCCGGAAACGGCGGCGCATCGCGCTTTGGCCTTCTCCAGCATTTGCTCGGTTGCGTCAAAGGCGACCACCGAGGCTGTATTCGGCGCGAGCGCGGCCGTGACCACGCCCGGTCCGCAGGCGACGTCAAGTAGACGACCGCGGGCCGCGGTTACCGAGCGCAAAGCCGAAACGGGCGGCGACGTCGCCGTCGACCTTCTCCGCCCAAACCTCGAACGTATGCGCCTGGCGTGTAAACTCGTCCGTGACTCGTTTGAGATGATCCATCTCGCATTCCAATCTTCAGGGAGCGTGCCCTACCATCGACCAGCATCAGCATCAATGCCCGAGAATTACCTCCGTCAAGGCGGCAACTATTTTCTGGTGTCCGACGGGTTTTCTGAGAATTGGGCGACCGGACCATTCCGGGGGAAGACTTTCGCGGTCGTAGTGTCCGGTAGAGAATACAAAAGGAACTCCTCTGGTGGCCAGAATCCGCGCAACAGGCCATATTTCGTTATAGTCAAAACGAATATCCAGTAGAGCAGCAGAGAGGGTCTCCTCTTCGGCAAATTTCTCGGCCTCGTCGAGCGTAACGGCCGGCCCGACCACAGTTGCCCCGACGCTCTTCAGCATATCCTCAAAAGTGACGGCGAGAAGCGCGTCGTCCTCCGCAACGAGAATGCGATGACCGCGTAATGGGTGGGCGTCTTTCATGAGCAGCCCGCAAAATCTCGGCGCACCGGTCAGTGATCGGCTACGAGATCGGCTAACGAGGCTCCGCCTCAGACCGACGAGGCGTGTGGATAATGTGGCTCCGATCGCCGGTTACATGACGAGCTCTGATAAGACCAGGCTCAAGTTGGA
>JAKAPE010000399.1 GCA_021811945.1 Pseudomonadota bacterium | reverse complement strand
CGTGACAGCGACGGCGTCCATGATCGCGCTCCATGCCGAATCAGAGCGCCAACGGGATCACGATCCTCCAGTCAATACAAAATCACCCGAAATTGCCCGTTAACCTGACTTCCGAGCCGTGTTAAGTGGACCAGCCGCACTGGCACCGCCGTGACCGTTCGCGCATTATGATCGACCGATTCGTATTGAGGATCGCGAGAGTAAGCAGGCATGTCTAGCGAGAACGAACCGGACCTTTTCGGCGATGAGAGGCAAGGCGATCTGTTCGGCACCGAGCCGGTCCCCGCCTACCGGCCGGACCCCGACAAGGTACGCGCGCGGTTGCATAAAATCCTGGCCGAAGCCCGCGCGGCGCGGACATTGCTGTGGAGAGCAGGGCGCGTCTTGCTTTATCGTACCATCTTCCCGCAGATGACCAACTGGCTGCCGCAGGAGGAGGGCGCGCAATTGCGCTTTGAGTTTGAAGCCGAACTGGCGCGGCTCGAAGCTGCCTGATACGCGTCATACCAATCTGCACAAATTCCAATCTGCACAAATTCTGACCGTCGTCCTGAGGCGGCCGCCATAAGCGCGTTTACGCGCGTGTTCGACACGCTATGGCGGCCTTCGAAGGATGCGGCCGAGGCGCCAATCGAAATCGCTTCACAATTTTGAAAATGCTTAGCACCCAAGTCGGCAACAGCCGACTTGGGTGCTGTTCATCCTTCGAGGTGCGCCTTCGGCGCGCATCTCAGGATGGCGGAACAATGACGGTCAGCAAGCGTACGGATAAGTGGCGCCAGCAAGCGAAACCCGCAGATGCGTTTGAGCGCGCGAAATCCATCATTTTTCGGCACCGCCGCGCCATGGAAGCGCCTTCTTCACAGAGCGAATCAAAATCATTCTTTCACGTCCCCACCGGGAAATTAAGTCTTAACCGTCGTCCTGCTCGCCCGAGAAAAAAATGGCAGACTCGCGGCAGGCCCGAGATTTTGCACAAGCATTTGATCGTTAGTCGAAGAAGCGTGTGCCGCTTGCCGGCGCCGACCACCTTGCCGCGTCGGAGGTGCCCTCCTACTTGGGGAGAGGGAAGGCGACGCTCAGTCTGGGCTATTCCAAGCAATAACCAGGAGAAGCTCATGAACAAGGCGATTTCGTCGGCGCTCATGGAAAAGGGCGCCAGACGCGTCCTTCCTTTCGAGCGTGTGGCGCTGGTTCTTCAGGGCGGCGGCGCGCTGGGCGCCTATCAGGCGGGCGTCTACCAGGCGATTGACGAGGCCGATATCGAGGTCCATTGGATTTGCGGCACCTCGATCGGCGCCATCAACGGCGCGCTCATCGCCGGCAATCCGCCGGAACGGCGCGTCGAAAGAATGCGTGACTTCTGGGAAGCCGTTACCAGGCCGTCGGTCAAGATTCCCAAGGTCGAGTGGTTTTCGGACTGGCCGTGGAACGGCAACGGGCACGCCCGGTACTGGAGCAACAAAATGAGCTCCCTTGCCGCCATGCTGCACGGCGTCCCGGATTTCTTCTCGCCGCGGCCTTTTCCGCCGATGACCTCGGCGGCCGAAAACCCCGAAGGGGTCAGCTATTATGATTCCGCTCCGCTCAAGGCGACGCTGGCGCGGCTGGTCGATTTCGATCTCATCAACCGCAAGCCGATGCGGTTTTCCGTCGGTGCGACCCACATCCGCACTGGCGCCCCGGTCTATTTCGACAATCTGGATCGCGCGATCACCACCGCCCATATTATGGCCAGCGCCTCGCTGCCGCCGGGGTTTCCGCCGACCGAGATCGACGGCGAATATTATTGGGACGGCGGCGTCGTCTCCAATTCGCCCATGCAGTTCATCGCCGATTCCAAGCCGCGCTACAGCGCGCTGGTGTTTCAGGTCGATCTATGGGACGCGAACGGCGAAGTGCCGCTCGATATCCCCTCGGCCAATCTGCGCGCGACAGAAATCCACAGCGCCAGCCGCCTGCATATGTCTCTCGACCAGTATCGCAAGACGCAGCAGTTCCGCCATGCCCTGTCGAGGTTCCTGGAACAGCTTCCCGAGCGCTGCCAGGACGATCCCGAGGTCAAATTCCTCGCCGAAGAGGCCCATGTGAAAGTGGCGACCATCGTGCAGTTGAAATACCAGGCGAAGAAATATGAGACCGCGGGCAAGACTTTCGAGTTCTCTCGCCGAGCGATGGAGGAGCATTGGCAGGCCGGCTACGAAGACACCGTGGCTGCGCTCGGTGAGCCCGCGGTGCTCGAACTGCCCGACGTGTGCGAGGCCGCGCGCATCTTCGACGTGCATCGCGGCTGGGTGAGTTAGCGCAGTCTCATGCCGCAATGGAGGCCACCGGAGGCCACCCTAGAATTGCGGTGACAGTGCACTTAATTGCGTCTCTGCTTCGGTCTATCAAATAAATGCACTGTCACCGTAATTCGTAATTCCGTAATTCGTAATTTGCGTAATCGTGAACACTCCACCGCCTAAAGGCGGTGGCTTCGGATTACGGCTTAAAGCCGGATTTGGTCCGCCATCCGGCGGACTTAGGTCACATCCCACATATGTTGGCCCCAGTAGCGCT
>JAKAPE010000136.1 GCA_021811945.1 Pseudomonadota bacterium | reverse complement strand
CCTGGTGCGCGCCAACAAGAATAAGGGAAGCGTCAAAACACGACGTAAAACCGCAGGTTGGAGCCCGGAGTTCCTGCTACAAATCCTTCAGCTCAAAGAGCGTTAACCTGGATTCCGTGCCCTGCGGTAAAGACCACGGTACGGAATCCAGGTTAACGGAGTGCGTCGGCAGCATAGCTCCGCTATCCAGGGGGTTGAACACGACCAGCAACAGACTCGCATCGCGAGTGGTTTCTTTGCCCAATCGTCCGGAACGAGTATCGACCCCAGGGATGCATGCGTGAAATTGGAAACTCTGGAGTCGATCGTTAACCTGAGTTCCGAGCCGTGGCCTCGATCCGGCCCCATATTGCAGCGGTCACACCCTGCCGTTATCTATACACGCTGTTTTGCCCGCCGATAAGACGGCCGTCGTCGCGCGCATGAGCGAACGCCAGACACGCAGGCCGCCGTAGAAGACCGCCGCGAGAGCCTACCAAGAAAGAGCGCCAACGACCGTCATGGCCCGTCTCGTCATGAAATTCGGCGGAACTTCCGTCGCCGACATTGACCGCATCCGTAACGTCGCCCGCCACGTCAAGCGCGAGATCAACGCCGGCCACGAGGTGGCGGTCGTGGTCTCGGCGATGGCCGGCACGACCGACCAGCTGGTCGCCTGGTGCGAGGCGGCCCTGAAGTCGCGGCGCATTTTTGATGCGCGCGAATATGACGCCGTCGTCGCTACCGGCGAGCAGGTGACCGCCGGCCTCTTGGCGATCATGCTGCAGGACATGGACATCGATGCGCGCTCCTGGCTCGGCTGGCAGTTGCCGATTCTGACCTCGAACGCGCACGCGTCGGCGCGCATCCTCGACGTTAACGGTGCCGAGCTCACCCACCGCATGAGCGAGCGCAAGGAAGTCGCGGTCATCGCCGGCTTCCAGGGCCTGCACCGGGAAACCGGCCGCATAACCACGCTGGGACGCGGCGGTTCCGACACCTCGGCGGTAGCGGTCGCCGCCGCCATCCGCGCCGACCGTTGTGATATCTACACCGATGTTGACGGCGTCTACACTTCCGATCCGCGCGTCGTGCCGCGGGCGAGAAGGCTCGACAAGATCGCCTTCGAGGAGATGCTGGAGTTTGCCTCCCTCGGCGCCAAAGTGATGCAGGTGCGCTCGGTCGAACTCGGCATGGTGCACAATGTGCGCATTTTCGTGCGGTCGAGTTTTGATCGGCCGGAGGACTTCGACCGGAACGGCACGCCGCCCGGCACCCTCATCTGCAGCGAGGAGGAGATTTTGGAACAGCACGTGGTCACCGGCATCGCCTTCTCTCGCGACGAGGCGCAAATCTCGATTCGCCAAGTGCAGGATAAGCCCGGGGTGGCCGCCGCCATCTTCATTCCGCTGGCGGAGGCCAACATCAACGTCGACATGATCGTGCAGAACGTTTCCGCCGACGGCAAGACAACAGATGTCACCTTCACCGTGCCGGCCGCCGACTACCAGCGCTCGCTTGAGGTGATCGCCAAGGCCAGATCGGCGATCGGCTATGCGCGGCTTGACGGCGCCGTCGACGTTGCCAAGGTCTCTGTCATCGGCATCGGCATGCGCAGCCACGCCGGCGTCGCCGCACAGGCGTTCCGCGCGCTCGCCGAGCGCGCCGTCAATATTCGCGCCATCACCACCTCGGAAATCAAGTTTTCGCTGTTGATCGACGCCGCATTCACCGAACTCGCGGTGCGCACGCTGCATTCGTTCTACGGTCTCGATCAAACGACACAGTGATACCAATCCGGCCGATCGGTTGCTTGCATGGCAACCCCCCGGGGAGTCCAGACTGTGAATAAAACCGGGTCCCCGGTTTTGCGCGCTTGCGCGGGAACCGGCGCACTCGGATTGAACGACCGGTTGCAGCCTTGCGCTGCAGCGCACAAGACCCTGGTGTCATATCGGCGTCTCTGGCTTGCGGTTTGCATGCCGCATTCGATATAGGCTTGAGGATACCCGCCGCGGCTCCAGGCCCGGCGAAATCCTCTTCGATCGCGACCGGCACGGGGCGGGCAGCGCGTCGGTCAAAGGGAAGGCCCGAGGGACCTCACGCCATGCGTGGTGCGCTTGGCGGTCCGCGCGTACTTTTGCGGCGCCTCCGCGAAGTCATGGCGGAGCCGGTCAGCGCGCAGGAACGCCTTGACAAGATCGTGGTGCTGATCGCCGCCAACATGGTGGCGGAGGTGTGCTCCGTCTACGTCCTGCGCGTGGATTCGACCCTCGAACTTTATGCCACTGAGGGCCTCAACCGCGACGCCGTTCACCGCACCGTCATGGCTGCGGACGAGGGCCTGGTCGGACTGGTAGCGAGTCAAGCAAGCGCCATCAACCTCTCGAACGCGCAGGCACATCCGGCCTTCTCCTACCGGCCGGAGACCGGCGAAGAAATCTACCATTCCTTCCTCGGCGTACCGATTCTGCGCGCCGGCAATACGCTCGGCGTGCTGGTGGTGCAAAACCGCGCCCGGCGCACCTATTCCGAAGAAGAAGTCGAGGCGCTGCAGACGACGGCGATGGTGCTGGCGGAAATGATCGCCTCCGGCGAGCTATCCGCGCTGGCGCCGCCCGGCGCCGAACCGGCCGCGCGGCGCTCGCTGCATGTCAAGGGAAACGCGCTCAGCGACGGCATCGCTCTCGGCCACGTCGTGCTGCATGTGCCGCGTGTCGTCATCACCAATTACATTGCCGACAACATACCGAAGGAACTCACGCATCTGGAAGCGGCGATCGAGAGCTTGCGCGCGAGCCTTGACGAGCTGCTCGAGCACGGCGACGTGGTCGAGGGCGGCGAGCATCGTGACGTGCTCGAAGCCTATCGCATGTTCGCCTACGACCGCGGCTGGTTCCACAAGCTCGAGGAAGCGGTGATGACCGGGCTGACCGCCGAAGCGGCGGTCGAGCGCGTGCAATCCGACACACGCGCGCGCATGCTGCGCCAGACCGACCCGTTCCTGCGCGAGCGTCTGCACGATCTCGACGACCTCGCCAACCGTCTGATGCGTCAGCTCACCGGTCGCAATCATGCGCCGGCGCGCGAAAGCCTGCCGGAAAACGCCGTGCTCATCGCCCGTTCGATGGGCCCGGCGGCGCTGCTCGATTACGACCGCAAGCGGCTGCGCGGCCTCGTGCTCGAGGAAGCTGGACCGCACTCGCATGTTACCATCGTGGCGCGCGCGCTCGGCATTCCCGCGGTCGGCGGCGTCGACAATGCCGCCGGCCTTGCCGATCCGGGTGATGCCATCATCGTCGACGGTTCGACCGGCGATCTGCACATCCGGCCGCTGCCGGATATGGAGGCGGCCTACGCGGAGCGCGTCCGGCTGCGGGCGCGGCGGCAGTTGCAGTATCAGGCGCTGCTCGACAAGCCGTGCGTGACCAAGGACGGTGAGGAAGTGGAGCTCCTGATCAATGCGGGCCTGAGCGTCGACCTGCCGCACCTGGCCGACACCGGCGCCGCCGGCATCGGTCTTTTCCGCACCGAGCTGCAATTTATGGTGGCGCCGAATTTTCCGCGATCGAGCGAGCAATATGCGCTCTATCGCTCTGTTCTCGATGCCGCCGGCAGCAAACCGGTGACCTTCCGCACGCTCGACATCGGTGGCGACAAGGTGCTGCCCTACATGCGCAATATCGAGGAGGAGAACCCGGCGCTCGGATGGCGGGCGATCCGGCTCGGGCTCGACCGGCCGGGTCTCCTGCGTACCCAGCTCCGTGCGCTGTTGCGGGCCGGCGCCGGCCGCGCGCTGAAGGTGATGTTTCCCATGGTCGCGACGGTGCAGGAATTTGATCAGGCCAAGGAGTTGGTCGAGCGCGAACTGACGCATCTGCGCCGGCACGGCCACAAGCTGCCCGAGGAAGTCGAGGTCGGCAGCATGGTCGAGGTTCCCTCGCTCCTTTATCAGCTCGACGAGCTGCTTGAGCGCGTCGATTTCCTGTCTGTCGGTTCGAACGATCTGGTGCAATTCCTTTATGCGGTCGATCGCGGCAATCCGCGGGTCTCCAACCGCTTCGATCCGCTGTCGGCGCCGGTGTTGCGCGCGCTTCGGGACATTGTCGACAAATGCCGCGCCTACGACAAGCCGGTGACACTCTGCGGCGAACTCGCCTCGCAGCCGATAGGTGCGCTCGCCCTCGTCGGCATCGGCTACCGCTCACTCTCGCTGACGCCGTCGGCGGTTGGTCCGGTCAAGGCAATGCTGCTTGAGCTCGACAGCCGCAAGACGGCTGCCTTCCTTGCCCCGCAGATAGAGAAATCGTTCTGCGCCGTGCCGATCCGTGCCCAACTGGAAAAATTCGCCGCCGATAACGGGTTGCAGATTTAAGACGGTATTCCTATATGACGGCGATCCAAAAGCCTATGGATCTTATCGCTCCACGGGTCGGGCTTCCCGCCGGCTCGAGGCGAAGTTGCGCACGACCGGTCGTTCGCACCAGATGGTGATCACGATCCTGGTCACTGGACGCCTGCTGCGAAGGCATGGCAGATGGACTTTCGATGCTTCCCGACCAGAAACTCGACGCGCTCGTCGCCCGCCATGCGGCGCTGCAGCGCGACCTCGCTGCCGCTCCGGTGCCGGAGATTTACGTCAAACTGTCGCGTGAATTCGCCGAACTGGCACCGGTCGTCGAGGCGATAATTTCCTATCGCGCAGCGCAACACGAGCTTGACGGGATCGAGAGCCTCCTCGCCGATCCGTCGACTGATGCGGAAATGCGCACGATCGCCGAGGCGGAACAGCCGCAGCTCGAGACGCGGCGCGCGGCGCTTGAGCGGCAACTGCGCCGGGCGCTGCTGCCGAAGGATGCGATGGACGAGCGCAACGTGATTCTCGAAATCCGCGCCGGCACCGGCGGCGATGAGGCGGCATTGTTCGCTGGCGATCTGTTTCGCATGTACGAGCGTTATGCCGCGAAGCAGCGTTGGACGGTCGAGATCGTCACTGCCAGCGAAGGCGCGGTGGGCGGCTATAAGGAAATCGTCGCCGAAATCCGTGGCCGCGGCGCCTTCGCCAAGCTCAAATACGAATCCGGCGTGCACCGGGTGCAGCGTGTGCCCGACACCGAGGCCTCCGGCCGCATCCATACCTCGACCGCAACCGTGGCAGTGCTGCCCGAAGCGCAGGACGTCGATGTTGCCATCAACGACAGCGATCTGCGCATCGACACGCTGCGCTCCGGCGGCGCTGGCGGCCAGCATGTCAACAAGACCGAGTCGGCCGTGCGGGTGACCCACATTCCTTCCGGGATCGTGGTGATGATGCAGGAAGACCGCTCGCAGCACAGGAACCGCGCCAAGGCGCTCGCGGTGCTGCGCACGCGGCTTTACGATCTCGAGCGGCAGAAGCAGGATGCCACGCGTGCTGCCGAGCGGCGCGGCCAAGTCGGCACCGGCGACCGCTCCGAGCGCATCCGTACCTACAATTTTCCGCAGGGCCGCGTGTCCGATCATCGCATCAATTTGACGCTCTACAAGCTGCCGCAGATTCTCGAGGGCGAAGGTCTGACCGAAATCATCGACGCGCTCGTCGCCGAGCACCAGGCGGCGCAACTCGCCGCCGCGGAGGCGGGATGATGATTTCAGTCGTTGACACTGCCGCGCATGCCTGGCGGGCGGGCGCGCAGACCGTAAGTGTCGGCGCGGTGCGGCGGGCCTTGGCGGCAAAATTCCACGCCGCGGGCCTTGATTCGCCTGAACTCGACGCCCGCATTCTGGTCGGCCACGCGCTTGGCCTCGACCATACCGCGCTCGCAGCAGCCGAAGCTCGCCTTCTCGATTTCGAGGAAGCGGACGCCGTCGCCGCGCTGGCGCGGCGCCGGCTTACGCGCGAGCCGGTCGCCCGCATCGTCGGAGCCAGGGAGTTTTGGGGTCTAAGGCTGCGCCTAGACGCTGCCACGCTGGTGCCGCGGCCGGAGACCGAGACCGTGGTGGAGGCGGCGTTGGCGGCGGTCGATGCCGGCGGTAGCCGCGCGCGGCGACTGCGCATTGCCGACCTCGGCACCGGCAGCGGCGCGTTGCTTCTGGCGCTGCTTACTGAGCTGCCCAATGCTTATGGAGTTGGCACCGACACGAGCACTCGTGCGCTCTGCCTTGCCCGCGAAAACGCGCGACATCTGCGACTGACGCGCGCGGCATTCCTTGCCTGCGATATGGCGGCGGCGCTGCGCGCGCCCTTTGACCTAATTGTCTCCAACCCGCCTTACGTCGCCTCTGGCGATATCGCAGCGCTGACGCCGGAGGTCCGCGACTTTGATCCACGCGTAGCGCTCGATGGCGGGTCGGACGGACTTGCCGGCTACCGCAGCATTGCCGCCACGGCGTCAGCGCTGCTTGCAGTTGGGGGAATTATCGTCGTCGAACTTGGGGCCGGCCAGGCCCAAGCAGTCGCCGCATTGTTCGCCGCGGTGGGACTTGCGCCGAGGCCGCCCCGTCACGATCTTAACGATATCCCACGCGCGCTTCTGGCAGCGAAGAGTGCCGCCGGGGCATGAGCGGAAAGCATTGGATCCCGGCAAAAAAGCAGCAAAAAAAGCACTTGGAATATCTGCCGGAAGGGACTAGCTTGCGCATACGGAATCGGCCCGACGAGAGTGTGCCGCGCCGCCTCGGATGTCTGGAGCATAGGCTCCCGGAGCGCCCTCGCAGAGGTTGGCGGCGCAGGCTAGGTGATAGCGAAAGCCGGATCGGACGGCAGGATCGCCAGATTCAGACCGAGAAGTTTCATTGGCTTTGCGCGCATTTGATGCGGAATGTGGCGCGCGTGATGAGAGGTTCACAGCACCGCGGCAAAGCCGGCGCGGGGGCGGCAGGGCTTGATTGCTGAGGGTTCGTGACGTCAATGACGCAAGGGTCGCAGCGGCGAACGCCGACGACGATGGTGGTGCGTGCGTCGGCCGGCCGCAACGGCGGCGCCGAGAGCGATATGCGAGATGAACGCGTGAAGTTGGGGTAACATTTTTGCAATGTATGACGGCGGCATTGCATGCCGCCGCCGGTGAGAGGCTTAGCGAAGGGGCTTGGCGGAACAAACCATGAGAAACGGTCAGAACAAGCGCATGCGGGGTCGCAACCGCAAGGGTGGTCATCACCAGAATCCATTGTCGCGCATGTACGAGTCCAACGGACCGGACGTGAAAATTCGGGGAACGGCGTCCCACGTCGCCGAGAAATATCTGCAGCTTGCCCGTGACGCCCAGAGTTCCGGAGATCCGATCGCTGCTGAAAATTATTATCAGCACGCCGAACATTATTTTCGCCTGATCGCCGCCGCGCAGGAGCAGCTCCGGCAAAGCCAGCCGTACTACCCGCAGAGCGGCGAGCTGCGCGCCAGCTTTCCCGACGACGCCTACAACGAGAGCGAGGGGGAGCAGCCCGTCATCGGCGGTGAGCTGTTCGCGCCGCGCGAGTCGCAGCGGTTCTACCCGCGCCAGCAACAGGCGCCGCAGATGACGCAGCCGCAGTCTGCGCAGCCCTCGCCGATGCAGCCGGCAGATATACAGCCGCGACAGCAACACATCGCGCCGCCCGCCGAAGAAGATGTCGATCGGCTGCCGTCGTTCATAACCGGGGGGACGACGCAACAGGGCCAGGCCGCCGGCGGCGCCGGCGCCCCGAACGGTTTTGAGGGTTCAGCCGACCGCTTTCCGCTGCATCGGCGGCGCCGACGCCATCGCGGCCCGCGCGATCAGTCGATGTCCGGCGAAGGTGACGCACCGGCAGCTTCCGGCCCGCCCCCGATCACGGAATAATCATCCCAAAAAGAGCATGCCTTCGGCTTGACGATCGTAGCGATCGTCGCGAAGCTTACTGCGGTGCGTCGTGTCGCGCGGGGAGGACGCGTCGATGGCGGTTTGGTCCGCATGAGGGAGCCTACGTCGGTGCCGCGCCGCGGAGACGGCAGCGCCGGCGCTGCGGTCGGTGCGCGTCCCCGGCTTTTGCAGATCGAAAACCTTACCGTGCGCTTCGGCGGCATCGTCGCGCTGCAAGACGTCAGCTTTGCCGTCGAGAGGGATCGCATCACCGGCCTGATCGGACCTAACGGCGCCGGCAAGACCACCCTGTTCAATTGCCTGAGCCGGTTGTATCAGCCCGAGCGCGGCGATATCAGGCTCAACGGCCGCTCGCTCGCCCGCTCGTCGCCTGCGGACATTGCCGCCCTCGGCATCGGGCGCACCTTCCAAGCACCCGCCCTTTTCGCCTCGATGTCGGTGCTCGACAACGTCAAGATCGGGGCACATGCACGAGGTCAAAGCGGTCTCCTCACCGACGCGGTGACGCTGCCGTTTTGGCGGCGCGAGGAGCGCGATTTTGAGGCGGACGCGCGCGCGACGCTCTCCTTTGTCGGGCTCGCCGACGTCGCGGCGCGGCCGGCGACGAGCCTGTCCTTGGGCGCACGCAAGCGCGTCGAGCTGGCCCGTGCGCTTGCCGCAAAGCCGCTGCTACTTCTCCTCGACGAACCCGCCGGCGGGCTCAATCATGATGAGGTCGCCGACCTCGGCAATCTCATCCGTTCCATCCGCGACGAGCTGCACATCACTGTGCTTCTGGTCGAGCACCATATGGGTCTGGTCATGGGCCTATCGGATCAGGTGGTGGTGCTCAATTTCGGCCGCGTCATCGCCGACGGACCCCCGGCGGAAATACGCGAGAACGCGGCGGTCGCCGAGGCCTATCTGGGGACGCGGCACTGATGGCGCCGATCCTCACCCTCAACGGAGTGAAGGCCTTCTACGGCCAGTCTGAAGTGCTGCACGGGATCGATGTCGCGGTCGAGGAAGGCGGCATGACCGTCCTTCTCGGCGCCAATGGCGCCGGCAAGACGACAGCGCTGCGTGCCATTTGCGGCGTTGTGCGCAGCGACGGTGAGATCATGTTCGCAGGCAAGCCCTTGCACGGGCGTTCGACTGAGGAGATCGCCGCTCTCGGCATCGCCCACGTGCCCGAGGGTCGCGGCACCTTCGTCGGGCTCACGGTCGAGGAAAACCTGCGGCTTGGCGCCTATACGCGACGTGGCCGGCCCGACGCCGGCATGGGGCGCATGTACGGCTATTTTCCCATTCTTGCCGAGCGGCGCCGCCAGCAGGCGGGCGCGCTCTCCGGTGGCGAGCAGCAAATGCTCGCCATCGCTCGGGCGTTGATGATGGCGCCGCGGCTTCTGGTGCTCGACGAGCCTTCCTTCGGCCTTGCCCCGCGCATTGTTGAAGATATTTTCGTCATCATCGAGCGCATTCGCCGCGAGGAACGGGTGAGCGTGCTTCTGGTGGAGCAGAATGCGGCGCTGGCGCTCGAACTCTCCGACCACGCCTATCTCATCGAAACCGGCTATGTCGTGGCTTCGGGGACGGCCAAACAACTCGCCGACGATCCGCAGATTCGCCGGTCCTATCTGGGGTGAACTCGCTCCGCTCATTCCCGCGCAAGCGGGAATCCAGCGGGCTCGCGACGGCGGCGGAGTGTTCTGGGTCCCGCGTCTTCGCGGGGACGAGCGCAGGAAGCTGAGCGCGATGCACGAGTTTCTGCAGCAGGTGTTCTCGGGCTTCTCCACCGGCGCCATCTATGCGAGCCTCGCTCTGGCACTGGTGATGATCTACCGTTCGACCGAACTCGTGAACTTCGCTCAAGGCGAAATGGCGATGTTCTCCACTTACATCGCGTGGACGCTGGTGAGCGCCGGACTGCCGTTCTGGTTGGCCTTTCTCGCAACCTTGACGATCTCCTTTATCGGCGGAATGGCGATCGAGCGCATCGTCATCCGGCCGGTGGAGAACGCGCCGGTTCTTGCGGCCGTCGTCGTCACCATCGGCCTGCTCTTGATTTTCAACTCGGTAGCGGGCTGGATCTACAGCTATACGGTGCAGGATTTCCCGAGCCCGTTCCACGACCGTCCGCTGCTCGGCGCCTTGATGACCACGCGCGACCTCGGCGTCATCGCGGTGACGCTGGTCATGCTGGTTCTGCTGTTCTGCTTCTTCCGCTTCACTACCACCGGACTCGCCATGCGCGCGGCTGCACAGAACCCGGCGTCGGCGCGGCTGTGCGGCATTCCAGTCGGGCGGATGCTGGCGATCGGCTGGGGGCTCGCCGCCGCCATCGGCGCCATCGCCGGCATCATGGTCGCGCCGGTGCTCTTTCTTGACCCCAACATGATGGGCGGCGTGCTGCTCTATGCTTTCGCCGGCGCCTTGCTCGGCGGCATCGCCAGTCCGATCGGTGCGGTGGTCGGCGGCCTCATTGTCGGCGTCACCGAAAATCTGGTCGGCACCTATCTGATCGCCAGCCAGCTCAAGCTGACCGTGGCGCTTATTTTGATCATAATTGTGCTCGTGGTGCGGCCGAACGGGCTTTTCGGCACCGCAACCGTGCGGCGGGTGTGAACGAGATGGAAGACGCCTCTTCGACCTCCGGCGGCTTCGCTCTCGGCCGCGACCGCGGACCGAGCCTTGCCGTTTGGCGCTGGCTCGCCGGCGGCGCCGTAATCGTGCTCGCCGCGGCACTTCCCTTTGCTCTGAGCAAATATGAGGTGTTCGAGTTGACGCTGGTGATGATTTACGCGATCGCCGTGCTCGGGCTCAACATCCTCACCGGTTATAACGGACAGATCTCGCTCGGCCACGGCGGCTTCTTTGCCGCTGGCGCCTATACCGCCGCCATCCTGATGCACCGCTACGGCATACCCTATTGGGCGACGCTGCCGGCGGCGGCGCTGATCTGCTTCGTGCTCGGCGTCCTGTTCGGGTTGCCGGCGCTGCGCTTCGAGGGCCCCTATCTCGCCCTGGTGACGCTGGCGATGGCGGTCGCCATGCCGCAATTGCTCAAATATTTCGAGGGCTGGACCGGCGGCCAACAGGGGCTCAACCTTACCAAGCCATCGGCGCCCGCATTCCTTGCCATCGACCGCGACCGTTGGCTCTACTTCGTCGTGCTGGTGGTTCTCGTCGCGGCGATGCGGATTGCCGCCAATATACTCAACGGCCGCTCTGGCCGCGCGTTCGTCGCCATCCGCGACCATCCGATCGCCGCCGCTGCCATGGGCATCCATACCGCGCGCTATAAGACGCTCGCCTTCGGTACCTCGACCCTGTTCACCGGAGTCGCCGGCGCCCTTGCCGCGATCGTGATCGGCTATGTGGCCCCGGAAAGCTTTGGGCTGTTCCTGTCGCTGTCGTTTTTGGTAGGCTCGGCGGTCGGCGGCATCGCGACCATCGGCGGCGCCATCATCGGCGGGGCATTCATCGAATACATACCCAATCTCGCCAACGATATTTCCGACGCCGCACCATGGGCCGTCTATGGCGCCGCGATGCTGCTGCTCATGTACGCGATGCCGAATGGCGTGGTCGGCACGGTTGTGCCGTACGTCTCACGCACATTGCGGCGGATTGGACCGCTCAAGGCGGCATTCGCGGGCAACGGCTTCGCGGCCAACGACGAAGATTGAAAGGGAGGACATCATGACAAGGAAACCGGCAATCAGACCGACAGCGGCGGGAATGCTTGCGGCGGCGAGCCTGGTGCTCGCCGGCGGACCGGCGCTTGCCGCTGGTCAATATGGTCCGGGCGCCAGCGACACGCAGATCAAGATCGGCAACACCATGCCCTACAGCGGCCCGGCCTCCGCTTACGGTATCATCGGCAAGACCGAGGGCGCCTATTTCAACATGATCAACCAGAAAGGCGGCATCAACGGGCGCAAGATCGATTTCATCAGCCGCGACGACAGCTACAGCCCGCCGAAGACCGTCCAACTGGTTCGCCAACTGGTGGAGCAGGACCAAGTGCTGTTTTTGTTCTCGACGCTGGGCACGCCCACCAACGCCGCCATTCACGCGTATCTCAATGACAACAAAGTGCCGCAGCTGTTCGTCGCCACCGGCGCCGACCAGTGGAACGATTCCAAGCACTTTCCTTGGACCATGGGCCTGATCCCGGCCTACGGCACCGAGGCGCGCATCTATGCTCGTTACATTTTGCAACACATCCCCAACGCCAAGGTCGCAGTGCTCTATCAGAACGACGACTTCGGCAAGGACTATCTCAACGGCCTGCGCGCCGGGCTGGGCGACAAAGCCGGCAAGATGATCGTCGCCACCCAATCCTACGAGACCACCGACGCGACCCTCGATTCGCAAGTCGCCGCTTTGCAGGGAAGCGGCGCCAATGTGCTTCTGACCGCGGCCATCCCCAAATCCGCCGCGCTCGCGATCCGCCGGGTCTACGACATCGGCTGGCGGCCAACGCATTTTCTGACCTCGGTGTCGAACTC
>JAKAPE010000135.1 GCA_021811945.1 Pseudomonadota bacterium | reverse complement strand
ACTGCGGCAGCTTCGCGATGATCGACGGCGAACGACCATCGTTGAAGCGCCCGGCCGATCCGGCCGGACGGGCGATGCGTCGCGCAGGGCAGCGGCCGTGAAGACCATCCCGCAGGCGCTGGACGAGGTGAAGGTCGTTGAGTTCGGTGGCTATGCGGCCGGACCGCACATCGGCAAAATACTGGGCAATTTCGGCGCCAAGGTCGTGCACGTGGAATCGCGCGACAGGCCGGACGGGTTCCGGCTGCAATACCCGCCGTTTGCGGGCGGCCGCCCCGGTCTCAACCGGGGCGGCTGTTTCAGTTTCTTCAACGACTCCAAATACGGCGTCACCATCGATCTGAAAAAGCCGGAGGGACTGGAATTGGCGCTCCGCCTGGTCGGCTGGTCCGACTTGGTCGTTAAAAACATGCGGCCCGGGGTGATGGAGCGGCTCGGCCTCGGCTATCGCGACCTCGCCGAGATCAATCCGCGCCTGGTGATGCTGTCCACCTGCAACATGGGACAGACCGGACCGCGCGCCGACACACCGGGGTTTGGCTCGCAGCTCTCCGCACTCGCCGGATTTTGCGGCATGACGGGGATCTCCGGACGGCTCGCCGATGCTGCTCTACGACCCTTACATCGACTTTATCGCCTCCGTGCTCGGCGGTTCGGCCGTACTCGCCGGACTCTTGCGCAGCCGCCGCACCGGCCGCGGCGCTTACATCGATCTGTCGCAATACGAATGCGGCCTGCTTTTCATGGCCGGGCTGTTGCAGGATTATTTTTCGACCGGCCGCATGGCCGACCGCTGCGGCAACGATGATGCCGAGGCGGCGCCACATGGCGCCTTCCCATGCTGCGACGGCGAGTGGGTCACCTTGTCTTGCTGGTCGGATGCCGAGTTTCAGGCGCTTGCCGCAGCGATCGGGAAATCCAAGCTCGCCGAGGATGCCGCGCTTACAACCGCGAGCGCCCGGCGCAGGCACAAGCACGATCTTGATGAGGAGATCTCAGAGTGGACCCGCGGGCGCAGCGCGGATGCAGCCGCCGAAACGCTGCAATCTGCCGGAGTTCGCGCTTACCCTGTCATCACCATGGCGGGCCTGTTCAGTGATCCGCAGCTCGCCGCGCGCCGGCATTGGCGCGTGCGCCGTCATCCCGAGATGGGCGACCAAGCCTACGGCTTTCCAGGTTTCAACCTTGAGGACGCGCCGGGCGACATTGTGGGCGCGGCACCCTGTCTTGGCGCCGACAATGACCTTGTGTTCCGCGATCTGCTCGGCTTGTCCGAGGCGGAGATCGAAGCCTACCGGCAGCGCGGCGCGTTCGGATAGCATGCCGATCCGAACGCGCGAACCTTTCAGGCCCGTCTCTTTGCCCGCGCGCGTCCTTTCCTGCCGGCCTCTTGGACGAGCTTAGCCAACTCGCGGGTGGACGGCATACGCAATTTGTTGATGCTCGCATGCTTTTCATCCCGCGCCAAATTTTCGATCATCGCGAGAAGGACGCGACGCATTGTCGTTATGTCTTGAGGATTCACGTTTTCAACCGCGATCCGGTTCACCTCTTCCGCGAGTGGAACCAGTTTTGACTTGAGCAGCCGGCCTCTCGGGGTGAGAAAGACATAGACCATTTTCCTGTTATCGGCCTTCTTTCTCCGTATCACATAGCCAAGCTTCTCCATCGCCTTCAGCGCCATGTAGGTCGTCGGTTCCATGACGCCGGCTTGTTCGCTCAACTCGCGCTGCGTGATGCCGTCATTTTCCCACAGAACCCGCAGAAACGTCCATTGACCCAGCGATACGGAATGTGCGCCCAATCGCATTTGCAGCGCCCGCAAGAACGCCCGCGTCGCATCTTTAATAAGGTGAGCCAAGCGGTCGTCGGGCACCGCTTCGAGCCATTGGCGCAAGATGCCTTGGGTCTCGCCGGCCGTCGGATTCATCGGCCGCTTTAGTTTTGCACGAATTATGCTTTTCCTGTTTGCGATCAAAGAACGGACAAAGACGTTTATCAGCCTCAATTCTTGCAGCCTGCACATCGCCCGGGCCGATGGCTCGGTAACCATCGCGGTTACAGCGCTCAGTGGGACGAGTGCCTACCGCGAAGGTTGATGCAAATCAACGGTTCGAAAATGGAGCGAGTTATTGCCACGATCGCACGCGTCACCCGGCATAGCACTCATAGGTCCGCTGGGGTCCGCTGGCCGGATCATAGGTCCGCCTGTTGCCAGTGAGCTTGGCGCTACTGGCGCAGGAGACGCTCTGGCGCGATCCGCACAGCAGCCATCTTTTCGTGTTTCGCGGCGGGCGCGGCCCGCGTCTTGGCTCCAGTCTGGCTCGCGGCTTGGCCGGTCGAGTTTCCGGTAATATAATTGGCGGATAACGCGATTTCGACCGCTTGACGCTTTCAAAGCGCGCCCAGCTTTGTTATAGCGCTGCGCCGCTGAGCGGCCGCTGGATGGCAGCCGAGTGGCCGCAAGATGTTCCCCGGTAGCTCAGCGGTAGAGCAACCGGCTGTTAACCGGTTGGTCGCTGGTTCGAATCCGGCCCGGGGAGCCAATAAAATCAAGATCCGTCGCCTATCTCTCAGGTCGGAGACCTGATACCGCCCTCCGATCTTCATCGCCGGGCCGGCACGGCGCGCCGGCCAAGCGACGGATCAGGCGCTCCGCAATCTCGGCAGAATGCGAAGCGCGTTGTCACGATTCACCCGTTTGCGGTCGTCCACGGCGAATATGGCGTCGACGCCCTTGGATTGGTCGACCGCGCTGCGATAGGGGAAGTCATCGCCATAGACGATCTGCGATACGGGAACGAGCTTGGTCAGCGCGGCCAAAGTTCCAGCTAACGACACTTGGGCGGTGTCGTAGTAGAAACGGTTGAGTTGGCCCTGAACCGTTTCGCGAGTGAATTTACCCCGGTATGGCGGCGTCGTGACCATCTGCACCAGCAGCCGTTCGGCGACGGACGTCAAGACCCCACCGCCGTGCGAGAAAATCCAGTTGATGTCCTTGTATCTCTGCGACGTGCCGCTGAAAATCAGATTGGTGATGCTGCGCGTCGTGTCGGCGCCCCATTCGACCGCGGTGAACGGCACGCCTTGAACGAGGTTGACGCAGCAATTGGCATCCGCCGGATGGGTATACACGGTCGCCTTGCGGCGGTTGAGTTCTTGCCAAATGGGATCGAAGTACGAATAGCCGAGCCATTTGTCGCCGTAATTCGTCAGCACGCCGACGCCGTCAACTCTGAGCGTGTCGAGGGCGTGGGCGATCTCCTTCAGGCTCTCATCGATGTGCGGCAGCGGCAACATGGCGAACACGCCGAACCTGCCCGGGTGATCGGCCGCGAGCTGCTTGGCATACTCGTTGCTCTCGCGCGCGATGCGAGCCGCGGCTTTGCGGCCGAGCGGCCGCACTTGCGGGGGAACCGCCGAGAGGACCGCCGTCGCTACGCCGCCCTTTCCCATATCGTCCATCGATTTCTGCACCGACCAATGCGCGATCAGCGGATCGGCCGCGCCAATGAGCTTCATGGCTTGGAGCCAACTCGGCGCCGCGAAGTGGTGATGTACGTCGATCCGTCGCAGCGCGGCTCCGGCGAAGCCTTTCGCGCCGAAGCCGCCTACCGCGCCGACGGCGAGCGCGGCCGTCCCGACGGCCAGCATCTGCCGACGACTCACGCCTGTCGCGGCAAACGGCCCGTCGCAGCAGGCGCACGCAGCAGATAGGCGATGCGTCCACGAGTTGAGCATGATCGTCCTCTCGGCTTTTTTTGGTTCTTGCGGGTGCGCGGACTCTCCGGCGGTTAGCCTGTGCGCTTTGGCGATCGCATGCAAGGTCAAAACGAGGCGCTGCTTCATCTTATTCAAGCCGTAGCATGCTGAAATGAGGGCGCCTCGGCCGCGAGTTTCGCAATGAGGCTCCGGTCGGCGGAAAGTCAAGCAAGCTGCGCCCGGCGAAGCATCGCAACCTCCTTGACGCCCGAGATGTCTCGGCGCACCTTTGCGGACGAGGGTGAGCCATGGCAAACTGCGGTTTTTTGCCTCCCAGTGGCCAATCCGTTCCTCGGGCCAAGTTTTGCAATGGGCTCCGCGGAAGTTGCTTGATCTAATAGAGGCTGCTGCAGGAAGGTACCATGGACATCAAACTGCACTATCACCCGTTGTCGACCTATTCGCGCCGAGTGCTCATCGCGTTCGCCGAAAAGCAGATCCCACACGAACTCGTTGTCGTCGATATGGCCGCGCGACGGCATCGCGAGCAGCCTTATCTGTCGCTCAACCCGTATGGCCGGGTACCGACGCTTGAGGAGGACGGGTTCGTGCTATTCGAGTCGACGGCGATCCTCAACTATCTGGAGGCGACGCGACCCGGTCCTCCCCTGATGCCCGCCGATGCGCGCGGACGCGCGCTAGTCGACATGCACATGAAACTGTGCGACCTGCAGCTTACCCGTCATGCCGACACAATTCTGTTTCCCACGCGCTTCCTTCCCAGGGAACGATGGAACGACGCCGTGATGACCGCGGCCAAGACCGCGATCGAGAAGCACTTGGCGATACTCGACAAGCGACTCGCCGGCAGGACTTATCTGGTCGCGGAACAATTCTCGCTTGCCGACATATGCTATATGCCGTTCCTGGAGTTCCTGCCACTGATGGAAGTCGTGCCTCCGAAGGCCGTCGCGATTTGGAGCGAGCATCTGCTGGCGCGGCCAAGTGCCGTTGCGACGCGGCCAGAGAAGTAGTCCGGCGCGTTGCGCAGGGCTTGGATGGCGTTGGCCAGCACCGGACGTGGTTCACACTCATCGTTAAGCAGAAGCCCGCGTCGCCACGCACAGGAGCGGACATCGGTGAGCCCGCCCCCACGTCAAACGCGCTCCCGCTCGCAGCCTCGTCCTCTTTTACCACCGAGATAAGCGGCCGATAAACCGATCCGATAATTCTATGGCCGGGTCGTCGTTGCGGGTGTTGTTCGTTCCTGCACGAACAGCATGCATATCACTCCAACGGCGGGGCCAGCGGCCAGCGCAGCCAGCGCGATCATGAACGAGCCAGTTGCCTGGAATACGAAACCGATGACCAACGGAACGATGACGCTGCCCAATTGCCAGAATCCCGCAGTCAGGCCAGTAGCTGAGCCGGCAAGAGCCGGTCCGGCAGCCTCTGCAACCATGACCGCCAGCAACGGACTATAAACGAAGGCCCCTATCCCGAGCAGCGGCGCCGCAAACTGAAATGCCACCTTCTCGGAGAGCATTCCGAACACAAGCAGCATAATTGCAAACAGGGTCAGAATCCCGACCGTCAACCATTTCGGCCGGCCCAGCCAGTCTGAAAGCAGACCCACCACCGGCTTTCCGAGAATGGCCGCAATGCCCACTAACGACATAACGAATCCCGCCTCTACTGCAGTGAGGCCATGTCCACGAATCATCAGAGCATTCGCCCAGAACGCGAAGCCCCAAGTGCCCCAAAGCGCAGCAAAGCCGGTCAGTCCGAGTAGCACGACATTACGATCGCGCAGCAATGGTCCAATCGGAGGGCGCACTTTGGAAGCGACCGGTGGGCCAAATGGTCGATCCCGCAGCAGAAGAAACGCGACGGTGCCGACGATGACCGTGGTGGTCCCGAGAACGTGATATACGCCCCTCCAGCCGAAGGAAGCGGCAAGACTCGGAACGATCGCGTTGGTCGCAGTCACGCCGAGGGATGAAGCAATCAACAATAGACCCATAGCGCGCCCACGGCTGCCCTGATCGAACCAGTTCACGATGAGCTTGATGCAGGACGCATAGTCGGCGCCGGCCGCCAAGCCCATGAGGACCTGCAGTATTGCCCCTGTAGATATGGAGTTCGTAAAGCCGAACAGAAACGTGCAGACGCCGAGCGCAAGCATGGAAACCGTCAGGGTGAGCCGGCCACCCATGCGGTCACTGGCCACGCCTCCCACCGCGTTGCTTATAACGTAGCCGACATAGAAAGCAGTGACGAAGATACCCAGCTCAACCACCGACAAGCCCAGTGAAGCACCTGCGGATACCGCAACGTTGGCCCACGTCAGCCGGTCTATGAAGCTCAAAAGGAACGTTAGCCAAGCTAAGAACAGTACGATCCAACGATAGCGGTCGCGTGCGGCGGTCGTTGGCTTGGAAAGGGTCACAGTCATCAAGGTGCCATCCAGTTTCGTTTACGTCTGGTCTCTCCGTAGTGTCTGAGACCCATGGAGTACGGTCTTCTCTGAATTTGGTTATGGAGCCGAACCGTTTGACACGGCACCTCTACATGTCCGTCCCTAGATAGGCGCCCTGATCTGCCAGCATCCGTTGAAGCGCGCCAACATCAATCTGTCGCGTGGTCGATGCCGTTCCACGCGTAATCATGGCAGCGGCCGTGCCGGCTGCCTGCCCCATAACGAAGCAGGCGCCGCTGGCGCGTGCCGCTGACTGACCCTCGTGAGTCATAGAAGCGCAGCGGCCGGCAACAAACATGTTGGAGATACCCTGCGGGACAAGGATACGGTACGGGATCTGGCAGAAGCCCCGGCTCCCGTCAGGGAAAAAACCCCACTCGATCCTGCCTGCGACATGCAACTCCATCGGCCACGCATTGACACCGATGGTGTCTTCGAAATCAGCACAGTTGACAATGTCTTCGCCTGAGAGGCTGTAAAGTCCGCCGATGCGTCGCGTCTCGCGAATGCCCACCTGGGGAGCGATCTCGATAATGCGGGCGTTTTCGAAACCCGCCACTTCGTTCTTCAGAAAGCGAAAGTATTCCTGAACTTGGCGGCGTCCTTCAAGCTCGCCGGCGCTGAGTTGAACGGCGTCGGTTCCGTCCATGGCACACCCAAAAGCATTGCGGAGCTGAGTGACATTGACGCGCCACTCCGTCGGATTCTTTTGAGGCCTCACGATCGCGCCCTGACGGGGAAAACGATACCCCTTTGTGGACGCTTCGCTCATCAACCGATCGATCGCCTTGAACTCACCGATTGCGGCGAGCGCGCGATCCGGATCGACGCCTCCGACCCGGAACATCATGGTTGGAAAAAGGCCTCCGCCATATCCATCACCGGTTTCAAAAGGTACCCCGGCGCGAGCTGCGAGATCGGCGTCCCCGGAGCAGTCGATGAATATTCTTGCGCGGATGGCCCGGCGACCCGACTTGGTCTCAACGACCAGAGCTCCGATAGTATCGCCCTCAATCACGGCATCAACCGCGAGTGCATGGAAGAGCAACTTCGCGCCGGCGGAGAGCAGCAAATCATCGGCGGCGCATTTGAAGGCGGAGACGTCATAGGAACGTACTGTGATGCGCCCCTGCAACCCCTGCTGTGGCTTGTTCAGTCCGCCAAGACGTTCGATTCGGTCGAGAATGTCGTCCGCTACACCGTGGACTACCTGGCGAGTTTCGCCATGCACCAGCCCGAAGAGTCCGGCAAAATTGGTGACACCGCCCGCAGTACCCATGCCGCCCAAGAATCCGTACCGCTCGACGAGGAGCACATCGGCGCCGTTCCGCGCCGCGGAGGCTGCGGCAGCAAGGCCCGCCGGGCCGCCGCCGACGACCACGACGTCAAACGATCCAAACGTTTCGGTTTCACGGCCGGGCTCGCAAATACTGCTGCTGGCCATGGAATGTCTCCTGAACGTGTGATTTGCGTGAAGCTTGCCCGTCGGCAACAACCGACCCTGCGCCGTCATCTCCGACGCTCCAGATCGGCGGGGGTCGCACCTCAGGATGGCAGGAATCCGGCTGGACGTTATACCACTTCCACGACGGCGTAAATCGAGCTTTTGGCAGATGAGCGGCGGGACGCTTGGCTGATGGTTTTTATTCTTGCCGAGGTGTGATTCACTGCGCCATCTGATTCAGGTGCGCCCTTATTGAAACTAGACCCGTCCGGTTGCGTTTACCTTGACGAGCGCGCGCTGCCTTGTGTGGCGCGCCCTTATTGAAACGGCCGCTGCGCGTGGTCCTCGCTTCGTGCGAACGCGCGCTGCCTTGTGTGGCGCGCCCTTATTGAAACACCGGGCAACCGGCACACGCGTCGAATCACATCGCGCGCTGCCTTGTGTGGCGCGCCCTTATTGAAACCAATCGTGAACGGCGGGAACACCCGCTTCGGGCGCGCGCTGCCTTGTGTGGCGCGCCCTTATTGAAACCCAACTGCGCGTCCATATTCTGCTCCTATCCCCGCGCGCTGCCTTGTGTAGCGCTGTCATCGCCTTCGATCAGCGTTGCCGCCGACCGGCCGTACGATGGCGTGGCGCGTCCATGGCTGCTGGACCGAAACGGCAGCAAATACGCTCTCCTACGGCGATTTTTTAGCCTATAGTTGGTTGCTGTGGCCAGCCGGCCACAACGCAGGTCCTGAAGAAGTTAGGGCGATAAGTGGTCTCAATCACCGAGGCACAGAACAGCGGACCTTCAGGGCGAACCGCCCGGCCCCGGCCGGTCCGGCATGCGCCGCTGGTGCGTGCTTGGCGCTGGGTGGTGGCGCCTCGTACCGGGCCAGTGCCGTTGGTCTGGGCACTACCCGTCGCGGAGGCGGTTTTCGCAGCGCTGACCGACACTTGCTGGACGGTCAGCGGCCACCGCCGCTTGCCGGACTGCATTCACGGCCCCGACCTGCAAAAGGGCCACGATTGGAAACACGAGCACGCCTTCATCCTGCCGGAAGACGCCGATGCTGACGGGCTGATCGATCACATATCCGTTGCAGCGGCGATGGGCTTTGATCCGGCCGCCTTGCGGCTGCTCGCCAGCACCGACCGGTTGGTTCTATCGAACGGGGATGCCGTCGATCTGATCGCGGAACGAATGGGTTCTCTCGACAAAGTCGGTCACCCCGGACCGGCGCGCGTTTGGATCTCGCGCACCGCCTACGACCCACCCAACGATCGGCCAACTGGAGGCAGAGATGCCTCCAGGCAACTCAAATATGAAATTGGCAAACGGGAGTCTCCCAAGCTTCTCAGCAAACCAATGCCATTGGCTCAGATTCAGCACGGCGGCGAAATTCACGTCCCCGAACTGTTTCACTCGCAGACTGACGAGGGGCAAATGCGCCCCTCGAAATTTTTCTTCCAGTTGGAGTTCGAGCAACCGGCTAGCGGACCGCTCGCTTTTGGATGGTGCTGCCATCGGGGTCTGGGGCAGTTCGTTCCGGTGCAGCAATCTCACCCGCCTCCTCCCTCGCCCGAAGCCGGGGAATGATCTCAATCTCGTGCCGCTCCAACGCCAGGCCGTAGCTGCGGCCCTTCGGCTTGACGAACCGACTGTCCGGCATGACTCGCCGGCGCGCCGAGTATGAGACGATTTCTGCTTGCAGCCTTTGCTTAATCTTGTTTCGCAGGGTCTTGAATCGGTTTGCGACGTAATCTTGGCCCGCGGCAGTCTTGAAATTCAGATGGCGTTCGATGTCGTCCTTGAACCTCCAATAAGCTTCATCCGGGTGACCAGAGAAGCAATCGCGATAGAATTCAAAAAACTTCCGGTAAGGCCGACTCACCGAATCAAGAAAATCTCTGATGAGTATCCAGCCAGCGTGATTGTGGCCCTGGCCATCCGGTCCTACTCCGCGCCAAGATTCATCAATGGCGGTCGCCAGGACGCGATAAAGCGCGAATTCCTGATTGCCGAATTTGACCAGTTGGCCATTTATGATCAGCGTGTGCTCCTTGACTCTGAGCTTGACGGTATATGCGTCAAGGTTGGCCTGGACGCGTTCCGTCAGAGTCCAATGATCGAAATTCTGTTTGGCAAATGGAATGCGCTTCATGTGCTGGCGCAGCCGCAGAAACGGGCTCGGCACCAGCGTGATTTCTGCCGTCGATGCCTTGATGATCTTCGTGGGCGGCGGCGGCGGTCGCTTGGATACATCGATGTCTTGCTGTTGCTGTTTGGGCCAGAAGAAATCCGGGCTGTATTCCAGACTCGACGGTTCGACGAGACTGTGCGTGAGCTCATCGTCCTCCTCGGCGAAGAACGAAATCGCGGCCTGCGAATAGCTGCTCATGGTCTTGCGTCCTCCTGCCATGGAGACATGCAGCCGCGTGTCCTTGCGATCCTTGATTTCCTTGATCAGCCAAGTCAGCGCATTCGCAAACGCGATGTTCTGTTCCTCGGTGCGGATATCGGCAATCGGATTGCTGGCCGACATCTCCGGAACGAGCAGCCGCGGTCTAACGGGCGCGATACCAAAATGTTCAAAAACCGCCGCCAACTCGCGATTTGCTCGGCTATCAGAATCGTGCCAGTCTTTCGCGCCGAACGTCGTGGTCACGAGATGGATTTCGCGCGGCACCCATCGGGGGCTGCGCTTGAGCAGCGCATAGGCGGTCTCGGTCACCACTCCGGGCGCCCCACCCAAGGTGATGACCAGAACGTTGCGCCTTTGATGTTCGGCCGATGCGCCTGCCGCCGACGCCCTGATCTCACGCGCTGCGGTGCGCGTTTTCGCCTGCCTCATGTCGATTTGTCTCCTGCAAGGCGGCAACGACGGCAGAAGCGACGCTGTCGCGATTGAGCCCGCTGGGGCGACCTTGCGGCGAACCCTTTATTGTCAACGACCCACCCCAACCGTCTTCCATTCGTGCAATCGAAACCAATGCCTTGTCGAGATCCGCATGTCCTTGGCGATATTGAGCAATCGTGAATTTTGGTCCGATAGCGCCGTCGCGAAACCTAAAGTGGGGATTTAATGCTATCACTACTGGCGCAAATCGGTAGCCAAGGTGCAATGCCCCATCGACCTCAGACACAATCTCGACCAGCCGAGCGGGCGCGCGGCTCTCTTCGACCAGCACGTCGCCTGTTTCGAGCGCGCGCCAAAGCCGCTCGGCCCGCTCGCGGGGCGCCTGGGCGTAGGCGAGAGGGACGACGCCACCCGACAGCCATGCTTTTGCAATTTGAACTCGCTCGGAAACATCCAATGTATCGTCTCTCATCGCAGCAGTGACGAGGCCAATTTCATCTCCCCCGATGTCGGCCAACAGGTCATCTGGTGATCTCGGCATGGGTTGTCGGCCCGGCCATGGTCCCCGGTCGAACCGATCTGTCTTTGCGACAGCTGCAATGCGCGATTTCATGGGGGGCGTCAGCATCCGACCTTCCGCCCGGTACGTCAGCAGAGCCATGGCGCCGATAGCGTCGAGGTCGGGCCTGATGGTCACCAGCTTCGCTCCATCGGGCGGCAGCGGCCAAGTCGCCGCTGCCTCGATCGCCGAAAGGCTGCTTCCTGAGCCGTCATGCTGGGGATCAATATTGCCAAGTCTACAGCGAGCGGCAAGCTCCGGCTCGGTCACCTCGATGCCGAGAGTGAGATCGCGAAGCACCTGCTCATTATGCCGCTTTGCGCCTGTGGCTCCGGCGGGAAGCAGGAGATCATACGAAAAGCCGGTCATGGTGTCCGAATCCGTGTTGGGTGCTGCAGTTCATTTAGCAATCTTTGTCGTCCGTTTGCTTTGGCGGCAACGTTGCTTCGCGATCCTTGTCCCCGTCGAAAATGCTGCGACCACATATCCGGCCGGGGGGCACGCGCGGCTGTACGCGAAAGCCGGTTGAACCTTTTCCTCTCAATCCACTGGCGCACCTCATTAGTCCGCATCGTACCATCAAGAGCGCTGTCTGACCACGCTGTCGGCGGTCGTAAATGGGCTTGACCGATATTCCATGCGCACGTTGCGGGATCTGGTCCAGTGTCACGTACGCTCTGCGGTTGGCGGTGGGAGAGTGCGGAGTTCGAGGGGGCGCACGGCCTTGCCGTCCACAAGCAGGCGGGCGACTGCTGTGTGATTTGGTAGGTACATCAGATCATCTGGTCTGAATATCGGCGCGAACCACCGCGCCAGCGTTTGGGCATCTTCCACGCCGAGGCGGAACGAGATCAGGTTGGCCACATTGGCGAGGATGCTGGCGCCAACATCGGGTCGGTGGCTCCTGCCGTCAATCTGGCCGAGAGATTGGCAGGCAAGCACGAGGCGGAGCTTATACTTGCGCGTTTCTTCGATAGCCTCCGCGATGTGCTCAGTGGCATAGGTTTGAAATTCGTCGAGATAGGCGACGAAGGTCTTCCGGTGCGTCTCGGCAAGCGTCATTTGGGTCTGCGCCGCTGCGACGAGTCGCATCGTGAAGAGCGCGCCAACCAGCCGCGCCGAGCCCTCACCGACGATGCCTTTGGCTAGATTGACGAGCACGATCTTACCGTCGGTGATCGCCTGCTTCAGACATGCCGAAGCAAGATGCGCGCAAGCTGGATCACAAGACCTTGGAAGCCATCAGGATCCGGGCCGTTCAGCAAGTGCAGTCAGGGCAAAGCCCCGAGGTGGTGATCCAGGCG
>JAKAPE010000398.1 GCA_021811945.1 Pseudomonadota bacterium | reverse complement strand
GTGTCGGTCACGGCGTATCACTCCTTCGGTGGAGAAGTGGAGGCGTTGAACACCCCCACGATACGCCGCCTTACCCCTTCATGCCGTCACCAACTTTCGCGAATAGCTCGTCTCTGATCGCCAGAGTCTTGGTGCATTGAAGTCGTTTAGCGGTTCTAGAGCGAAGCTAGCTATTGAATTACGGCCTACTGACTTGGACTTAATGCGAGATACGATATTTATTGATGAAGTGGGAGCGACCGCGAAGGAACTCGGAATTCCTATCATCCTCGCCGGCTCAACCCTCGCTCACGCTTTTTATCAACTTCGTCGACAAGGTGCCACCGTCGTAACTCGAGGAGAAAAAGAGTACTCACGAGTTCGCCGCCCGGCGAATTTGGGCAAGCTGGTTCGAGACAAAATACCAACGCGAATCGTGCAACGGCACGAATCTGAAATCACGCGAAGAATTCCTGCGAAGTTAGTCAAAGGTTTTCTCACCGGCAAGTTGCTTGAGGAGGCCATGGAGGTACGTAGTGCGGAACCTTCGCAGAAGACAGTCGAATTGGCGGACCTCTACGAGGTTCTCCGTGCACTGGCCAATGCGGAGGGGGTGCCTCTGGACAAAGTGATCGCGACGGCCGAGGACAAGAAACGTCAGGCAGGGGGTTTCGACGATGGCCTCGTCCTCCTCCAGACCGGCATCCTTGGTCGCGATCGTTCTTCTATGCAGGAGGCCGATCATCCTTTAACCCAAGTTCTTGCACGCAAAATTTCTGAAGATACATATGAAATCCCATTCTCCTTCTTTGGGTTCATGGAATTCGATCAAGCCCGATCCTTGATCTTCGAAGACCTTGGAGTTCGCTTGCAAGTCTGTCTCAAGACCGACCGCCTTGAGGTGCGGCTATCCCGCGAGACTGAACAATTTGAATTACCCCTCGATCATATTCTTGATCCGTAAGCGGTGTCGCGGCACCCTTTTGGTTTTCACTTGATTAAGCGTGGCTGCCTGTCCCCTTACGCTCGACCGATCCGCGCTGCGCGCTTGTCCGCTGCTTCGCGCGCCCGGGCACGGCGTTCGGCCACCGCCTCGCGCCCACGCTTGAACCAACAAAACATCTGCGCGGCGGCGCGGCCCAGAATGCCGCCCGCCCACACGAGTTCGAACGGCGAGAATTGCCGCCAGGTCTCATCGCCGTCGAGGATGGCGCGGGCGATGAGATTGCCCGCGATCGCCGTGGTGTTGAGGCCATGGCCGCCGAAGCCGCTCGCCAGCCACACGCCGGGACCGAGGTCGCCGATCTGCGGCATGCGGTGGACGGTATTGCCGAGCGTGCCGGACCATGCGCAGTCGGCGGCCGCCGTGCCGAGCTGCGGATAGGTTTTTTTGATGTCCGCCGTCAGCGCGCGCACGTAGCGGCGGGGATTTCGCGCCCAGGTCGTCGCGCGGCCCGACCACATGAGCCGGTCGCCGCCGACGATGCGGTAATGGTTGTCGGCGAGCTCGCTGTCGCTCACCGCGCCGCGATAGCCGATGGCTTCGGCAAGCCGCGGCCCGAGCGCGCCGGTGGTGATCACGTAGGTCGTGACCGGCACGAGCGTCGCGGCGATCTGCGGCGCGAGCTTGCCGATCTTGACGTTGCCGGCGAGCACGACATGGTCGGCGCGCAGGCGCGCCGCCGGCGTCAGGATGCGCTTGCGCACGCCCGCGGGATCGATCGACAGGGCCGGCGTCCGCTCGAATATGCGGGCGCCGTCGCGTTCGGCGGCGGCGGCGAGGCCCAGCGCATAATTGAGCGGATGGATGTGGATCGCTTGCGGATAATGAACGGCATGAAAGTAGCATTCGCTGCGCAGCACGGCACGCAGGCGCTCGGTCGACCAGCCCTCGACTTCGCAGCCGAGGTCGCCGAGCAGTCCGACGAGGCGCATGAACGCATCGCCGTTGTCGATCTTGGAGACGTAAAGCCAGCCGGCCCCCTCTTCGATTTCGGACATGGCATCGTCGCGGATCGAGGCGCGCACGTAATCGAGCCCGGCCTGTGACAATCCCCACAAATCCCTGGCCTGGGCGAAGCCGACGCGGGCGATCAGACTGTCGGGGCCGGCGGCAAAACCGGGAAGCACGAAGCCGGTATTGCGGCCGGAGGCGTTGGCGGCGATGCGCTCGGCCTCCACCAGCGCCACGGACCAGCCGCGCCTCGCCACTTCACGCGCCGCGGTCAGGCCGGCGAGCCCGCCGCCGATCACGCACACGTCGACATCGAGGTCGACCGCAAGCTGCGGCCGCGGCGGTGCGGCGACCATCGTCGCGGCATACCAGCTTTGGCCGTAGGCTGTGGTGTCGGTCGGATGCATCGTTGGATTCGGCGCCGCTGCAGTCGCGAGGGCGCGCATTGGTAACTGCTTTGGCAAAATCATTCGGGCCGCCGCGACAGAGTACGATGGAGTGAACCGTCGATCGCGACGGCTACAAACGCGTCCGAGGCGTTCAGGAAGTCAAGGACGAAGCCGCTACGCCAGCAATTCTCATTTTGGCAAAACGAAGCTGATGATCCGCACACAGCATCGCTCTCGCGAAAGCAAGAATCA
>JAKAPE010000134.1 GCA_021811945.1 Pseudomonadota bacterium | reverse complement strand
TCCGCAAGCGCTACTGGGGCCAACATATGTGGGATGTGACCTAAGTCCGCCGGATGGCGGACCAAATCCGGCTTTAAGCCGTAATCCGAAGCCACCGCCTTTAGGCGGTGGAGTGTTCACACGCTTCCGTTAAACCAATCCGGGGCAGGAACAGGACACTCTGCACCATTGCCGCCAAGCGGACGCAATTCGATGAGAGCGCAGTCAAGCCGAGGGGATTCTTCCGCAGCGCATCCGCCGAGCACGGCGGTTGTATCAACATGTCGATCAAATTGCGAAGTTGGACGAGGCCAGCGCCTTTACGGCTCCCTATCCCCATTTCCCCTACCGGAGGCAAGACGGTTTCGCCCGCATCAATCGCATTCGCCCATGCTGGACACCAAGGCGCTGTCAGGAAATAAGTCATACACTTTATCTCAGACGCGATTGTTTTTGTTTGTCCGGGAAGATCGTGTAGTTCCAATCGCCGTGGAACGCGTGGGGACGGATATTGACGGCGGCGAGTTGCGCATCGGAGATTCTGACGGCTTTGGGGTATTTTCGTTGGTCGAGCTCGGCGCGCACTTTCAGCCCGGCGGCGGTTGTCGTTGCGGCAATCAACCGGACGATGGTGCGATAGCTGCGCAACGGCTTGCCGCGCCGGTTGATGGAGATGAACGAGAACAGCCGGTGCTGGCGAGTCGCGCCGGGGAGTTTCACCCCCGCGCGCTCGCAGAACTGAGCGTGAGACTCGCACCTCACTCAGCTCCCATCAGGCAAACGCGCCAATCATGCCGATGCGCCAATGTACGAACAAGTTGTTGCGGGTCCTAACCAGCCGTTCGAGAAAACGGGCGGCCGCAACCGTGCGCCCTGCAAAGCGCTTGAACTTCCGCATCACCCACCGCCGCAGCGTCAAGTTGACGTGGCGGAGCATGGGTCCCACCTGCGAAGGCGCATATCTCCCGTAGTACCCGATCCAGCCCCGAAGGAGTGGATTGAGCTTCTCGGCGATGTCAGCCAGCGACAGATGGGTTCGTTGCGCAATGTTCAAGTCCCGGACTGTTGACCGCATGGATTTGAGTGCCGAAGGGCTGACCGCCGGGACAAAGCTGCAAAACAGACTTCCGTCTTGCGCATTTTGCACCATGTGCGGCCGGAACTGGTATCCAAGGAAGTCAAAGGTGACGTTCGGATACCGCCCTCTGCGTTTTCCATCCTTGCAGTAGACGATCCTGGTTTTGGTGGGATGCATTTCCAGCCCGTATTCCGCCAGCCTCGCCTGAAGCGCCGCCTTGACGGCTTCCGCTTCTTGCTCGGTTCGGCAATGCACCAGGCCGTCATCCGCCTACCTGCACCATGGGAGGTCTGGGTGCGTCCGCTCCATCCACAGATCAAATGTATAGTGTAGGAACAGATTTGACAGAATCGGACTGATCACGCCCCCTTGCGGGGTCCCGCGATGTCGTTCGATCCTCTGTCCATCCTGCTCCATGGGAGCCGTCAACCGTCTTTCGATGTAGAGCAACGCCCATCTACATTTGACATGCTTGCGGACGGCCTTGAGCAAGAGATCATGTGGAAGATTGTCGAACAGGCCCTTAATATCAAACTCCAGAACCCAATCATATTTCCAGCACCGCTTTCGCGTGATCCCCACGGCATCCAGAGCCGATTTTCCCGGCCTATAACCGTAGGAGTCTTTTCGGAAGATTTGATCGAGGTCCGGTTCGATGAGCCACTTGACCACCATCTGCGCGATTCTGTCGCTCACGGTGGGCACCCCCAAAATCCGCTGGCCCCCACCAGACTTCTTCGGGATGGGGACGGCACGCACCGGCGGCGGAAAGTAGCTTCCCGAGCTCATCCGATTCCAGATCTTGTAGAGGTTACCCTTCAAGTCGGCCTCGAACTGCTCGATCGTCTGCCCATCCACGCCGGCCGCACCACCATTGGATTTGACCGCTTTGTAGGCTTCGTACACCAGCCGCTTATCGATCATAAACGGCTTGTTTGTCGTATCCACCGACGTCATCCTGTTTCCAGTTGTTTCGAAAGTACGACCACCTGACCCAACCCCTTCGCTCCAGTCCCGTTACAGGACCTTCGACGCTACTACTGGTCGGTCCGTCCCAGCGCCCTGCATCGGTACGCTCGCCTCGCGGCCTTCGCCGCTTGAACTTCTCCCTTGGCATCAGAGCCCTGGTTCCCGCAGTTCCGCGCAGAAGCCAGTGTCCAACTCACGCCCCCTATACGCCGGTCGCCGTCCGCACAGTCATCAGGCTCCCTGCGGACTTGTCCCAGGAGAAGAAAGCGCCCCTGGTTTTGACGACACTTGACACTTTTTTGACGACACTTGACACTTCAACGACGCGTCTTCAACGACGCGTCTTCGAGGGTTCGCTTTCGCTCGTCTTTTGGACACGCACCTGCCCCAGGTCATGCCTGGGACTTTTGATCCGACGCTCACCACCACGGCTCTTTACCGCAGCAGCTCGGACTGGTTTGAGATCCGCTCCTGAAAGCCGATCCCGAGGGGCCCACCCTCATCTTCTGCGCAGCTGTACAACACGATCCTAGTTCATGATGAACTCCTTTCGTGCCTCTGCGGCACACCCTTCTCCTTGGTGTCGACGGAGACGACCGGCTGGCCCGCAGCCTGCGCCGCAACCACTTTGGTATTGATGTGCTCGAATTGCTCGTTGCGGTCGGGATGCTTCGAGCCCTCGTCGGCCTTGCGGTTCGCTTGCCGGCTATAGCCGAGCGTCGGCAACAGCCTGCGCACGCTGTTGGCGCTGATCTTGTGGCCCATCTGCTGCAAGGCGACAGCCAGCTTGTCGTGGCTCTTCGACACCCAAAGCAGTGGTCGCACCGGATACCCGAGCGTGACCGGCTCAACGATACGCCGCAGGTCTTCAATGAGAGTTTCATCCGCGAACGACAGATGCCGCCGGCCGCCACCCTTGCGTCGCACCTGCCCCTTCGGCAACGGTGCGGCGTCGAGATCCTTCAGGCCGCGACCGATCGTCGAGCGCGCGAGCCCGGTGATCTGATGGACCGCCTCCAGGCCGCCCCATCCCGCCGCCCGTACCTCTCCGGATGCGAACAGCCGCTGACCGCGCTCATCGAGCTTCGAGCCGACGCTATCCCAGCGTTTGCGAATCGCTTGCATGTCAATCATGCCACCCGCGTACTACCGGATCGCCACACCAGGAATCCCGCCACCCTGAGCCACATCACCGCATGGCGCTCGGGCACAAAGCGATTCAGTTGTTGTGGCGGATGTCCTTACTGGAGGTCGCCATACCCCTCGCGCGCGGGGAGAGACGCGTCACAGAACAATAAGCGTTGCGCTACCCGGTGACTGGCGAGAGATAATTGACCAGGCTGAGCTGCGCGAGGCGCGCGGTGACCGACATCGACGCCGACAGGCTGTTTTGCAGCGTCAGGATCTGCTCGCCGATCTGGTTCTGATTGATGCCGTCGATCCCTTGCAACATGTCCTGCAGCGTGTTCTGCGTCTGCGTGTTCAGCTTGCTGGCATTGCTCACGGCGATCTGCGCATTGGCGAGGTCGGCTTCGATGTCGCTCACCGTCTGCGTGCCCGGCTGCCCGTCGAGGTTCGCCGCCACCTTCTGGCTCAGCGCATGATAGCTCGCTTCGGCGTTCGGATCGCTCGGCGAATAAGTGGTCGCGGCGAGCACGGCCACGTTGGCGACCAACGAGCTCAGCGCCGCCTCGCTGGCGCGCATACCGTAGGCGACGGTCATGGAAGGGCCAACCTGAGCCGTCGCCGTGTCCCGCGCCGGCGTACTGCCATCTTCGCCCGTGTACCAGAACACGGTGTTGGTACTGGTGCCGTCGATGAGCGAGGTCGCGGTATCGAAGGGCGGTCCGGCTACGCGTTGCGGCGGGTCGGAGCTGAAGAAGTTGTCGGCAGCGGCCATCGCGGAAGCCGGACGGAGCGCGGTCTGCGCGAGGTCGCCGACGGCGGTGGTCAGCGCCGCCTGCAGATTGTTGGCGGTGTCGGCCGGCGTGGCCCCTATGGTGAACTGGTTCGCGCCCGGCGGCGACGCCGTCGTGGCCGTAAGCGCGATGGTCTGACTGCTGCCGTCAGGCAGCGTAAGATCGAATTGGATCGCGTCGCCGCTGTTCGGATTGGCGCCGAGATCGACCGAGATCGAGGACGGCGAGCCCGACGGGCCGGTGACCGTGGCGCCGGTGAGGTTCGAGTCAACGCCGCCGAGCTTGAAGCCGAACGGCGAGCCGGCGACGTCTTCGCTGACCGAAACCGTCGATCCGCTCGGTGCGGGAATGACCAGGCGGCCGAGCCCGTCGGCGCCGAGATCGGCTTGCTGGCGCTCGGCAATCACCTGCGTCAGCCCGGCCTGCGCGCCGTTGCCGTTGAGAATGTCATCGGTCGCGACGACCGAGGGTTGATCCGTCGCGCTGCCGGAAAAGATGTAATTATTGCCGACCTGCGTGTTGAGCAGCGAGAGAATCTGATCGAGGTAGCTCGCGGCGGACCGCTGCGCCGTCGTTTGCCCGTTGTTGTCGAGTGAAAACGCCCCCTGCCCGCTCACTGCCTGCTGCACCGAGGTACCGGCGCTGCCGATCTGGGTCAGCACAGACTGCGCGATGCTCAACGTCGTGCCGACATTGGTGGCGGTGGCATCGTAGCCGTTGCTGGCGGAAAGCTGTGCATTAAGCGACAGCGCCAAGCCCGCCTGCGATCCGAGCCCGGAATAGGTCGTCGCCGCCTGACCGGTGCCGAGCTCCTGGCCGAGCTTGTCGAGCTCGTTCATCATGTTGGTCTGCGCCAGCACGTTGGCCGCAGTCACCGATCCGGGGCCGGTAATGCTCATCACGGCACCGCCTGCATCAGCGTGGACATCATCTGCGCGACCGTCGACATCACCCGCGCATTGGCGCCGTAGGCGTTTTGCAGGGCGATGAGATTCGACATTTCCGCATCGATATTGACGCCCGACTGATCGTTGAAGCGATGCTGCAAGGCGCTCACGACCGTGTCCTGCCCCTGTTGCAGATTGCTCGCCGCGTTTGCCGCCTGGCTTTGCTGGCTCACCACTTGGCTCATATAGTCGGTGAGCGTGCCGCTGTAGAGCGCCGCCGCGTCGCCGATGCCGGTGCTGGGAGGAAAGGTGAGCGCTGCGGTGGTCAACTGCTGGAGGATGAAATTAGGTCGTGTCGCATCGCCGGAGGGGGTGCCGGCGGCGTAGGCGACCAGATTGGCGGGCGAGGCGACCAGCGCGGGGTTGACCGCGATGCGCCCGGCTAGGCCGGTGGTCTGCGAGCCGCCCGCCGTGATCGCCCCGGTGATGGGCGAGCCGTCGTCGGTAAACAGCGGAAGCGGCGCATTGCCGCTCGTCAGCGAGGTCGCCGTCGAAGTCGCCGACAGCGAGTCGACGACATTGCCGTTGCCGTTATTAAGCACCTGCAAGACGGTGCCCGAAGGATTCGAGAATTGCAGGTTCGAGCCGAGCGCGGCGTTGAGCTGGGATACGATCGAGCTCATGCCGCCGGAAAAGTCGATGCCGATCGTCTGGTTGTCCGGACTTGCCGACGGGCTCTGCGGCGGCAGCGTGCCGCCCGCGCCGAGCGACACGATGGTGACCGTGTGCTGCACATTGCTGCCGTCAGTATAGCTGAGCTGGACGGTATTTCCCGGCAGAACCGAACCGATGTCGACGCTGTATCCGGACTGCGCGCCGACGGTGACCGGCGTTCCGCTCGTGGTGTTGTTCGACAACGCCTGCGACATCTGGTTGGCGAGTTCGTCGAGCTGGGTCTGCGCCTGCGGCAGGAGGCTGTCGCGCATATGGATATAGGCGGCGAGTTCGCCCGACTGGATAGCATTGTCGGCAATGAGATCGGTGGTGACGCCGCCTGGCGAGACGAGCGTGATTGTGCCGACGCCGTCCTGGCTCGCGCTGGCGCTCCACTGCGCGGTCGCCGACAGCGTGCCTGCGTTATCGAACTGGAGCTGGGAGACCTGCGCTCCGGCGACAAGCTGCTGGCCGTTGCCGGTAAAGACCGAAATCTGATTGTTGGGATTGCGCACCACGCGCACATTCATCAATTGAGCGAGCTGTGCGATGTCCTGGTCGCGCTGATCCTCGAGCGTCGCCGCCGCGCTGTCGGAGTTGCTGGCGCCTTCGAGCTGCTGGTTGATCTCGGCGATCTGCTGCAGGGCATTGTTCGCCGACTGCACGTCATTGGCGATGCCCTGCTCGGCTTGGGTGCGCAGTTGCTGAATGCCAGCCGTCATCGAATTGAGATTCTGCGTCAGCGCCTGCGCGGCGCCGATCACGGCGGTCTGCTGCGTGTTGGCGCCTGGATTGGCGGCCAGCGATTGCACCGCGGCGGTGAAATTGTTGTAGACGGCGTCGAAGGAGGTCGATGATCCCGGCGTTCCATAGATCTGTTGGAGCTGCTGGTAGAGACTGGCGGTCGTGTCCGCGTAGGAGCCACCGGAGGTCTCCGTCCACAACTGGCTCTGCAGCAGGGTGTTGAGATTGCGGTTGATGCCGGTCGAATCGACGCTGGCGCCGCCCTGGCCGGCAGTGCCGACCTCGACCTGATTGGTGCTTTCCTCGACATAGCCGGGCGTGTTGGCGTTCGCCACATTGCCGGCAATCACCGAGAGGCCTTGCTGCGTCGTGTTCACGCCGGCCAACGCGGCCGACAGCGCCTGGGAGAGGCTCATGGCGCGCGCCGTCCACGCGGCCTATCGTTTGCGATCCGGGCGCCGACGATCTTCACCGGAAAGTCTCACTGAATGACCTGTAGCAGGCTTTGAATCATCTGGTCGGAGGTCGACATGACCTTGGCATTGGCGGAATAGGCCTGCTGGGCCACGATAAGCTTGCTGAACTGCGTAGCGACGTCGACATTCGAGGCCTCGAGCGAGCTGCCGACGATCTTGCCGGACGCGCCATAGATGGGCGCGCCGGAGCCGGGCGTTTCCGCAAACGCGCCGCCGTTGAGCGCTTCCAGTGCGTTCTCGCCGTTGAAGGTGACCAGCGGAATCTCGGCAAGTGGAATCGTCTGCCCGTTGGAGAACGAACCGGTGATGCGGCCCTGGGTATCGACCGCAACCGATTGCAGTTGCCCGGCGGCGTAGCCGTTCTGCTGCAACTGATTGACCTGCACGGTGCCGTTGGTGTCGGCGAACTGGGTGAGCCCGTTTGTGCCGAAGCTGAGCTGCACATTGCCGAGATTGTCGCCGCTCACGGTGAGGTTGGCCAGCGTGACGCCCCCGATCGAAGGCGTGAGCTGACCGTTCCCATTGAACGTGAACGTGGTGCCGACGTTCTGCCAGGCGGCCTGTGTGCCGGTGGCCGACGGATTCGTCTGGTAGAAGAGCTGCCAGGAATTGGACCCCGAAGAGGAGGAGATCTCGGCCCAGCGGAATTGGACATTCACCGGATTGCCTTCGGCATCGTAGGCGGTGATGGAGCCACCGTCGCTCGATTGTGCAGTGAACGTCGAAACGTCGTTGCCGATGACCGTGCCATTGGCCGGAAGCGCGGTGAGGGTGGTGATCCCGAATTTCGCTGCGGAGGCCGTGCCGCCGATGGTGATGCTCGCGGTCGGGTTGGTCGCCGTCAGAGTGATATCGCCATTGGAGGTATTCACCGCGCCGGTCACGCCGGCCAGCGCCTGAACCGCGGTCTGCAATTGGGCGAGCGTGGCGACCTGCCCGGCTCCTGTGCCGAAGGTGATGGTCTGCGTCCCGTTTCCTGTGACGGCCACGGTCAAAGTCTGCCCCTGCGCGACCGCGCTCTGCGTCAGCAGGTTGGTCGGCTGGAAGGAGTTCTGCCCGGCGCCAAAGCCGACCGCCGAGGCAGCGGTACCGCCCACCGTGATCGAGGCGACATCGTTGTTGCCGGTGAGTACCAGATCGCCGCTGGAGTTGAGCGAGGCGGTGACCGCGGCGCTGCCGGAGTTTATCGCAGTGATCAGATCTCCGATCGTATCGGATCCGGTCGACGTATAGGTCGTCGTGTTGGTGCCGTCATTCACCGTGACGGTCTGGCCCGAAGAAATTCCCAGGGATGCCAGCGTGGTGCTGTTGGTCAGGCTGCTCACCGTGCCGGTACCGACCGCCGCCGCGTCGGGCTGCAATGTGGCGCCGGTGCCGGTGATCTGCGCGGCGATCGGCGCGCCGGCAATCGGATTGGCCTCGAAACTGGTCGAGTTCAGCAGCCCCGATTTCGGGTTGGCCGGCAGATTCGCCTTGTATTGAATCGCCGTCGTCGCCTGCGCCGGCACGAAATTGTTGTCGAACTGCAGGACCTGCGGCACGCTGCCGACCGGATTGCCCGTGGTCGGATCGATCGGGATGCCCATCAGATAGTAGCCGGAGCCGTTGACCAGATAACCGTTGTTGTTGATCTGGAAATCGCCGGCACGCGTATAGTAGTTGACGCCGTTGAACTGCGGCAGATTGTCGGTGATGCCGACCGGCTGCTCGACCACGAAGTAGCCGTCGCCGTTGATCGCCATGTCGGTCGAGACCGAGGTGCTCTGGATCGAGCCTTGCACGCTGTTGGTGGCGACGGAATGCGCGACCACGCCGTCGGCGCCTTGCTGGCTGGTCCCGGCCGCAGAGACGAGATCCGCGAAACTCGTGTCGGTTTCCTTGTAGCCCGTGGTTTGCGAGTTCGCGATGTTGCCGGAAATATTCTGCAAGGCGAACGCCTGCGTCTGCAACCCGGCCACTGCGGTGGTCAATGCATCGAATATACCCATGACATCATCTCCGACGCGATCGCCGCGACTCGATCGATACGCGAAGGCGGCCGAACACCGGGCACAGCCTCGCCGGGCACGGACGCAGCAAGCGCCGTGCCATGTTATCCTCACATTGTTTCAGAGGCTTACCGGCCGGCGAAGGAACGCGTCTGGTACGGATGTGCCGGCCTTTGGGCAAAAATTGCCGGGTGGCGAGGCCGCGCGGCGGTGATGACCTGACATGACGCGGATGTGCTTGTGAGCGGCCGGCCGGCCATGTTAGCGAACATGCCAGAGGCCAAGGCATACGAAGGAATACGCATGCGTTTTGAAGGTACCGGCGCCTATGTCGCCACCGACGATCTCAAAATCGCCGTCAACGCCGCGATCGCGCTCGAACGGCCATTGCTGGTCAAGGGCGAACCCGGAACCGGCAAGACGGTGCTGGCGATCGAGATCGCCAAGGCGCTCGGCGCTCCGCTCATCGAATGGCACATCAAGTCCACCACCAAGGCGCTGCAAGGGCTTTACGAATACGACGCCGTTGCACGGCTGCGCGACAGCCAGCTCGGCGACGCGCGCGTAAAGGACATTCGCAACTACATCAAACGCGGCAAATTGTGGGACGCGTTCGCCGCCGACGAGCGGCCGGTGCTGCTCATCGACGAGATCGACAAGGCCGATATCGAGTTCCCCAACGATCTGTTGCAGGAGCTCGACCGCATGGAGTTCTTCGTCTACGAGACCGGCGAGACGGTGCACGCGCGGCGCCGGCCCATCGTGGTCATCACTTCGAACAACGAGAAGGAGCTGCCTGACGCGTTCTTGCGCCGCTGCTTTTTCCATTACATCCGCTTTCCGGATCCCGACACCATGCGGGCCATCATCGAGGTGCACTTCCCCGGCATCAAGCAGCGGCTCGTCGGCGAGGCGCTGCGCCTGTTCTACGAAATCCGCGACGTGCCCGGCATGAAGAAGAAGCCGTCGACCTCGGAGCTGCTCGACTGGCTCAAACTCCTCATGGTCGAGGATATTTCCGCCGAGACGCTGCGCGAGCGCGATCCAAAAAAACTCATTCCGCCGTTGCACGGCGCGCTGATCAAGAACGAGCAGGACGTGCATCTGTTCGAGCGGCTGGCCTTCATGGCGCGAAGAAATCAATAGTCTTATACCCGGTCTGCACCAAATACTGACTTTCGCCCGTCATCCTGACTCTCGCCCGTCATCCTGAGGCGCTCGCCGACGAAGTCGGCGAGCCTCGAAGGAGACGGCCCCGGCGCCTCGGCCGCATCCTTCGAGGCTCGCTGCGCTCGCACCTCAGGATGATGATCAGAACTTGTGCACGCTGGTGTTACTGTGTCGGTAAAGCGCGGCGCCTGCGTCATCATCCTCCGCGCGGCGAAAGCGGAGCGGGCGAGGAAAAACAAAATTGTTCTCGCGATGCGGACGCATCCGAGCTTTGCAAGCGCACCAGGCGAATCTCTTTGCCTCCCGACAAAGCGAGGGAGGCGGAGCGCCGACAGGCGCATCCAACCACTGTCCGCGCCGCACATTTAGGCGTTGCCGCCTGAAAGTGCGCGGGCGCGGAAGCGCGCCACAGAAAGTCCGCTTGCGCGAACCGTCCGCTGCGGGCGCGCTCGCCTCTCGGCGCTCCGACCGCGGCGCTTGCCCCGGCGAGCGAACGCCAGGGCTCAGCCCAGGCCGCGCTTCACGCGAACGGGAGGACGCGGGCGTTACCCGCGCCACCAATCGCGCTTAAGCGGAGCACCCCGCGCCCCGGTCGTGATGCCGGAGGGGACGATGCCCAGGCCGCCCGGGAGCGGGGTTACGAGCCCTGCCCGCGGGAACCGCTCCCGCTCCGCTTCAAGGACCGTCTCGAGAAGCGTCCCTCGAATCATACGATGAGCGGGATGCGGATTTATCGCGTAAATGGGGACCGATGTCAAGGGAAATGTCTCTGTATCGGATACACGCCGATTGCGCCATTCAGCCACAAACCAAGAGACTATGCCTGAAGAGCGCGAAAGTGATGAGCATCATGTGGCGTAACTTCCGAAGGACAGTGATATACTTGGATTGAGAGTCGGGGGACGCACATGACTACGTATATGGAACAGCCATTCGCCGAGCCACATAAGAACACTGGGCCGAAGAGGGGGCGGTTCGAGTCGTTGTTCTCTTCAGGGGCATGCACACGTCCACTCTATGATAAAATTATCTTTGATTTAGAAAATTGCGTCGTCACACCGACCCTCGGATCAATTCTTCCTTATTGGCTACTAGCTGTACCGCGTCTTTCGACGCCAAATTTTGTTCAGTGGCGCCTTAAGACCGGTCTCCATCCGCTTGATTTGGTGAATCGCATTCTGGCCAAATGCCACGTTCCGGCAGATCGCGTGATTTGGTTTGAACACGGCGCCGCGGAAGTTGGCTCCCCGGTCTCTTGCGGCGTCGATCAGGCGCATCTTCACATCGTCGTGGACGTTTCGTTCTCTTTTATGGAATTCGCTCACGCAAGCGCTGCCGCCTCCCCCCGACTTTGTTGGAACGAACGAACTCCTCGACAGGCCTACCAGGAGGTTAACGTTGAAGCATCTTATTTGCTGGCGGCGAATTCAGGGAAAAGCATTGTCGCGCAAAATGTTGACGCCGTGGGCTCACAGTTCTTTCGTCGAATCATTGCGAAATTGATAAATAGGCCAAAGGAATGGAACTACAAAACTCATCCACACGTCGAAAATATTCGAGAAACAGTCCGAACGTTCGCTCCATAACATCATGGCCATGTGCGTTGACCGAAAATCCTCCCCGAGATAACTCGACCGCTGCGGAGAAGTCCGTAGAATTCGCGTCGCCTGTACAGAAGGATGAATACACCGACGGCAGACTCCCATGGGATTGGAAGAGCAAGTACCCGCCGGAGGCTCGTGCAATCCTCAAATTTGAGGCCTTCGTCCTTTTAGTTATTCTTATTGTATCGCTGGTAATTTCCGGCCTTTTTCTAAGCCTAGCGTCGCAATCATTTGACATCCCTCTTTATGTCGTCGGCCAAGCACCTCTTCTCCTTCATATTGATTGTCGTCTTTTGATGATCTTTTTCGTGGGCTTTGTTGGCGGTACTACCTTTTCGATAAAATGGCTAATTCACAGCGCTGCCAAGGGCAAATGGCACCTCGATCGCCGCTACTGGCGTTTCTTTGTACCAGCACTTGGCGGCGTGTACGCTTGTGTAGTCCTCACCCTCTTTGACGCCGGCCTTATAGGCGGACAACCTCCCGACAAGCCTCGACCGATCGCACTTGTCGCTGCATTCGCATTTCTAGTTGGCTACTTTTCCGATGGGGTCAGCGGGCTGTTGTCGAATATTGCCAACGCGGTCTTCGGTACGCTTGAGAAGAAATGACGCAAGGCCTGCTATTCTCGGATGACGTCGGGTCCTTTGATTGGACGGAAGCAACGTCCGGTAAGCTCCTATATGGCCCTAAAGCCGCCTTACTGTCGGCGCTACCAAGGGCCTGGACACCACCTTTTATTCTAACGAGGCTCCGCCTCAGACCGACGAGGCGTGTGGATAATGTGGCTCCGATCGCCGGTTACATGACGAGCTCTGATAAGACCAGGCTCAAGTTGGACCGCAAGGGTCAAACGCTCCCGCGCGAG
>JAKAPE010000133.1 GCA_021811945.1 Pseudomonadota bacterium | reverse complement strand
GGCAAATTAGGAAAATCGAACAAGTGCGGAGCGGTTCCAATTTGGAGACCTCTAAGGTGGCTTATTTACTTACAAAGTCAAAGGTTTCCGCGCAATGAGGTCCTCCAACTGCCGGATTTAGGTTCATTCTTTCGAACAATGGGGCTGGGACGGCCTTGCGGCGGGAGATGATCCGACGAGCTTAGCCCATCACCGCACGCGGTTTCCACTGCGCTTCTCACGGCAGCCCTCTCCGGCAGCGACGGGTTTTGCAGAGAATAGCATCGCACGACGTGCAACCAGCACCATCACGATCAAAGCCGCGGCGAGGCCGACCTGGGTCTTCAGGTAGGGATAGAGCAGAATGAGGACGCCGGCGCCGATGAGGCCCGCGATTTCGCCCACGCTGGGTCTGCGGGAAAGACAGAAGCGCAGCAGGAAGGCGACTGCGAGCGCGAGGACGGCAAAGTCGTAGATGTAGACGTAGGGCGTGGCGAGGAGCGCGCCGGCGGCGAGTAGAGCGGCCTTAAGATCGTATGGCGCTCGGCTGCGCCAGAGCCAAGCGACCGCGCCGCCCAGTATGAGGGTGGCGGAGATCTGAACGATCCAGGCGGATACCTCGCCGGCTCCATGCACGCGGAGAAAACCGAACGGACTTTGCAACCGGTTCCAGTCGGCGGCACCTTCGCCGAGAACGACGTGGCCGGTGACCGGAAGCCAATGCGCAAACGCCTGCCAGCTTGCGCCGCCGAAGACAAACAAGGACAGCGCGGCAAGACCCGCTGTCACCAAGGTCGCAACGGCAATGGTCAGCCAGCGCCCGTACGCGATCAGCGCGATGGGGAAGAGCAAGCCGAATTGCGGTTTGTAAGTCAGAAACCCGAGGCAAATCCCCGCCAGCACCGGATGCCGCTCGAGCAGTCCTAGCGTGCCGCCGATCAGCGTTGCGGTGAAAAAGCCGTTCTGTCCAGCGGTCACATTCCATAGCGCGGCGGGGAATCCGAGCGCGAACAAGACGCCGGCGCGGCCGCCGAGAACACAACCGAGCGTCGCCGCATAAGCGGCAAGCGTCGCCAAGAGCCAAACAAGCGCGGCGGCGACATAGGGCAGGAGCGCGAGCGCGGAGGCGACGAAAAAGAAGGTTGGCGGATAGTGCCAGCCGTAATAATTCGCGAAATCATGGCCGACAGCGCGCACTTCCGCGGCTTTGTGCCGCTGCCGATCGTACGCTGCGGCCGGATCGCCTTGGAGCGCCAGGCGCCCGGCCGCGACGACATTGACGAAATCGTTGGCGATCGGCCGTCCGCGGGCATCGATCAGAAAATGGCCGCCGAGATAGGAGCCGCCGAGCACGACCAGATAGGCGAGCGCCAGTGTGAGCCCGATCACCGAGAGCAGGCGGGCCCTCGGCAGTCTCGGCGCGGCCGGCAATGCCGCTGCGTCCGGCATGCTGGCGATGTCGTGGCCGCTCATGCGGCGGCGCTCGATCTTTTCAGCACACGGCGGGCAATCAGCGCGCCGACGATGAGAACGGCGGCGAATCCGACCGGCGCCTTGATGAAAGGAAAGCTCAGGATCAGGAGACAGGCCAGCGCCATGGCGGACAATTCGTGCGGCAGGAATTCGCCGACGACACCAAGGCGCAGAAGGAAGGCGAGCGGTACCGCCAGCACCACGAGGTCGTAGGTGTAGAGATAGGGCGTTGCCAGCAGGGTGCCGACGCCGAGCGTTGCGGCCTTGATCTCGTAGGCGGCGCGGCTGCCCCAGATGAAGACGATTGCGCCCGCCGCAAGAAGGGCAACGACGATCTGCATCATCCATGCCAGTCGCTCGCTGCCTCCAAGCGTGCGGGTCAATCCGAAGGCGGTCTGCAGCTTGCTCCAGTCGGCCCAGCCGGCGGCCAGGAACGCGTGTTCGGCGTGACTGATATTGGCGATGAACGCGGTCCAGCTTCCGCCGCCAAAGGCGAGCCAGGATCCCGCCGCCATCAGCGCCGCGACGGTCGCGGCGGTGAAGAACGCACGCCAATATCCGCCGGCCGCCAGCGCCAACGGAAACAACAGGCCGAGATGCGGCTTGTAGGTGAGGAGCCCGATCAGCACGCCGGCCAGCAAGGATCGCCGCGGCAGCAGGACAAGCCCGCCGCCGACGAGGGCGGCGCTCAAGAATCCGTTCTGGCCGGCATAAAAATCGGCGAGCACCGCGGGGAAGGCGGCGGCAAGAAGATAGGCGATGCGGTCGCCGATGATCGCGCGAATCGCCGCGAGATAGGCCGGAAACGTGCCGAACACCCAGAGCACATTGGCGGCCGCGTAGGGCAACAGCGATAACGCCGCGGCGACGAAGAAAAAGGTCGGCGGGTAGTGCCAGCCGAAATATCCGTCGAAGGAATGGCCGAGGGCAGCCTCTTCCGCGAGCTTGTGGGTCGACCAGTCATAGGCGGCGACGGCGTGGCCTGAGAGCGCCAATCGCCCGGCGGCCCAGACGTTGACAAAGTCCGACGGCACGCCGCCACCGCCGCGCTCCATGAGCCAACTGCCCTCGATCAAGGAACTGGCGAGAAAAACCACATGCCCGGCGATCAAGGCGAGGCAGAATGACACAGCCACGCGCGGCAGTGCTGTCCGGGCATGGCCGTCGGCGGAAATTTCGTACACGGCCATGGCGGCGCGGTTTCGCGTGCAATCGTGGCCAGCATAGCCGCGGCCGGCTTGAGGAAGCGTTAAGCGCCGTCACCCGCCGCCCGCCTTCGCAAGAGCGGGAACCCGGTGCCCGCGTGTCGTGAGTGGAAAAAAGATCAGCGCCCGATCAGCCGCAGGATGATCAGCAGGATCACGGCGCCGATGAAGGCGTCGATGATCGCCGCAACGATTCCGGCGCCCAGATGGATCCCCAGAAACGGGAACAGCCAGCCGGCGACGACGGCACCGATGATGCCGACGACAATGTTGCCGATGAGCCCGAAGCCGCGACCCTTGACTGCGAGACCGGCAAGCCAGCCGGCAATCGCGCCGACGATCAACCAGACGATCAAGCCGTGGACGTACATTCCTGCCTCCAAAGCCCGCTTCCGTGATGGCTCTCCAAGCACCGCGATGGGATTTTGTCAGCCTGACGTTGGAACGCGGGCTGTCAGCGGCGCGCACAAGCATATGCGAAGTATTTGTTGCGCCGCAATATCAACTACGGCAGACTGGCGGCTGCGAACCAGCAATCGTTCACGTCGCGATCGGCGGTTCGAAACCGGAGCCCAGCATGGCCGTCGCGCGGAAGAAACCGTCAGCCGCCGCGCTGAAGGATCTTTACGACATCGGGGAGGTGCCCCCGCTCGGTCACGTGCCGGCCAACATGCACGCCTGGGCCATCCGCAAGGAGCGTCACGGTCCGCCGCAGACCGCGATGCAGCAGGAAGTGGTGCCGACCTGGCCGATCTCGGTGGACGAGGTTCTGGTCTATGTGATGGCCGGCGGCGTCAACTATAACGGCGTCTGGGCCGGGCTCGGAAAGCCGGTCTCGCCCCTCGACATTCACAAGCATCCCTTCCACGTCGCCGGTTCGGATGCCGCGGGCATCGTGTGGGCCGTGGGCTCAAAGGTTCGGCGCTGGAAGGTCGGCGACGAGGTCATCGTCCATTGTAATCAGGACGACGGCGACGACGAGGAATGCAACGGCGGCGATCCCCTGCTGTCGCCGTCGCAGCGCATCTGGGGCTACGAGACGCCGGACGGCTCCTTCGCGCAGTTCTGTCGCGTGCAGTCGCGCCAGCTCATGCAAAAACCCGCCCATCTCACCTGGGAAGAATCGGCGTGCTACACGCTTACGCTCGCAACCGCTTACCGCATGCTGTTCGGCTTTCCGCCGCACATTCTCAAGCCCGGCGATAATGTCCTGGTCTGGGGCGCATCGGGCGGTCTCGGCGTCTTCGGCGTGCAATTGGTCGCTGCCTCGGGCGCCAACGCCATCGGCGTTGTCTCCAACGAGACGAAGGCGGAATACGTCCTCAAAATCGGCGCCAAGGGAGTCATCAACCGCAGCGAATTCAAATGCTGGGGCGCGATGCCCAAAGTCGGCACCGGCGAATACGACGCCTGGGCGAAAGAAGCGCGCCGCTTCGGCAAGGCGATCTGGGACATCACCGGCAAGCGCGATGTCGACATCGTGTTCGAGCATCCCGGCGAGGCGACTTTTCCGGTCTCCTGCCTCGTCGTCAAGCGCGGCGGCATGGTGGTGTTCTGCGCCGGCACCTCCGGCTACAACATCACCTTCGACGCCCGCTACGTCTGGATGCGGCAGAAACGGCTGCAAGGCTCGCATTTCGCGCACCTGAAACAGGCGAGCGCCGCCAACCAGTTTGTTCTCGACCGCCGCATCGACCCGTGCATGAGCGACGTGTTCCCGTGGGACAAGATTCCGTACGCCCACGAGTTGATGCGCACCAACCGGCACAAGCCCGGCAACATGGCGGTTCTGGTCAACGCCACGCGAACGGGCCTGCGGAACTTCGACGACGTTCTGGAGGCGGCGAGGTGACCGGCTGCCTTCGCGGCGAATTATAACGCGAGCCACCATCGCGACCGTGGATTTCCGGTTTGCGCTGGCGGGGGAACGCGTCGCGCTTATGTCTGCTCCTCCTCGCGCACGCGCTCGATCACGGCGTTGAGTTCGCCGCCGTAGATGAAAATCCAGGCGCTGAAATAGAGAAACACCAGCGCGGTTATCACCGAGGCGAGGCCGGCGTAATAGGTCACGTAGGCCTGGGTGAAGGTGGACAGGTAGCGGCCAAAGGCGAAGCCAAAGGCCAGCCACATGGCAAGCGTTGCCGCAATTCCGGGCCAAACCTCGCTGAGCCACCGCCGTCCGGCCGGCAGCCACATATGCAGGATGACGAGCGAGAGGGCGATGACGAGGCCGCCGATGCCGAAACGGGCAAAATTGAAATAGGATTCGAGCGGCGCGAGCCAGGGCAGGTGGTTAACCGCGGTGCGGAAGATGAGCGGCCCGAGCACTACCAGAAACGCCAACGCCAGCAGCGCGATGGAGCTGACCAGCACGAAGCCGATCGATTCCAGCCGCAGCAGCCACCAGCCGCGCTCCTCCTTGACGCCATAGGCGCGGTTGAGCCCGATACGCAGGCTTTCGACGCCGCTCGAAGCGAAATAGACCGCGAGCACGGCGCCGATGGTGAGAACGCCGCCGTGCGCGGTGGTCAGCACGCTGTGAATTTCCCCGGCGATCGGGTTGGCGACCTCCTTCGGCCAGGCGGCGACGATCAGGCGCGCGACTTCGTCGGCGAGACTGCTTGAACCGACAATGCCTGCAAGCGCCGTTACCACGATAAGGAACGGAAACAGCGCCATCAGCACCGAAAGCGCAATGTGACTGGCGATCGCCCAGCCATCGTCGGCGTTGAAGCGATAGAAGGCGTCGATGACGACGCGAAAGGACAGGCTGATGATCCTCAAAATCGGGCTCCGCGGCGGAACGGACATCGACACATGCCGTTGAGATATGTCCTTTGGGCTGCGGACGCATTGGCTTTTGCGCATCTCACGCGTAATAAGCGTTGCCTCATGCCGAGGCGCCAATGAGAAGTCCGTCGGGGTTGCCAATGCCGCTTGCCGCATCCGCCGTGCCCGCCGGCCGCGAGCTGGTCGCGGCGCTCGTCCAGGCGGTGTCCACCGGCGAAGCCTTGTTCGGTGACGCTCGCCGCGCCGTTGCCGATCGGGTGACGGTCGCCGGCCGCGCGGTGCCGCGCGTGTTCGATCGCGAGCAGCGCGCGACGCACGGCCTCGCCTGGCTGGGGACCTATGTCGAGGCGCTGCGCCAGCTCTCCGCCTATGCCGAGCGGCTCGTCGAGCGCGGCCAGCTCGGCGAGACCGAGGAGCTTTTGCTGCGCATCGGCGCCGGCGAATATCTGGCGCAAATCGTCGGCGGCATCCCGATGAGCCAGGGCGAAATCGTACGTCCTGCCGACCTCGGCCTCGGCGCTGCGGCCGTTGCGGCGCGCCTTTCGCCGGCGGTCGAGCACTTGATCGCGTCCGGCAACACCGCACTACGTCGTGCCCGCCTCGCTGAACTGATGCGGGCGCGACCGGATGCGACGGTCGGCGTTTGCGGTCTTGACGATACGCTCGATTCGATCCGCGAGGAGATGCGCAAATTCGCCGACGACGAGGTCGTGCCGCGCGCCCAGGGCTGGCATCGGCGCAACGAATACATTCCCCTCGACGTCATTGCCCAGATGTCGGAGCTCGGTGTGTTCAGCCTCACGATCCCGGAGCACCATGGTGGGATGGGGCTCGGCAAAGAGTCGATGTGCGTGGTTTCCGAGGAGCTCTCGCGCGGCTATATCGGCGTCGGCAGCCTCGGCACCCGTTCCGAGATCGCCGCCGAGCTCATTCTGGGCGGCGGTAACGAGGAGCAGAAACGCAAATGGCTGCCGAAGATCGCCTCCGGCGAGGTATTGCCGACGGCAGTCTTCACCGAGCCGAACACCGGCTCCGACCTCGCCTCGTTGAAGACGCGTGCGGTCAGAGAGGGCGACGTTTATAAGGTCTACGGCAACAAGACCTGGATCACGCACCCGGTGCGCGCCGACCTGATGACGCTTCTGGTGCGCACCAACCCCGCGGAGCAAGGCTATCGCGGCCTGTCCATGCTGCTCGCAGAAAAACCGCGCGGCAGCGATGAAAATCCTTTCCCCGCCGCCGGCATGTCGGGCACTGAGATCGAAGTCCTGGGCTATCGCGGCATGAAGGAATACGAGATCGCCTTCGACGGTTTCGCGGTGAAGGCGGAAAACCTGTTGGGCGGCGTCGAGGGTCTGGGGTTCAAGCAGCTCATGGCAACCTTCGAATCCGCGCGCATCCAGACCGCGGCGCGTGCCATCGGCGTGGCGCAGGCCGCGATGGAGCAGGCGCTCGCCTATGCCACGGGGCGCGTGCAATTCGGCGAGCCGATCGCCAATTTCCCGCGGGTCGCCGACAAGCTCGCGATGATGGCGACTGAGATCATGATCGCGCGCCAGCTCACCTATTTTGCGGCGCGGCAAAAGGACTCCGGCCGCCGCTGCGACCTTGAGGCCGGCATGGCGAAGCTGCTTGCCGCGCGCGTCGCCTGGGCCGCGGCCGACAACGCCGTACAGGTCCATGGCGGCAACGGTTTTGCGCTTGAATTCCCCATATCCCGCATTCTGTGTGACGCCCGCATTCTGAATATTTTCGAAGGCGCCGCCGAGATTCAGGCGCAGGTAATCGCCCGGCGGCTGCTCGACGGCAGCAACTAAGATGTAGCCGGAGTTGATTGCAGCGAAAGATGTCGCAAGCTTCTTGGCTGCTCCCGGATTTCGCTTTCGCTCAATCCAGGCTACAAATGCCCCATGTCCCAATTTCTCGCACACGGCCTCGTCCCCATCGCCACCGGCGCGGTCGCCGTGGTGCTGCTCATCGGGCTCGTCAACATGCTGCGGGGCGGCTCGCCCAATACCTCGCAGAAGCTGATGCGGTTGCGGGTGCTCCTGCAATTTGCCGCCATCGTCATCATCATGTTCACGATCTGGATGACGGCCAAATAGCCGGGAGCGACGAGAGTCGGGCAAGTCATGATCGTCCTCAACAGGATCTATACGCGCACCGGAGATGACGGCACGACCGCGCTCGGTACCGGCGAGCGGCGGAAGAAATACGATTTGCGCATTGCCGCCTATGGCTCGCTTGACGAGGCCAATGCCGCGATCGGGATGGCGCGGCTCTATACTGCCGCCGACGCGGCCCTCGATGCCGCGCTCTCCCGCATCCAGAACGATCTGTTCGATCTCGGCGCCGACCTCGCGACGCCCGGCAAGGGCAGGGGGCCGGGCGGTGCGCGCCTGACCGTCACGGCGGCGCAGGTGACATGGCTTGAAGGCGAGATCGACCGGCTCAATGCCGGGCTCGAGCCGCTGCGCTCTTTCGTCCTGCCGGGCGGCAGCGCTGCGGCCGCCCATCTCCATCTCGCCCGCGCCATTTGCCGACGTGCCGAGCGTCTCATCGCCGAACTCAGGGACAAGCCGGGCGAGAGCGTGACGCCCGAAGCGCTTCAATATGTTAATCGGCTGTCCGATTTTCTTTTCGTTGCCGCCCGCCATGCCAACGGGAAAGGCGAGCGCGACGCGCTCTGGCGGCCCGGCCAGAACCGCTGACAGGACTTGCTGCTCGTCCGCACGCGCCGCCTGTGGACAAATAGCAGAAGGCTCACGAAAATTTGCAAGACTCAATGCCATTTCCGTCATCCTGAGGCTCGCCGACTTCGTCGGCGAGCCTCAGGACGACGATCAACGATGGGGAGATTTCATGGGGCGGCTCGGCGGTAAAGTCGCGATCGTCACCGGCGCGGCGAGTGGCATCGGACGCGCCAGCGCGACGTTGTTTGCGCGCGAAGGCGCTCGCGTGGTCATCGTCGACCGCAACGTCGACGGGTTGAGCGCAACTGCGGACATCATCGCGAAAAACGGCGGCAGCGCGGAAATCGTCGCCGCGGATGCGAGCGATGAGGATGAGGTCAAGGCCTTCACCGACCGCGCGGTGGAAAAATTTGCGGCACTCGATGTCGTTTTCGCCAACGCCGGCATCATCGGCGGCCCCGAGCCTCTCCTCGATCAGTCCGCCGAATTGTGGCGACATGTGCTGCAAGTCAACCTGATCGGCCCGTTCCTCGCGATCAAATACGCAGGCCCCTACATGATCAAACAAGGCCGCGGTTCGGTCATTCTCACTGCCTCGGCCGCCGGATTGCGCGCCAACGCGGCGGGCGCGCCCTACAGCGCCAGCAAAGCCGGCGTCATCAGCTTGGCGCAGACGGCAGCCAACGCGTTGTTCGGCACCGGCGTGCGCGTCAACGCCATCTGTCCCGGTCTCATCGAAACCGGCATGACGCGCTGGCTGTTTGACGCCGCGCGCGAACGCGGCACGGCGGGCAACATCGGTCAACTCAATCCGCTTCGACGCGCCGGTACCGCGGAGGAAGTTGCCGCTGTGGCGCTGTTTCTGGCGAGCGAGGATGCCTCCTACGTCAACGGCCAGGTTGTTGCCGTCGACGGCGGGCTGAGCAGCACACTTCCGTTCACGCGACCGGTTCGCTGAGTGCGGCGGCGATGCAATGCTTGGAAAGCCGGGTCACGGCTTTGTGCGGCCGGCCGGCCGGCCGTTGTTAAATTGCACGGTTGCGAGGGCGAGGCGAAAAACCGAGCTCAAGGGTGGCGCGGAGCCAGCATTTATGGGGTCACGCCCACCTGCGGCGGGTGCCGATGCATCTTGACTGCAATTTCGCTGCGCGCTCGGGTCGGCCGTGCGAGGCAGATGGAAATCCGCTCGGAGCGGGCAATTAACTCACACTGGGATTATCCCGATCAAACTGTACCCGCCGCCGTTGACCGCAACCGCGACGGCCGGTACTTTGCCGCACCGCAGCATCGCCGAAATCCTAGGGAAAGCGGACGCGACAGTCCAATAAGCTGATGGAACCATGAAGATTCTCGTCCCCGTAAAGCGGGCGGTCGACAAGGACGTGAAAATCCGGGTCAAGGCAGACGGCTCCGGCGTCGAGCTGGCCAATGTCAAGATGTCGATGAATCCGTTCGACGAAATCGCGGTTGAGGAGGCGCTGCGTCTCAAGGAGGCGGGCAACGCGACCGAGATTGTCGCGGTGTCGATCGGACCGGCGCAGGCGGCCGAGACCATTCGCACCGCGCTCGCCATGGGCGCCGACCGCGGCATCCTGGTCAAGGCCGAAAGCGCCGTCGAGCCGCTCGCCGTGGCCAAGATTCTCAAAGCGATCGCCGTGGCGGAGCAACCCGGCCTCATCATTTTGGGCAAGCAGGCGATCGACGATGACTGCAATCAGACCGGCCAGATGCTGGCGGCGCTGCTCGGTTGGCCGCAAGGCACCTTCGCGTCGAAGGTTGTCCTCGACGGTGAGACGGCGGCCGTCACGCGTGAGGTCGATGGTGGCCTGCAGACGGTGAGACTCAAACTGCCGGCAATCGTCACTGCCGACCTTCGGCTTAATGAGCCGCGCTATGCATCGCTGCCCAACATCATGAAAGCGAAGAAGAAGCCGATCGACGAGAAGACCGCTGACTCCTATGGCGTCGACATCAAGCCCCGGCTCGAAGTGATCAAGACCGCTGAGCCGGCCGCGCGCAAGGCAGGCGTCAAGGTCAAGAGCGTCGCCGAGCTTGTCGACAAGCTCAAGAACGAGGCGGGGGCGATCTGATGGCAAAGTTTGCTCAATGTTTGTCCCGGGAGCGTAGGGAGGGGGTGTGCCTCAGGATGACGGATTTCGGGCGAGGCGCGCGATGACCACACTCCTCCTCGCCGAGCACGACAACGCCGCGCTCAAGGATGCGACCAGCAAGGCGCTGACCGCCGCCAAGGCGCTGGGCGGCGAAGTGCACATTCTGGTGGCCGGTCATCATTGCCAGCCGGTCGCTGCCGCCGCTGCCAAGCTCGACGGCGTAGGCAAGATCCTTCTGGCCGACGCCGCGGCCTATGCGCACATGCTGGCGGAGCCGACCGCCGCGCTGATTGTGGCGCTGGCCGAGCCTTACGAGGCGATTGCGGCGGCGGCGACGACGAACGGCAAGAACATCATGCCGCGCGTCGCCGCGCTCCTCGACGTGATGCAGGTGTCCGACGTCACCAAGGTCGTGGCGAAGGATACCTTCGAGCGGCCGATCTATGCGGGAAACGCCATCCAGACCGTGCGCTCGGCAGAGCGCAAGAAAGTGATCACGGTGCGCACCGCGACGTTCCAGGCGACGAACGCCGGCGCCGCTTCGGCTCCCGTCGAGCCCGTCGCCGCCGTCGCCGATCCCGACATCTCCGGTTTTGTCGGCGAGGAATTGTCGAAATCGGAACGGCCGGAGTTAACCTCGGCAAAAATCATCGTTTCCGGCGGCCGGGCGATGCAAAGCCGGGAAAACTTCACGAAATATATCGAACCGGTGGCCGACAAGCTCGGGGCCGCCGTGGGCGCGTCGCGTGCAGCGGTCGATGCCGGTTACGCCCCGAACGACTGGCAGGTCGGCCAGACCGGCAAAGTGGTCGCACCCGACCTCTATATCGCAGTCGGTATTTCTGGTGCTATTCAGCACCTTGCCGGCATGAAGGATTCGAAAGTCATTGTCGCGATCAACAAGGATGAGGAGGCACCGATCTTCCAGGTTGCCGACTATGGACTGGTGGCGGACCTCTATCAGGCCTTGCCGGAGTTCGCTGCCGAGCTTGCCAAGCTCGGTCGTTGACCGGCGTGGGGATTACGCAGAAGGTAAGCGAGGATGGTCGAAGTGACGGAGCGGCCTCAAATACTCGGCGATCGCAGGCAAGGCACGGCGCATGCCATTCGCAGCGTGGGCGTGATCGGCGCCGGCCAGATGGGCAACGGCATCGCTCATGTCTGCGCGCTCGCCGGTTTCGAGGTCCGGCTCAACGATGTCGCAGCCGAGCGCATTTCCGAGGCGGTCGCCACCATCGGCGGCAATCTCGCCCGGCAGGTCAGCCGCCAGCGCATCAGCGACGAGCAGCGGGCGGCCGCCCTCAAGCGCATCAACCCGGCGAAGACGCTCGACGAACTCGCCGACTGCGACCTGGTGATCGAAGCGGCGACGGAGAAGGAAGAGGTCAAGCGCAAGATTTTCGCCGCCGTGTGCCGGACGCTCAAGGGCGAGGCCATCGTCAGCACTAACACCTCGTCGATCTCGATCACTCGGCTCGCCTCGGCAACGGACCGGCCCGAACGCTTCATCGGCATTCACTTCATGAACCCGGTGCCGCTGATGGAACTGGTCGAGGTGATTCGCGGCATTGCCACCGACGACGCGACGTTCGAGGCCACCAAGCAGTTCATCGGCAAGCTCGGCAAGACCATCGCGGTGGCGGAGGATTTCCCCGCCTTCATCGTCAACCGCATTCTGCTGCCGATGATCAACGAGGCGATCTATACGCTCTACGAAGGCGTCGGCAACGTCGAAGCGATCGACACCGCGATGCGACTCGGTGCCCATCACCCGATGGGCCCGCTCGAGCTGGCCGACTTCATCGGCCTCGATATCTGCCTCTCGGTGATGCAGGTGCTGCACGAGGGGTTGGCAGATACCAAATACCGGCCGTGTCCGCTGTTGGTAAAATATGTCGAGGCCGGCTGGCTCGGCCGCAAGACGAAGCGCGGCTTCTACGATTACCGCGGCGAGAAGCCGGTGCCGACGCGCTGATTATTTTGTAGCCTGGATCGAGCGCAGCGAAATCCGGGGCCAAGTTCGCCGCCCAATCCTGCTTGCCGCCTGATCCCGCATTGCGCTTCGCTCCATGCGGGCTGCTCATAAACGGCGGATCACGCTGCCCTAATCCGAAGTTACCGCGAGTTTTTCGGCTAACCCGGATATCTCACACATAATTGGCGCATCGGGGCGCCGAATCAGCGAAAGTTGTTTTGCGACAACTACTTTCGAGGGATTCGGAGAGCACCCCGATGCTGACACAGTGTAGCGCAGAACTGTTCGA
>JAKAPE010000132.1 GCA_021811945.1 Pseudomonadota bacterium | reverse complement strand
GTTAATTCGAGGATACGCGCCTCCAAGGCCGCACGCCGCTCCGGCGTCTCGAACGGCCCGGCCTCGCTTTCGCGCGCCCACAGCATATCGGCGAGCGGCTGCGCCGCAGCCAGCACATCCTCGACGGCCTCGCGGCCGTCGGAGCGCACAAGATCGTCCGGATCCTGACCATACGGCAGCGTCGCAAGCTTGAGGCTCTTGCCCGGCTTGATGAGCGGCAGCGCCAGATCGATGGCGCGACGGGCGGCGCGGCGGCCGGCTTCGTCTCCGTCGAAGCAAAGGATCGGCTCGTCGGCCATGCGCCACATCAAGGCGATTTGATCGGCGGTGAGAGCTGTGCCGAGCGGGGCGACCGTGGCCAAGAAACCCGCGGTCACCATGGCGATCACATCGACGTAGCCTTCGACTGCGATCACCTGTCTCGAGAAATTGCCCTGCGGCAACGGATTGGCGTTGTGGACGGCCTCTCGCGCCGCAGCGATGTTGTAAAGCGTTGCGCCCTTGTGAAACAGCGGAGTCTCCGGCGAATTGAGATATTTCGCAGGAACATCCTTTTCGAGCGCACGGCCGCCGAAGCCGACCACGACGCCGCGCCAATCCGTGATCGGAAACATGATGCGGTCGCGGAAGCGGTCGTAGGCCAGCGGAATATCCTCGCCGGCGACCAGGAGCCCTGCCTCCACCATGTCCTCCACCGGGATTTCCGCCGCTCCGAGATGTTCCTTGAGCGTGTATCGCGCCGCGCTGGCATAGCCGAGTCGGAATTGGAGCTGCGTCGCCGCCTGGATGCCCCGGTCCGCGAGATAGGCGCGACCGCGGGCGCCGCCGCGGGAAGCGAGCGTTGCCTCGAAGAATCTGGCAGCAAGCTCGACGATTTCGTGCAGGGTCTGACGGCGTGCCTCGCGTTCCTGGGCTTCTCGCGTCAGCACCGGGACCGCGATGCCGGCCTGCCCGGCGAGCCGTTCCACCGCCTCCGGAAAGCTCACCCCCTCGGTGAGCATCACGAAATCGAAAATGTTGCCATTCTTGCCCGAGGAGAAGTCAAACCACATCGCCTTCTGATCATTGACGAAGAACGACGGCGTCTTCTCCTTGTTGAAGGGCGAAAGTCCCTTCCACTCGCGCCCCGCCTTGCGCAGCTTGACACGCCGGCCAACGACATCCGAAACCGGAAGTCGGGCGCGCAGCTCGTCGAGAAATTGCGGCGTGAATCGCATGGTGATTCGCAAGGATAGCGCGGAAGTTGGCTCAATAGGTGGCGGATCCCTTCAGCGGCAGCGCCGCCCGCGGTTGTCCCGGTTATCCACATGGCGGCGCCTCGGACTTACAGCGGTGGCCGCCTCGGGTACTCCGGCTGCTTGCGCGCCTCCGCCTCGATCTTAGCCATGGCGGCAAGCGCGACGTGGTCGCGCCAGGGCCGCGCGATCACTTGCACGGCGACGGGCAAGCCGGCGCTGTCATGTTCCGTCTCGCGAGCAATTCGATCGACCATGTCGCGACTCGGCGGTCGATCGCTTTCCTCGCCCGGGCGCACGCGCGTGACCGGCACGATGCCGGCGGGAAAGCCGCTGACATTGGCGAGGGGAGCATAGGCGCCCGGCATTGGCATCAGTATGCTGGCGCCGTGGCACACCGCCGGCAGCGGATAACCGGGGCATAAAATGAGGTCGATCGGCCCGTCGTCGGCTTGTTCCAGCGAGCGCAGCAGCTCGCGGCGAAAATCTATCATCGCCTCTACCGTTCGCCAGTAATCCTCGGCGCTGCCAGAGGAGAGCCGACGCAAGACGGCGGCGGAACGCCGTTGGCCCACGCCTTCCAAGGCGGAAGCCATGATGCCATGGAGCCAAGGCGGAATGCTTGCCGACAACAGCAGCCGGCGCATATGCCGATCGCGCCGATTGCCGCGCAGCATCCGCTTGAAGGCTTGTCCGCGGTCAGCGGACAGGCAGGCAAAAAGCAAATCGCTCGCGCGAGTCAAGGGCGGCGGCCGCCAGGCGACCTGCCATGCCCCCGCCGCCGCAAGCATCTGCGCGGCTTCGGCGACCGCGCGTTGCACCGCCGGAGCTGCGGGAAATTCGCCGTCGTCGGTGATGGTGGCAAAGCGCAAGCGGGTGAGATCGATGCCGGCCGGATCGCCGAGTTCCGGCCCCGGGTCGATCAACGGATCGCGCACCCGATCGAGAACGCGCAGCGCCATCACGAGGTCTTCAACATGGCGCGCCATCGGTCCGACCTGACTAACGATGCCGCGTTGACCGACAGGCAAGCCGTGGGCGCAACGATCCGGTGTACGGCCGGCGGTAGGGCGGATCGAGCAAATTCCGCAAAACGCCGCCGGAATGCGCAGCGAGCCGCCGATGTCGTTGCCGAGCCCGAGCGGCGAGGCTAAGGCGCCGATCAGCGCCGCTTCGCCACCAGAGCTGCCGCCACACGATCGCTGCAAATCCCACGGATTGTTGGTGCGTCCGTAAAGCGGATTGTCGGCCTCGGTATAGATGAGGAGCTGCGGGACGTTGGTCTTGGCGATCGGGATGGCTCCGGCAGCGCGCAGCGCCGCCACATAAGGGTCGTCCGTATCTTCGATCACATCGCGCCGCGACGGCAGGCCGAAGGTTGATGCCGTGCCGGCAAGGTCGAAGCATTCCTTGATCGTGACCGGCAGTCCGGCGAGCGGTAGCAGCTTCTCGCCGCGCTCTACCGCGTTGTCGACCCCCGCTGCGGTCTTGCGCGCGCTGTCGAACAGTTCGACAGTGACGGCGTTGAGCTTGCCGTTGACGGCGCTGATGCGGGCGATGAAGTGCTCCACCACCGCGGCGGAGGACAGTCCGCCCGCCGTGATGCGCCGCACGATCTCGCGCGCGGACAGATCCTCAAGTCCATGCGCCATAAGTCGAGTCCCGGCTGGCGCGCGACACGCGAATACGCCGGCTAAGGTCGGGCTCTTTGATTCGCTTTGTCAATCGTGGCGATCAGGCGGCTGCCGCCCTGGCCGGCCCTTGCCAGCTTGTGGCGGACAACGGCGCATCGCGGGCCGTTATCACGAAGGCCCGCGATCATACTTCCAAAGTGTTCCCGCTCACCCCTGCCTCGCGTGTGCCGCCGGCAGGGAAGGATGCAAGCCGGCCCTCACAAGCTGGCCATCTTGCGCAGCTCCTCCACCACCTCGGGATTCGCCAAGGTGCTGACGTCGCCGGCGTCTTGACCGTTGGAGATCGATGCCAACACCCGGCGCATGATCTTGCCCGAGCGCGTCTTCGGCATGTCGTGGACCAGCCACACCCGGCGCGGCCGGGCGATCGGACTGATCTCGCTGACCACCGCATTCGAAATGCGGATTTCCAGCTCACGACTCGGCTGGATGCCCGGCTTCAGCGCCACGTAGAGATCAGGCACCCGCCCTTTGATCTCGTCGGCGACCGGAACCACGGCGGCTTCCGCCACCTCCGTCACGGTGAGCGCCGCCGATTCGATTTCCTTGGTGCCAAGCCGGTGTCCGGCGACGTTGATGACGTCGTCGATGCGCCCGAGGATGCGGTAATAGCCGTCTTCGGCCTGCACGGCGCCGTCGCCGGCGAAATAGGGCCAGTCGCGCCAGTCGGTGCTGCCCTTTTTCTTGTTATAGCGCTCGTAGTACTGCCGCACAAAGCGCTCGGGATCACCCCAGATGGTCTGGAAAATTCCGGGCCACGGGTTGCGAATGCAGACGTTGCCGGCCCTACCGGCGCCGCGCGGGATCTCCTTGCCGTCCTCGTCATAGATGACGGGATGGATGCCGGGAACCGCCGGCCCGGCGCTGCCTGGCTTCATTGCGTCGAGAGCGGGGACCGTGCTGCACAGGAAGCCGCCGTTCTCGGTCTGCCACCAGGTGTCCACGATGACCGCCTGCCGCTTGCCGACAGTCTCGTAGTACCAGCGCCAGACCTCGGGCTCGATCGGCTCGCCCACCGTGGTCATGTGCTTGAAGCGATAGTTGTACTTGGCCGGCTCATCCGGCCCGGCGCGGCGTAGCGCTCGGATCGCCGTCGGCGAGGTGTGAAAGATGTTCACCCCAAGCTCTTCGGCGATGCGCCACGGCCGCCCGGCGTCCGGATAGGTCGGCACGCCCTCGTAGATCACGCTCGAAGCCGCCAGCGCCAGGGGTCCATAGACGATGTAGGAGTGGCCGGTGATCCAGCCGATGTCGGCCATGCACCAGTAAACGTCCTCAGGATGGATGTCCTGGATGTATTTCGAGGTTCCCGCGACATAGGCGAGGTAGCCGCCGGTCGAATGCTGGCAGCCCTTCGGTCTGCCGGTGGTGCCGCTGGTGTACATGAGGAACAGCGGCGCCTCCGCCGGCATCGGCATCGGGTCAATGTGCGTGTGGCGGTAATCCTTGAGCACCTCGTTGATGATGAAGTCGCGACCCTTCACCATCGCCTGCGGGCTCGAATTCCTGCCCGGATGGCGCTGCCAGATCATCACCTTCTCGACCTTATGGCCTTGCGCCTCCGCTTCCCTGCAGGCGATGTCGGCCTTCTCCTTCTGGTCTTGCATCGTGCCGCTGCGGTAGTAGCCGTCCATGGTGATCAGCACGGTACTGCCGGAATCGACGATGCGGTCGGCGCAGGCCTTGCCGCTGAAGCCGCTGAACACCTGCGAGTGGATGACGCCGATACGGGTGCAGGCCAGCATGGTGATCGCCAGCTCTGCCACCATCGGCAGGTGCAGCGTCACCCGGTCGCCCGCCTTCAGCCCGCAGAAGTTGCGCAGCATCGCCGCGACCTCGTTCACCCGCACGTAGAGTTCCTGATACGTAACGTGCTGGATCGGATCGGTCTCGATCTCCGGAACGAAGTGAATGGCGGTCTTGTTGCGGTGTTTTTCCAGGTGCCGGTCGACACAGTTATAGGAGACGTTGATCTGGCCGCCGACGAACCAGCGCCAGAACGGCGCGTTGCTGGTATCCAGCGTCTTCTCCCAGTATTTGAACCAGGTCAGAAGGTCGGCATATTCCTTGAAGCACTCGGGAAAATTCTCGAGCGCGAAACGCTTGCGTACTCCGGCGTCGGTCAGGTTCGCCTGGGCGATAAAGCTCACTGGCGGATGGTAATAGCCCTCCTCCTGCCAATGGACGGCGATTTCCGCCTCCGACACTTCCGAGGACACTTCCGAGGTCGACTCGATCTTTTTGTCCATCACTATTTCCTCCAGCGTTTATCCGGCCGGCGACACCGCACCGTCAGCACGACGCGCCTGACCTGAATGCCCGTTCGGGTCTTGAACACGGTCCCGTGCAACGTTATCCCGCGCGGCGTGGATTGGATAGCTTGGCCGTCGCAGGCATCCCTTGTCACAACACTACAGCCCACAGGCCTATCCGGCCAAGCCGCTCGTCAGCTCGCAGGCTGTCGAAGTCCTCCTGATCGCAATTGTCCGGTCCTCATGACCTACGCGGCATGGCGCACCGAATGAGCCGGGCAGGCGTTGCGACCAGGACTGCTCCGGCGGGGCGTGGCCCCGCCGAAGCAGCATGTCGTCGGCCTCACGCCAGTTTGGGCTTGCCAGCCGGCGCCGGGGCGCCGACCGGCAGGATGGTGCGGCCGTGGGTCTCGTTGATGACGTCGGCGGCGGCCAGATAGAAGGCCAGCACCGCGGTGAGCAGCCCCACATAGCCGCCCGCATGATGCAGCCACACATTACCCGTCAAATCGCCGACGCCGAGCAGGAAGAAGGTGATCCACAGCGCCAGGAAGATCGACTGGACGGCGCGGTTGAGCGCCAGCGTGCCGATCCACATATAGAACGTGAACACGCCCCACATCACCAGCCACCAGCCGATGAAGACGGGCGGCACCCCCTTGGCAAAGAACTCCACAAACAGCGCGAAACTCCACCAGAAGGCGCCGTACGAGCAGAACGCGACGCAGCCGAAGGTGTTGCCGCGCGGCAATTCCATCAGCCCGGCTGCGAACTGCGCGGTGCCGCCATAGGCGAAGGCGCAGGCCAGCACCAGCGGCACGCTCGCCCCGCTGTACCAGCCCGCATTCACCATGCTGAGCATCCAGGTGGTCAAGGCGAAGCCCGTCAGTCCGAGCGGCGCCGGATTAGCGAATTTCTTTTCCATAACATGCCCTCCACACGATTTTGATGCGAAGTCGTTGCTTGAGTAGGGTTTCGGCTCCCGTTTTCGGTGCAGGCGTTATCACCGCCAAACGGTCGCACCAGACCGCGCAGCCCCAACTGCCTCCTTGATTGTACAGACGTTGCCAAGGTCGCCAATACGACTTTCTTCTAATACAAATCCTCGATCGGAGAAAATATCGTTGCAGCCGTTCAAATAGTCGGACGCGGTCGAGTCTTGGGTCGAGACTCGAAGCGGGGAATTTTTTGTTCTTTGCTGTAGTGCAAAGAGTGGACTGTTACGCCGAGTATATCGGCGGTAGCTCGGCGACGAAGCTATAGCGGCCCTAGTACCCGCTCTCTCAGAGAAGCACGATTCAACCCTCCCCGCGAAGCGGGAGAGGAGGGCCATGCAACTGCTACCGGGCAACGAGTTGCCATTCAAGCCCAGCGAGCCTTAAATGAAAGCGGTGGGGCAGCGCCAGAGGCGGATGAACCATGGCGGAGAGTTTCGTTCACGATCTCGGCGCGGTGTCGCATCTCGACGCGTTACTGGCGATGGTCGGAACCGTCGCTGGGCGGCGCATCATCGATATCGGCTGCGGCGAGGGACATCTGACCCGCGCCCTGGCAAAACTTGGCGCCCACGTCACCGGTTACGATCCGTTCATCGCGCCGACCGAGGAAACGGGGCTTGGCGCCGGCAGCTATCGCCTCGCCCGGGCGCCGGCCGACGCCATCCCCGAACCCGACCATGAAGCCGACCTGGTCCTGTTCGTGTTCTCGCTCCACCATGTGCCCGAGGCGAAACTGAGCGGCGCGCTTGCCGAGGCGGGCCGGTTGTTGAAGCCGTCGGGCCGCCTTTACGTGGCGGAGCCTCTGGCGCAAGGTCCGCATCAGTACATCATGGAACTGTTCCATGACGAAACGGCGGTGCGAAGAGCCGCGGCCGCAGCGCTCACCCGTTCTGCCCGTCCGCAATTCGCCACGCACAAGATCGCGACATATACCGAAACACGGCATTTTGGCGATTTCGATGCTTTTGCCGAACGCATGACCGCCAATAGGCGTTTCAACGTCTACACCAAGGAAGCCGTGCTGGCGCCGGCCGTGCGCCGCCGCTTCGATGAGACTTTCGCCAAATATGGCGGCCGCTTCGATCAGCCTGTTCGCATCGATTGTTTCGGCCCGCCGGGCTAGGGCGCGCATGAAGGAGACCGTCCGCCCCCGTATCGCCGCTTCGGCCTGTCCGCACGACTGCCCGTCGACCTGCGCGCTCGAAGTCGAGGTCTTCGGCGGTCGCGCCATCGGTCGTCTGCGCGGGGCGCGAGAGAACGCGTACACCGCAGGCGTGATCTGCGCCAAGGTCGCGCGCTACGCCGAGCGCGTCCATCACCCCAATCGCCTTACAACGCCGTTGCGCCGCGTCGGGGCGAAGGGGAGCGGCGAATTCAAGCCGATCTCCTGGGACGATGCACTTGATCTCATCGCCGACGAATTTGTTCGCGCCGAACAAAAGCACGGTTCGGAGGCGGTCTGGCCTTACTATTATGCCGGCACCATGGGTTATGTCATGCGCGACGGCATCAACCGCCTGCGCCATGCCAAGAAATATTCCGGCTTCTTCTCCAGCATCTGCGTCAATCCGGCCTGGACCGGCTTCATCGCCGGCACCGGCAAGCTCGCCGGCGTCGATCCGCGCGAAATGGCGATCTCCGATCTCGTCGTCATCTGGGGCACCAATGCGGTCAACACCCAGGTCAACGTGATGACGCACGCGATCCGCGCCCGCAAGGAGCGCGGCGCCAAGATCGTCGCCGTCGACATCTATACGAATGCGACCATGCGGCAAGCGGACCTTCCGGTGCTGATCCGGCCCGGCACCGACGGCGCGCTCGCCTGCGCGGTGATGTATTGCCTATTCCGCGACGGCAAAGCTGACTGGGATTATCTTAACCGCTACACGGACGTCCCACACGATCTCGCCGAACATTTGCGCACGCGCGATCCGGATTGGGCGGCGCGGATCACCGGCTGTCCAGTGGCAACGATCGAGAAGTTCGCTCGTCTGGTCGGCGAGAACAAGCGCGTCTACTTCCGCCTCGGCTACGGCTTTTCCCGTTCGCGCAACGGCGCGGTGAACATGCACGCCGCAAGCTGCATCGCCGCGGTCACCGGCGCCTGGCGTTACGAGGGCGGCGGCGCTTTCCACAACAACGGCGCCATCTTCCGGTGGGACACCAGCCTGATCGAAGGCACCGACCGGCGCGACCCGGCAATTCGCATGCTCGACCAGTCGCGCATTGGCCCCATCCTCACCGGCGACGCCGAGGCTTTGCGCCGCGGGCCACCGGTGACGGCGCTCCTCATCCAGAACACCAATCCGCTCGCCGTGGCGCCGGATCAGGAGAGGGTGAAGCGCGGTTTTGCCCGTGACGATCTATTCGTGTGCGTGCATGAGCAGTTCATGACCGACACGGCGAAGATGGCGGATGTGGTGCTGCCCGCAACCATGTTCGTCGAGCACGACGACGTCTACACCGCCGGCGGCAGTCAATATATTCTGTTCGGGCCGAAGTTGATCGAGCCGCCGGGCGAATGCCGCTGCAATCATGACGTGATCTGCGCGCTGGCGGAACGGCTTGGCGCCCAGCATCCGGGCTTCGCCATGACGCCCCGTCAATTGATCGACGCCACGTTGAGGAAATCCGGCTGGGGGACGCTCGCCGAGCTCGAGGCCAAGCGTTGGATCGATTGCCAGCCGGATTTTGCCGCCGCACACTATCTCAACGGCTTCGCCTACCCCGACGGCAAATTCCGCTTCAAGCCGAACTGGCCCGAGGTGCCGTTCCCGCGCCGCCGCGGCGCTGCTCCCTGTCCGCCGATGCCGTCGCTGCCAGACCACTGGGAGGCGATCGAAGAGGCGGACGCGGAGCATCCGTTTCGCCTGGCGACCTCGCCGTCACGCGGTTTCCTCAATTCCACTTTTACCGAAACTCCCACCTCGCTCGCGCGCGAACGACGGCCCGAGGTGATGATCCATCCCGACGACGCCGCCGCACTCGCCGTTGTCGACGGCGAAGAGGTCGTTCTCGGCAACCGCCGCGGCAGCGTACGCCTGCATGCGCGGCTGTTCGATGGCGTGCGTCGCGGCGTGCTGATCGCCGAATCGCTCTGGCCCAACAGCGCCCATGCTGACGGCCGCGGCATCAACACCTTGACCGGCGCCGACCCCGTTGCCCCTTTCGGCGGCGCGGCGTTCCACGACAACAAGGTGTGGGTGAGAAAGGCCGGCACACTGAACGCGCGACAGCAAGACCTTCGCCGGCGCCAACATGATTGCGCCCTTTCGGTGCGGCAGGGCTTTAGTGCATGAGCAAGCGCGCGTCAGCCGTCGGCCTTTACCCAGTCGTACTGGCCGACGCCCTGAACAAGCAGAAACCGGCAATCATCAGTGCCATGGTTGGAAATCTGGTGGACATTCCCCGCCGGGATTGCAAAGCGCTCGCCGACGGCCAGCGTGCGCGCGGCGTCGGGATTGCGTGTCTCGACGGACAGCCGGCCGCTCAAGACAAAGTAATGGTCGGTGACCTTGCTGTGGGAATGCCATGGAGTGACGTCGCCCGGCGCCAGCGTAAAAACGCGCGCGATCACGTCTTTTCCATGCGCGACCGTTTCGATGCTCTTGACTGCGTAGTCGCCCTTTCCTCGTCGGATATCCTCGAGCATCACACGCCCCTCAAAAGGGGCAGATTACACCGCTTTGGCGTGCTTCGGAAGGGGCAACGTGGAGCGTGGTGGAGCGTGGGGCAACGTTGAGCGTGCCGCAGCCGTTACGAAGATCGTGCCCCGCCTTCGCACGCCCGCCGAATAGTGCCTCGGTTTGAATCAAGGGCGTAATTTTTCGCTCGAACGCTCGACGGCATTCTCTGCCCGCCTTAAATTCAAGCTGAGACACCACGCCCGCCGGCCAAGCTCCGACGGCCGTGGTGGGCGGTGCTATAATCTATAATGGGGACTTCAGTCCGAAAGACATCGATTGCATCATGGACACGCCAGTCGCGCGCAAGACCAATCTGACCAATTATTCGACGGCCAATTACCTCATCGAGGGCCTCAACGAGATCGGCATCGATTATCTGTTCTGCAATCTCGGCACCGATCATGCGCCGATCATCGAGGCGATGGCACACCGGCGCAAGCGGGGCGAGGCGATGCCGAGAGTGCTGCGCTGCCCCCACGAGAACACGGCGGCGCACATGGCGGCCGGCTATGCCTTGGTGACCGGGCGCGGCCAGGGCGTGCTCGTCCATGTCGATGTCGGCACCGCCAACGGCGCCAATGCCTTGCACAACATGTACCGCAGCCGCCTGCCGGTGCTGCTGATGGCCGGGAAGGCGCCCTATACGGCGCACGACGAACTGGTCGGCACGCGCGATACCCATGTGCATTTCGTGCAGGAGCCGTTCGATCAGGCGAGCCTGGTGCGGCCCTATCTGAAATGGGAGTGGACGCTGCCTTCCGGCGTCGTCGTCAAGGAAGCACTTCGGCGCGCCCATTCGATCATGCAGAGCGAGCCGCGCGGGCCGGTCTATCTCATGATGCCGCGCGAGATGCTCACTCAGAATTGGGCCGTTGATGATGTCCGACGCTATCCCGCCGACCGCTTCGGCGCGCTGGCGGGAGGCGGCGCCGATCCCAGGCTTGTCGCCGCACTCGCCGAGCGGCTGATACGGGCTGAAAATCCGATCCTGATCACCGGCTACGGCGGCCTTGACGCGCTGACTGCGGAGAAAATCGACGAGGTGGCGCAGTTTGCCGGCGTGCCCGTCTTCGAAGCGAACTCCCGATGCAATATCTCCTACGAGAGCCCATGTTTTGCCGGTTTTTCGCCTGATGCGTCCGTGCCGGACGCCGACTTCGGCCTGCTCGTGGATGTGGAAGTGCCATGGTTTCCCGCCAAGGTCGAGCCGAACGGGAAATCGTTCTGGGCGCACATCGACATCGACGTGCTCAAGCTCGGCTCGCCGATGTGGACCTTCCCTGGAAACCTGCGTCTGCAGGGTCACAGCGGCCGCATTCTCGATCAACTGCTGACTGAACTGAGGGCAACGGCGACGCCGCGCTTTGCGGCCGTGGCTGCGGCGCGTCGTAAGGGCCTCGATGCCGCGCGCGAGAAACGCCTGGCGCGAGCTACTGAGCTCGCAGCGAACAAGGGCCGGTTCGGTGCGATCAATCCGCACCACCTGATGGCGGAGCTTGGCAAGGTGCTGGACGACGAAGACATCGTTTTCAACGAGGCGGTGACGAACGCCGCCGCCGTGCTCATGCAGATTCCGCGCCGCCGTCCGAAAACGGTGTTTGCCACCAACGGCGCCGGGCTGGGCTGGTCAGGCGGCATGGCGCTCGGCGCCAAGCTTGCCGCGCCTGCGCGGCTCATGGTGCAAGTAGCCGGCGACGGCAGCTTCTATTTCAACAATCCCTGCTCGGTCTTCGCGGTGTCGCAGCAGTACGGTCTACCGATTCTTTGCATCGTGCTCGACAATGGCGGCTGGTCGGCGGTCAAGCAGTCGACGCTGCGCGTTTATCCCGAGGGCGAAGCCCAAGCCGCCAACGAGTTCGAGTCGCAGCTCGCGTCGGAGGTCGAGTTCACCAAGATCGGCGAAGCATTCGGCGCCTATGTCGAGAAACTCGACGATCCGGCGCAGGTGCCGGCCGTGATCGCGCGCTGCGCCAAGGCGGTGCGCGGCGGTCGATCGGCACTCTTGCACGTACGCGTGACGCCGCTGTAGGCGCAGCAAATGTAAGGTGGGCACTGCGCCGCCCTGGCCTATCCGCGTGGGCAAAATCGCGCCGCGCAGTGCCCACGCTGATACGCACAAGACAGGCGATTTTGCCCACCCTACGAAGGCTCACGCCCGATAATCGGCGGCGACGGTGTCATCGAACGGCGCTGGACGGCTGCTGATCGCATTGAATAGGGGCGTGAGCACCACGGCTACGACAATGTTGAGAATGACCGTGTAGAACGCCGTGTAGCCGGGGAAGCTCAAGCCGGCGAAGACCAGCGCATAGGTCGGCTTCAGGTTCACAGCAATCGCCATCGCCGTGCCGGCGGCAATTCCGACCGCCCAGCCGAGGAGCAGCGCCCAGTCGTTGAACCAGCGGGTAAAGGCGCCGAACATCACCGCCGGCAGCGTCTGGATGATCCAGATGCCGCCCAGAAGCTGCAGGTTGATGGCATATTGCTCGGGCGCGAATATCACAAAGGCCAGCGCACCGAACTTGACCACCAGCGACGCCCATTTGGCCATCCGCGCTTCTTCCCGGTCGGTCGGATTCTTGTTGATGAACTCGCGATGGATGTTGCGGGTGTAGAGGTTGGCCGCGGCGATCGACATGATCGCCGCCGGCACCAGCGCGCCGATGCCGATGCCGGCAAAGGCGACGCCGACAAACCACG
>JAKAPE010000131.1 GCA_021811945.1 Pseudomonadota bacterium | reverse complement strand
TTCCGATCTCAGCTCGGCAACGTCTATCAGGGCCTGCTCGAATACGAGCCGGAAGAAGCTACGGATACCCTGATCGAATGCCGGGTCGCGGGGCGCGATTTCGTGCTCACACCCGCCGAACTCATTCGCCTTGCAGAGGCGAAGTCTCTTGTGGTCGCAGGCGATGCGGGAATCGTCGAAGGCACCGAAGTGGCCCGGCTGCACCCGGAGGCGACGGCCGACGAGAGCGAACAGCAAGAAGCGGACGAGGAGGAAGCAGAAGCGGATGTTGTCGAGGAAGAAGAAACCGACCACGGCGTCCAGCGCGGCGCGGCTCTGAAGCTTCTGCGCCGACTGGAACCCGGTGAGTTCTACTTCAAACCCGGTTCGGCACGTAAGAGCACGGGCTCCTATTACACGCCGACCGAAATCGTGGACTATCTCGTGCGGGAGTCCCTCGCGCCGCTCGTCGCCTGCAAGTCCGCCGCTGAGATCGAGCGGCTGCGGGTGATGGACCCCGCCTGCGGCTCGGCGCACTTCCTGGTGGGCGCGGCACGGTTTCTCGGCGGGAAGCTCTATGAAGCCTACCGGCACGAGGGCGACCCCCCGCTCGCCTTTCATCCGGACCGTGCGCTCTCGGCCGAAGTGCGCAGGCGCTGGGACAAGGAAGGGCTGGCCTGGTGCAAGCGACGCATCGTTGAGAAGTGTCTTTTCGGCGTGGACCTGAATCCGACCGCCGTACAGCTCGCCCAGGTGGCGCTGTGGATCGAATCGCTCGCCGGCGACCGACCGCTGTCTTTCTTCGCCCACCACATCCGTTGCGGCAATTCGCTGCTCGGGAGCTCACTCGCCAACTTCGAGCAGCCGCCGCATCCGAAGCTCGGCAAGCCGACAGAGCGGTATACGCTGGGTCTTTTCGAAGCCGAGCTCAAGAAGCGCCTCGCCGCCGCACTGGAGGAACGCAAACTCATCGACGCGCCGCTGCCGCCCGAAGTGCGGCCGGATACCCCAGACGAATTTGTCTACAAGGAGGACCGTTTGCGACGCGCCGAAGAGGCGACCGCGACGGCCCGGCTACTCCTCGACCTGCGTTCGGCCTCCGCGTTCCTTTCCGCGATCTGGCAGGAGCTGCCGGCACTTATGTTCTCGGACGATCTCGCGCGTGATGCCCGTTCACGCCCCTGGTGGAACGAGTTCGAGCGGGTTCGCGAAAGGGAGCGCTTCTTCCACTGGGAGCTGGAATTCCCGGAGGTCTTCGCCGAGGGTGGCTTCGATTGCGTGCTGGGCAATCCGCCATGGGAGAAAGTCAAGCCCGACCGCAAGGAGTTCTATGGGCGGGCGGACGTGCTGATCCGCGCTTTCACCGGTGGCGAGCTGGATGCCCGCATCCGAGAACTTCAGCGCGCCGACCCCACCTTGAGGGCGCAGTTCGACGCCTATGCCGAGCGGCTCAAGACGCTTGCCGCCTGCCTCAAAGGGGGTGGCGACTACCGCTACACCGACTGGGAAATTAACGGGCGCTCGACTGGCGGGGATCCGGATCTCTTCAAGTTCTTTATCGAGCGTGGCCAGCAGGTGCTGAAAGACGGTGGCCAGCTCGGGATGCTGGTGCCGAGCGCGCTCTACAACAACGAAGGCTGTACCGGCTTGAGGTATCTCTTGCTCGACGCGATGAAGATCGAGCGCTTCTACGGCTTCGAGAACCGGAAGAAGATTTTCAACATCCACTCGAGCTACAAGTTCGTCTGCCTGGTGGCGGAAAAGTCTGCTGCGGCATCGGCGGACAGCGAATTCGGCGCCGCCTTCATGCGCCACGACCTTGACGAGCTCGAATCCGGCCCGCTGGCTGGCGTCGAAGTGCTGTTCCGCCGCTCAGAAATCGAACGGCTCTCGCCCGGCACGCTCGCGTTCCTCGAATATCGCAGCGAGCGCGACCGGGAGCTCGTGCTCAAGATGTACGGGCTCCTGTCGGGCCAGACGCCGAGGCTGTTGCTCGGGGCCGAAGGCTCCGGTGCGTGGAACGCGCGGTTCTATCGCGAATTCGACATGACCAACGACCGCGACCTCTGGACGCGGCCGGATGGACGGCTCTACACGCCGCGCGAGGTCTGCGGCCTCGACTGGCCGGCGAATCGTTCCATTCCCTTTACCGAGGTGCGAGCGCGGATGGCGGAAAAAGGCTTTTGGCCGCTCTACGAAGGCAAACACATCGACCAGTTCCTCGTGGACGTGAAGCCCATCGAGCGCTGGGTCAGCCTCGACGCGGCGGAGAAAAAATACGGCAGGCCGCCGAGCGGCGCACCCAAGCTCGTCTTCCGCGACATTGCGAGCAACACCAACATTCGCACCTGCATCGCCGCGGTGTTGCCGGAGCGGTCGTGCTCAGGGAACACGCTTGCGACTCTCGATATGCCCGCGCTCGATCAGCGTATCGCGGCAGCGGTGATGAACAGCTTCGCGTTCGATTTCCTTATGCGGTTGCGGACTGCCGGTACGCACCTCAGTTGGACGTACGTTTCCCGCGTCGCGGTGCCACCGGTGGCTGACTGCCAACAGATTCCCGCTATCGAGACCGTCTCGACCGACGGCGCCGAGCCGGCCGAGCGCAACGAGCCCTACTTCGAAGCAGTCTGGCAAGCCAACCGGGCGGTCGCTCAGGCCTATGGTCTGACCGCCGACGATCTCGCCTACATCCTCTCTACCTTCCCCGTCTTCGTCCGTAAGCGATCGGAATTTCATGACTTTTTACTGCGGCGGCTCGACCAATAATATTGATCATTTATAATAATATACAATATGATATTGCATGATTAAAAATGCAATGCTATGCTGCATCCATCGATCACTAGGAGGAGGTTTCGTCATGGCGCGCAAGACAGTTCCTTTCAACAAGTCCGGCATAGCCAAGTTGCCGGACAACAAGCCGGCGCTCTATCGCATTCAGACCCCAAGCGGCAAGACCAATTACACCGGTATTGCTAAACGTGGCCGCGTGCAGGAGCGGATCGCCGAACATCTGCCCGGCGGCAAGGACTATGTGCCAGGCAAGAAGGTAGAAATCGAGCAGATGAAAAGTATCCAACAGGCCAAGCAGACCGAGGCCCGCGTTATTGTCCGCTCGAAGCCGAAGTATAACGAGCTGGGCAAGTGACGTATCGGGCTCGGGTAGTTTTTGTGTTGACCCGACTGGAGGCCCCCCATGGCGAAGAAGCGCGTCTTCGTCAGTTTTGACTTTGACAACGACAAGGCTCTCAAAGACCTCATCATCGGACAAGCTCGCCTGCCGGACTCTCCTTTCGAGGTGATCGACACTTCGCTCAAGGAGGCGGCTCCGATGAAAACTTGGGAGGACAAAGCATGGGCAGCGATTCGGCGCTCCGACATTGTCCTCGTGATGGTCGGTCCGAACACACATCGAGCGCCAGGCGTATTGAAAGAAGTCCAGATGGCGCGCGAAGAACGCGTGCCGATCGTGCAAGTGATCAGCTATCGGGATAAGAATTACACACCTGTTCCCAACGCGGGTCAGCTTTATGCTTGGAACTGGGACAATCTCAAGAACCTCTTGGGGTAACCATCGATGGCACAAGTCACCTTCAATTCCCCGTCTGTGCAAAGCTATTTGACGATCCTGCAATCCGTCATCAGTCGCGTGGCGACAAACAGCTCGAGTTGTAAGACCTGGTGCGTGACATTGGTGTCCGCAATTGTTGTGATCATCGCGGGCAAAGGTAATCCGAATTACGTTTGGATCTCAATCGTACCGATTGGGCTTTTCCTACTTTTAGATTCATATTACCTTGCCCTTGAACGCCAATTTCGCAACGTCTACAACGACTTCATAAAAAAGCTTCACTCTGATAGCGCATCGGTAGAGGATGTATTCTACGTTGCACCGAAGACGGGCGCGTCATCCCTATCACTGTTGATTCTCAAGGCGAGCAGCTCGATTTCTGTGTGGCCTTTCTATGCACTTCTCGCGCTAATGCTTCTTTTTGTCCGCGTGTGGGTGTTGTGAGGTGAAGAGGCGAAACACGGAGAGATACGATGACAAGACATGCGTTCTTCAGCTTTCATTACCAAAATGACATTTGGCGTGCGAGTCAGATTCGCAATTCTTGGGTTACACAAGATCGCCACACGGCAGGGTTCTGGGATGACGCAGAGTGGGAGAAAGTTAAACGGGGAGGAGATGTTGCTATTAAGCGCTGGATCGAGAATCAGCTCAATGGTACTTCCGTCACAGTCGTCTTGATCGGTAACCAAACGGCTAATCGCCATTACATCCGATACGAGATCGAACAGAGCCACAAGCGCGGCAAGGGGTTACTCGGAATTCTCATTCACAGACTGAAAGATCAATATGGTCGAACAAACGATGCTGGTCAGAACCCGTTTGAGCTTTTTTACATCGAGGAGACCGGTACTCGAAAATACCTATCCCAGATTTATCCGGTTTATGACTGGGCTCTGGAGGACGGTTATACGAATTTTGCCGATTGGGTGGAAGAAGCTGCGCGTGAAGCGGGACGCTAGAACTTCCACAGGGGGCCGTTTCAGTTTTCCGGTATCAAGTAATGTATGACAGAACTCATTAACCGTCGCCTCAAGCACGCCCGCGGAAAGCTCAGCCTCACACAAGCTGAGCTTTCCGCCAAGCTCGGCTTCAAGGACCGCCAAACGGTGGCGGCAATCGAGGCCGGCCAGCGCAAGCTCAGTGCCGAGGAACTCGTGCGTGCGATGCAGGTGCTCGGCGTGGATCTCGATTACTTCACTGATTCCTTCCGCCTCGTCGGCGAAGGCCAGTTTTCTTGGCGCACGACGAGAGATGCGACAGCGAACCTGCTCGACACCTTCGAGGAGCGTGCCGGACGATGGATTGCGCTCTACCGCAAGCTCGGCGAAGGGAAGGACGTACCACCCAGCCCGTTGCAGCCGCGTCTGCCGCTCATCGAGAAAAGCTCCTATGAAGAAGCGCGTACCGTGGCCGAAGCGCTCGGGCGTGAGTGGGATCTGGGTGAGATTCCAGCGCTCAAACTGCCGGAGCGCGTGCGGGACAAACTCGGCGCGCTCGTGCTTTATGTGGATGCGTCGCCGAGCATCTCCGGCGCGGCCTGCCAATTGCCGGGATTGAATGCGATCCTCATCAATCGCAAGGAACCGGAAGGCCGCCGGCACTACGACCTTGCGCACGAGATCTTCCACCTGCTCACCTGGGAGCAGATGCCGCCCGAGCATCGGGAAGGCGAAATCCCGCACGGGGGCAAGGGCCGACGGGTCGAACAACTCGCCGACAATTTTGCTTCGGCTCTGCTCATGCCCGAGCGCACGCTCGCGCCCCGCTGGCGCACACGCGGCAACACCGAAATCCACGATTGGCTCAATACCACCGCAACCGAGTTGTTTGTGACCGCCGTCGCGCTCAAATGGCGGTTGGTCCAGCTCGGCTGGCTCGACAAAGCCGATCTCTTGGAAATCCACGATGACCGACTCACTGCGAACGGCCGCCCGCGACAACCGTTGCCTTTACCCAAGCTATTCAGCCCGGAGTTCGTGCAGCGCCTGCGCGAGGCACTGGCGAAGGGTGAGCTTTCGGTTCGGCGCGCGGCTTCGCTGCTCGAAATGACCATCGAGGACCTGGCGGAGCTTTTTCAGGATTACGGGCTGCCTGTTCCGTTCGAGCTATGAGAGGCAACCCGTGTTATGCAGCCAGCAAGGCCGGTTCTCGTGGATACTAACATCATTATCGAGGCCGTCCGTGTCGGCGTCTGGGTTGCGCTCACCGGTCATTTTCACATCGAGACGGTAAAGAAATGCTGTGAGGAGGCTCGCACCGGTGATCTCTATAGGCCGGGATACGTACGGGTGAGTGATGCAGACCTGAAAACGCGGCTTACGGACCACCCAGTGTCAGATAGGGAGCTTGCAGTGCTGACGCTGAAAGATCCGGAGTCTTTCCGCCTCGACGCCGGAGAACGTCACCTCTGGGCATATGCGCTGGGTCGTAATGACGACTGGCAGGCGTGCTGCTGCGACCATGCCGCGGTCAACGCTGTCGTTCGGCTGGGATGGGCTGAACGGCTGGTATCGCTCGAAGATCTGGTGAATGCTGCGGGCGAAAGGCGCGCGGCGAAAATGCTCAAAGACCAGTTCCGGTTGAGGCGACTTTTGGCGTGGCGCACGGAAGCGCTTCTGAAGAGGGGGCTCGAATGACGCGTTTTTCCGTCATCGAAAGCGTGCGGCACCTGATCGAGCAGTATCGCAGCTTTATCAAGAGTTCCTATCGGCTGGCCGACCCGAAGTTGCGCGTGCAGTTCGAGCGGCACGTGGACCAGGCGGAAGTGCTGGTCAAGGGTCCCTACGTCACGCTTGCGCACGACTTTGCCGAAGGACAACGGCTCGAACAGATCCTTGCCTCGGGTTGCGGTCATCGAGAACTGACCCGTTTCAACTGGGCGTTCGGTTCCGCACCGCTCTACGCGCATCAGGAAGATGCGCAACGCGCGGTGGAGGCGGGCCGCAATATCATCGTCAAGACCGGGACGGGAAGCGGCAAGACCGAGTCTTTCCTGTTGCCCGTGCTTTCCGGCGCCTTGCGACTCAGAGAACAGGGTGTCCCGGGGACCAAGGCGATACTGTTGTACCCCATGAATGCGCTCGCGAACGATCAGCTCGTGCGCCTGCGCGGGCTTTTTCGTGACACGGGCAGTCCCCTGACCTTTGCGCTGTACACCGGTGAGAGCGAGACCGTCGCGAGCGCCATCGGCGAACCGCTTGCGGGCAACGAGCTCACGCGCCGCGAGGACATCCGGCGCAATCCGCCGGACATTCTCTTGACAAACTACAAGCAGCTCGAGTTTTTGCTGGTCCGCAAATCCGACCGGGTATTGTTTACACTTGGTTTGCGGTTCGTAGTGCTGGATGAGATTCACAGCTACCGCGGGGCACTCGCGACCGAGCTGGCCTGCTTGTTGCGCCGGCTGAAGGCACGCTGTGGCCTGAAGAAGGGCGAGCTGCGGGCGATCGGCACCTCGGCCACCGTCTCACAGGATGCCGGTGGCGATGCGGCGCTCGCGCGGTTTGCCACGGACCTTTTCGATGAGACCTTCGAGCCACAGGACATCATCGGCGAGCGCTATCGCGAGAATCCACACGCGGCTTTGCCTTATGAACCGCCAGCCATCGAGCTGTCCGACGAGGAGCTGAGGTCTTGCACGCAAACCGACGAGGCCGAGTTGCTCGGGTTCGCGGAAAAACTGTGCGGTCGCCGGGCGCCGAGCTCGGGCTCGACGCGCCAGAGACTCCAGGTGCTCCTGTCCGGAAACCGCTTTGTCGAAGTGCTGATGAAGGAGGCCGAGACGCCACGGGCACTCGAAGAGCTTGCTGAAATTCTTCGCAAGGAGATGCCGGTGTTACGCGAGATCTCCACTGAGTCCCTCGGCCGGCTCATCGCGGCGTATTTACTGCTCGGGAGTTACGGTGATGACGACGAGCCGCCGCTTCTTCGCCCAAAACTGCACACCTTCTTCCACGGCGTGTACGACGTCGGATTATGCATGAACCCGGCCTGCCGTAAGCTCGCCACCGACGGCTCTGACCGCTGCAGTAACTGCGGCGGCGCGGTACGCCCGGCGGTACTGTGCCGCACCTGTGGCCAGGACTTCGTCAAGGTCCGATTCGATCCGGATCACCCCGAACAGACGGTAGCCAACGATGATTTCTTAAGCGATGAGGAGACGGCATTCATCACACCGCAACTGATCGGTGAGCGCATCGAAACGGACGACGAAGACCCCGACTCGGGGGAAGAGGGCTCCCGCCCGCGTCGTCACCGGCAGACCGCAGCGCAGAAAAGGCTGAAGCCACACCACGTGGATCATGTTCATGGACGCGTGTTTGACACGGAGCCGGAAGGGGTACGGAAAGAGAACCTCAGTATTCAGCATGTCTTGCGCGGGCGCGGTTCGACCTGCCCGGTCTGTAACAGCCGCTATCCGCGGGGTGACGTGTTGACCCTGTTGCGTACCGGCGTGGCCTCAAGCGTTTCGGTGCTCGGCACTCACCACCTCGACCGGCTGCCGGAAGAGGAGCGGAAACTTCTGATCTTTGCCGACAACCGGCAAGACGCCGCGCATCAGGCCGGTTATATGAGCGACCGGCACCGCCAGTTCGCGCTGCGGCACGCGATCGAGGCGGCGGTCAGCGAAGGGGGGGCAAGCGGTATCGCGCTGCAGGATCTGCCGAACCGCGTGCGCGAGATCTTTCAGAACATCGGGCTCGCAAAACGCAATCTGACCCGCGACGAAGAGGCCTCTTGGCGTCGCACGCTCGAATACGAAGTGGCCGCTGAGTTCTGCCGCGCCGCGCACCAGCGCATCGCGCTCGAAAACCTGGCGCTTGTCGAGGTCCAATACGAGTTTCTGGACAGACTCGTTGCCGACCCTCGCTTTGCCGAGTGCTGCACGCGTGCCAGCCTCGGGGTCAAGACAGGTGAAATCCTCGTGCGCGCCATGCTCGATTTCATGCGCCGCAAGCGTGCCGTGTCTTTCGACTTCTATCAGTCGTTCCTCGATCCAAAGAAAACACCTTGGAGCTTGCTCACCGTCGAGCCCTATAGCTTATCGATCGCGGAACATGAACGCGGGGCCGTTTTTTTCATGCTCGACCGGTCCGAGGCGCTGCGCAGCCGCTCGGTTTCAGGAATCAAGATGGAGCCGCTCGTCAAGGATACGGAGCGCGGCGCGGCAGGTGGGGTCGCCAAGCTCGTCTGTGACAAAGCCGGGCTCGGCAACCCACTCGGCGAAGAGTGGATACGGCGTGTGGTGGATCTGCTGCGCGAGCACGAGATGCTGGAATCACCAACAGTTCTGCCCGAAAACGTGAGAAAACATCTTCGAGGCCAGAGACCGCTGCAAATCGCCAAACGCATCGTGCGGCTCGTCAAAGCCGAAAGGGGTTGGCGTTGCCGCAAGTGTTCGATCTGGCGGCCCTATCGGGCCGAGACATGTCTCGCCTCCACCGGTTGCTCCGGACATGATGAAGACATCCAGTCGGACACGGTCGACCACAACAACTACTATGTGCAGCTCTACACCGCTGACCGTCCGCGCCGGCTGCGTGCGCTGGAACACACCGCACAGATCGACCAGGATACCCGAGCCAAGCGTGAACAGGAGTTCAAAAACGGGCGCATCGAGGCGTTGGTGTGTAGCCCGACGTTGGAATTAGGGGTGGACATCGGATCACTTTACAGCGTGCTTCTGCGTAACGCCCCTCATGTGCCGGCAAACTACGTACAGCGCGCGGGCCGCGCGGGCCGCAGGCTTCGTATCGGCTTCGTGACCACCTTCTGCGGTGCCGGGCCCCACGACCGGCATTGCTTCGAGGACCCCGCGTGGCTCGTACGCGGCGAGTTCAAACCGCCCGTAGTGCGTCTGGCAAACGACAAGATCATCGCGCGGCATGTGCGCTCCTTCGCGTTGGAGGAGTTGAATGAGGATTTCTCCTGGCGGATGGGCGATTTGCTCGAAGACCTCCAAAACCCGGCGGTATTGAAGCGCGACCTCTACGCCCCGCTCATCGAAAGCCTGCGTACTGGGCGTGCAGACATTGAGGTAAAAGCGACGGAGGTATTCGGTAAGGAAAGTGTCACTGAGGTCGTAAGCGCTTTTCCCGATGATTTTGAGAACACGGTGCGCGACTGGCACGAGCAGGTGAAGCGTCTGCACCGTGAGTTCCACGAATACGCCCGCATCGTCTCCACCCGTGAATCGGAACAAAAGAGGCGCGCGCGTGAGCGTGCTTACCGAGAACTGACCACCGACCGCGAAAAGGCGTTCGTCCTGTCGTATTTTTCCGAAAAAGGCGTGCTGCCCTCTTACCAGTTCCCGACCGATACCTTCTCGCTCGATCCCGGTGTTTCCGACACACCGACGCTGCGCCGGCCCGCATGGATTGCGCTCTTCGAATTCGCGCCGGGCAACATGGTCTACGCCAACAGTCATAAGCTGAAGAGTATCCGAGCCTTCTTCGAAGGCGACCGGCGCTCGGGCTCGGCTCAGCATGGGGCCGATCAGACGGGCCGGGTGGAACGTTTTTGCTTCTGCGATCAGTGCGGCTTTGCAGCGAAAGAGGTGGTAAATGATTGCCCGCGCTGTGGCCATCGGATCACCCAGCAGGCGGAGGTCGCGTTGATCGATTCATTCGAGGCCGAAGAAAACACCCAGATCACCTCTGCCGAGGACAGCCGCCAGCGCCTCATCTTCAAGCGGGAGGAACACCTGCTGGATGACTCGGAAAGGGCGTCCCAACTCTACCCGTATGAGTTCGTCACATTGGAATTCCGTAGCCATGCCAATCTGCTGGTAACAAATTGGGGACGGCAGGGCCGCGCGGGCGGACCGGGCGAGCAATTCGATTTGTGCCCGACCTGCGGTAGGCACCGGCCACACGAGCTGACAGATAAAAAGCGAGAGCGCTGGAATGAGAGTCACCGGGCCATCTGCAACGGCGATCCCAGATCCTTCATTCTCGGCTATGAGTTTTTCGCCGACGTGCTGGTAGTTCCGCTTGCACCAGGCATCGCTCCGACGGATATGGGGGATGCGAATGCGTTTTGCCGAACGCTCGGCAAGGCACTTGTGGTCGGAGCGCAGGAGCAGCTCGAGATTGAACCGGACGAAATCGCCTACTTCCAACACCCGGATGGCGCAGGCGGTTGGACGCTGGTTTTCTATGAGACGGCCCCAGGCGGTGCCGGCTACCTGGAACAGCTCGCCCAAGACCTTCGCGGCTGGGCACAGGCGGCGCAGGACCGGCTATTCAACCATGACTGTGAGCGCGCCTGCTACCGGTGTCTTAAGTCGGCGCGCAATCAGTTCGACCATGCTTTGCTCAATAAAGAGCTGGTGCGCAGTATCCTCTTTCAATTGAATGAGAGTCAGCCGACGGCCGCGCCGCATTCGGGCCGCGCAGGCGATGGCAGAAACGCGTCTGTAAGGTGGCTGGAACTTAACGTTACCCAGCAAGCGAGTCCAATAGCGGATACCGCCATAGAGCGTGCTTTGCTGGAGGCGATTCAGCAGGCTGGCAGGCTCTCGGAACCGGTGCCGCAATATGAAGTTCGCGACGAGGGAGGTGGACTGATCACGATCCCGGATTTCGCCTATCCCGATCGCCGGATTGCCATTTACTGTGACGGGTTTGCCTATCACGGCAACAGGGAGACGCTGGAAAGCGATGCCCGTAAGCGCAATGCTCTCCAGGCAATGGGTTGGGCGGTGCTGAATTTCTGGGGCCGTCAGATTTTACGCAATCCGCATGCCTGCGAGGCGCAGATATGGCAGTGCTATCAGTTGCGGAAAAGAGATTACCCAATTGTGATAGGAAAATAGAGGACTTCATCCGGCCACAGAAAGCGGGCGAGTGCTTTATCGGCCGGTTAAACGACAGTGCGAACCGGAGGGCGGGTTCCATATAGGTTGCATCGTACACGGCAACTTTTGCTTGAAGACCAGCGATAAGATGATCGGCCAGACCTGTTGCGGCGTCTCGGCGTCGATCTCGATCGGCGGCAATGCTGGGTGTGGACCTACGCACTGCGCCATGCAACGTGGTAATTCCAGCCGAGTTTGGTCTGACTCCTCTGGCCCTCATCGTGGTCGCCGTGCTGCAAATCAAAAGGAATCGCTGGCACAGCGTGTTGGGTAGATGCCCTTTTATGCAAAATGCTTGCACCCACACAATCCTTGCAATAAAGTAAGGAACAGCAATTTTTGTAGTGCAGCAAGATAAGGGTCAAATTACCCTCCCCAAAGACGTACGGTCCCGTCTGGGGGTAGATACGGGGGATCGGGTTGAGTTTGTTGAAGTTAAAAAAGGTGTTTTCCAGATGGTTGCGGCTACCCGGGACGTTAGGTCCCTGAAAGGCATCGTCCCCAAACCGAGGCGGCCCGTGACGATCGATGAGGTGAAACAAGCGATTTCAGAAATGGGAGGGAAGCCGTGATAGGGCTGGACATGAACGTCGTCATCAGGTACCTCGTGCAAGACGATAAGAAACAGTCCGCGACGGCAACCCGGCTTATCGAGGAATCGCTTTCAGCGGAGACGCCCGGGTACATCATTCACATCACTCTCTGTGAAATCGCGTGGGTGCTTCAGCGTTGTTATAGCGTTGGAAAGTCTCAATTAAGGGAGATCGTTACGGGATTGCTGACAACCAAACAGTTGCTGGTTGAAAATGTTAAGGTGGTTTGGAAAGCGTTGCGCGCTTTCGACGCGAACAACGCCGATTTTTGCGACTCCTTAGCCAGGCTGTGCGCTTGCCCAAGGAATTCCGGTTTTCGGGCGAGGAGGTGCAGATCAAGCACGTGGGCGAAGGAGTCCTCTTGTTGCCGATGCACGTCACCTGTGAGCAGGTGATGGCTGTAGTCGGACGCTTCCAGGGATCAATCGAACAGCAACAACCAGACGATCAGTCCAGGCGCTGGCAATGACCTGGATGTTCGATACGGACATCATGATCCACCTCATCAACCGGAAGCCGGGCTACGAGCGCATTGCTCGACGTATGTCGGGGCGCTCGCCCGGTGAGCTTCGGCTATCTGCAATCA
>JAKAPE010000130.1 GCA_021811945.1 Pseudomonadota bacterium | reverse complement strand
CTTCCGTTCTCTTCTGGATCGAACCCTTCGGAGAGATCATGGCGGCGGTCAACGCCCTCAAGCCCGGAGAGGGATTGAAGCTCTTCGCGACATTCAAGCCGACGCCGCTGCTGCACGTTCTCGGTTCAAAGGGATTTGCCTACCAGGCCAAGGAGCTCGATGGCGGCGAATGGGAGGTATTGTTCTCCCCGTCCGGAGCGCCGGCCGCCAATGCCGCTTCGGTGGGTAACGCGGACAGGGACGAAGCCTGGCCCGCGCCCGTGCGGCATCTCGACAACCGCGACCTCGATCCGCCCGAGCCGATGGTGAGGACTCTGGCGGCGCTCGAAACCATGGCTCCGGGCGAAGTTCTTTCCGCGTTGCTGTGCCGCGAGCCGATTTTTCTGCTTCCGGAGCTGGCCAAACGCGGCCATAGCTGGCGGGGCGGCTTCGAGGCGGACGGCACGACTTACAAGGTTCTGGTGCGGGTTGGCGCCGCGAAAGAGGCCGCCGCATGAACCTCGAAGCCACAGACGGTCAAGCCGCGAGCGCTCTGCCCGAAACGATCAAGAATTCGCTGCGCCTGGTGATCGATCCGGAGCTGGGGTTCAACGTCGTCGACCTCGGCCTCGTCTATGACGTCACGGCTGACGACGGCGGTGCCGTGCGCATCACGATGACGACAACGACCCGCGGTTGCCCGGCGACGAGCTATCTGGCGGACGGCGCCCGCGAAGCGGCGGGGTCGACGCCAGGGGTGACGTCCGTCGATGTGAACCTCACCTATGAGCCACAGTGGACACCCCAGATGATGTCGCCGGCCGCCAAGGAGCATTTCGGAATCGCCCCCGGAGGCGAGTGGTGATGGCCGGCCCAGGCGCAGCGGACGCGGGGGCCGGCAAGACCGGCGTCATCGACGTGCTCCTCCAGGCCCTGGAAGAATTGGCGGCGGCCGGTCGCGCCGATGCCGCATGCCGGCTCGCCGGACGGGCCTGCGCCGTCCTGCGAAACAAGGACGCCCAGGGCTGGCAGCGATTCAATGCGTTGCTGCATCGGTTGAGCAAATATGTGGCTGAAAACCGCGGGATCGCCCGAGACTGATCCCGTCAGGAATGCCGGCCCGGGGCCGCGATCCAGGCCGCTCCGCACGCATTTTTCGGAATGCATTGATTTAGATCAAAGTGGAAAGAAGTCGCCTGCGCTCACATCCGCCGATGTCCAGAGAGCGGGCACAAGACTTGGCGCGGCATTGCACCGAACTGGTGCGAAAGGGAAATGACTTTCCGACCATTTGGGCGACGATGCTCAAACGCCATTCGCTCGTCGAGGGCGTGCCGCATTCGAAAATCGAAGACGCACGAACCATATTGGAAATTCGGCTGATCACGGGCGAGCGACTGGTATTCGACGGCGACGCCAGAGAATTCAGCGTCAAATAGCAGCGGCAAATACCGACCCATCATTCGGTCGCGGGTTCATACTCGCGCAAGGACAATAATATGCCTTGCAAACCACGCCGCACGCACCGGGTCAAGCTCAAGCTCCAGGCTCTCGGCGCTGGCCAATCGGCAATCGTCCAGCCGCATCGATGAGCTTGATACCTCCGTGTCAGCGGGCTATGCGAATAGGTTGGCGCCGGACCTCCGCATGTCCAACTGTGCGGGCTCGCGGATAAGGGGGGGCATGCACGATTGCCCCGAGTCTAGCGTACCGCATCGAAGGCCATCGTCTTCGGCGCGATGCTTCTTCACCTTGGGCACCGGATGCACCGGCATCGGTCCGCACAACCGGAGAGGAACCGCTGATGCCGGATATCGACGCCGACAGCTGTCTGATCCACGTCGAGGTGGATGGGCGCGAGCACGCTCCGGTGCTGATGCTGTCGAACTCGCTTGGCACCGACCTGACAATGTGGGACCAGCAAGTTCCGGCGTTCACGCGGCATTTCCGCATCATTCGCTACGACCGCCGCGGCCACGGCCGATCGGGCGTGCCGAAAGGTCCTTATACGATGGAACGGCTCGGCCGCGACGTGCTGGCGGTCCTCGATCACCTCGGGATTGAGCGGATCAACTGGTGCGGGTTGTCGATGGGCGGTATGGTCGGCCAATGGCTCGGCGCTCACGCCGCCGCGCGCATCGACAAGCTCGTCCTCTCCAATACGGCCTGCTATTACCCCGACAAACGCATCTGGGAGGAACGGATCAAATTTCTGCGCACACATGGTCTTTCCGCGTCGGCCGCTGCGACCATGGAACGATGGTTCACCGAGGGATTTCGTCGGCGCCAACCGGCGACGATCGCCCGCATGACCGAAATGCTCCTGAAAACCGACCTTGAAGGCTATATTGGGTGTTGCGAGGCGATCCGCGACATGGATCACCGCGCGTTGCTTCCCGGGATCAGGGTTCCGACGCTGATCATTGCCGGGAGACTCGATCCTGCAACGCCGCTCGACGTAAACGAGTTCATCCGCAATCAAATTCCCGGAGCAAGGCTGGCTGTTCTCGAGGCTTCGCATCTATCGAACGTTGAAGAGCCGGATGCCTACGCCAACGCGGTTCTGCGATTTCTCCTGGGCGACTCCTAAAGCGGGATAAGTTGATGGTGGTTCGGGCAGTCCGTTCTCCGCTCATTCCCGCGCTCAGTGAATCCAGCAGAATTTTGTGGGTCACCGCTTTCGCGCATAGGCGTTAAGAGCCGACTTCCACAGCAAGGTGCGTGCATCCATGCGCCAACTGCAAAACGATCCTGAGAAAATCCGCTCGTTCTACCAAAAACCATCCCTTAAATATGCCGCATGATAGTGCACATACTTATTGACTGATTAATAGCAGCGGTGAATCCGATTTGCTTCACGCGGGCGAGCGATACGGCGCCACATCCGAGCCCCCGAGTTCCGACTCCGCGACATCTGAATGTGCCACTTCCCGATCGAGGTCAGTGAACCCGAAATGCGGGCCGAGCAGGCGCCGCACGCGCGCCATGGCGGCGCGCGCAATGAAGGCGTCGACGGCAATTCGGGCGAGGGGCGAAATCTGCGACGGACGCGCTACGATGTCGCGCAGCACCGCGGTGGCGTCGGCACGACCGTCGGGGCGCATGCTCAGCAAGGCGGCCGGAGGGACCTTCCGATGGGCGGGATCGACGATGACACGCACGGCAGCAAAGGCAAGCCCCTGCGCGGCCGCGACCCGCGCCACTATATGGGATTCCATATCGACGGCAGCGGCCCCGGTTGTCCGGTGCAGCTCACGCTTTCTTGCCGGCTCGGCGATCGGCGCATCGACACCCACGACCGGAGCGTGGACAGCGCCGGCGATCAAGCCGAGGAGCCTGCGCGACCATACCACGTCCGTCGGGCGCACGGTCTGCGATTCACGCACGGCGGAAGCAACCACCCAATCCCCCGCACGCAGATGCGAAGCGAGCCCCCCGGCAACGCCGAAGCTGACCATGCCGCGGTAGCCTTGCCGTACGGCGCTGTCGGCCGCTTTGGCTAATTCGCTTCCGGCGGTACGGCAAACGACGAGCACCCCGGGACCCTCGGCGATGCGCGCCTCAAAAGCCAGGCCGACGAATGCGATGACGATCCGGCGATGACTCCCCACGTCGGCAACCGGACAGGTGTCCTCGGCGTCACCCACGATGTCATCTGCGAGCGTCGCCCCGAAATCCAATTGAAATGCCATGAGAAGCCTTCGCCCTCGCGCCTGTGACCCAGCTCTATCCCTCGACAGAGTGCCCCCGCAGATGTCCTCGGGATTGATTCCGGCCAAATCATCGAGGACGGACGCGAAGTCTATCACAACAAATCCCGGAGTCGAATTCTCCGGTTGCGGCCTTCATTGAGCGCGCCAGCAAGCATAGTATTTTGCCGCGAAAAATGCTTGGTTCGTTCCCGTCGCGGCGTGTAGATGCGAATGGGCGGAAAAGCACAAGCGCTGGTCACCGGGGCCACGGGATTCGTCGGATCGGCGGTGGCGAGAAAGCTGGTACTGGCCGGGTTCCCGGTGCGCGCCTTGGTGCGCGCCGGCAGCCCGCGTTTTCACCTCGACGGGCTCGACCTGGAATTCGCGGCCGGCGACATCCGCAACGCCACTTCGGTGCGGCAGGCAATGGCGGGCGTGCGCTATGTCTTTCACGTTGCCGCCGATTACCGTTTGTGGGCGCGCGACCGTCGCGAGATCTTTGCCACCAATGTCGAAGGTACGCGCATCGTCATGCAGGAGGCGATGCGCGCCGGAGTCGAACGCATCGTCTATACGAGCAGCGTGGCAACCCTTGCGCCGCGCACCGACGGCAGCGCGGCGGACGAGACCGTTTCGTTGTCGCCGACGCAGGGAATCGGCGCCTATAAGCGCAGCAAGATCGCCGCCGAACGGCTGGTCGAGGCCATGATCGCCAAGGACGCGCTTCCCGCCGTTATCGTCAATCCATCAACGCCGATCGGGCCGCGCGATGTCAAGCCGACGCCCACCGGCCGCATCATCGTCGAGGCCGCGCGCGGCCGCATGCCCGGCTTCCTCAATACCGGGCTCAATCTCGTCCACGTCGACGATGTTGCCGAGGGCCACTTGGCGGCGCTTGAACGCGGTACCGTCGGCGAACGCTACATTCTCGGCGGTGAGAACGTGCCGCTCGCCGATATGCTGGCCGAGATTGCGCGGCAGATCGGCCGGCGCCCGCCGCGGCTGCGCATTCCGCGCGCCGTCGTCTTCCCGGTCGCTTACGCCGCCGAAATGCGCGCTTGGCTCACTGGACGGGAACCGTTCACGACAGTGGATGGTGTCCGCATGGCCGCCCATCATATGTTTTTCACGGCAGCCAAAGCCGAGCGCGATCTCGGCGTGTGCGCGCGGCCTTACCGCGAGGCGCTCGCGGACGCGATCGCCTGGTTTCGCGCGGCAGGATATCTGGACGACACGCGGCTGCGCTAACTGAGCGCGTCGGCATAACCGCCGAGCGCATAGCCCGAGCGGCGCGCAGCCGAGATGCAGGCGGGATCGCACAACGCGGCGAAGTCTTCGGCGTAACGATAGCCCGGTGCGGCGCCGACGAAGGCGCTGTTCTCCGCCGGGTGGAGATAGATTTCGACAAGACCGGCGGGCAACTTGGCAAGCAGTGGCGCGAGACGCGCCGCCGTCATGGCGCCGGACCAGGCCAAGCCAAATACCGCATCGGGCGTGATCAGGCCGGCGCGGCGGGCGCGGTTGCGCACCACGACGGCCCAAGGCGCTGTTACTCGACCGATGAGACGCTGCGTCTGCGGGTCAATTCCCGCTATGACGGACCAGGGCTCGACCGGAACGCGCAACGCCCGCATGCCGTAGCGGGCACCGATGCTCATGACGGCGTGACCGACCGTGGGATGGAGATGAAAATGCCGGTGCCCATTGACATGATCGAGCGGCAGCCCGGTTTTGCGATAGGCCTCGAATTGCGCCTCGACTTCCTTCGCCATCTGCCGCCGCAGCGCGCGGTCGAGCACGATCCGCGCCCCATAGCCGGCGAGGTCGTTGCGGAAATGGCCGCTGCGGTCGACCAGCCTCGGGATCTCTGCCGGGTCCGCCACCGGCTTGCCGTCGACCAGCACGACGTGAAGTCCAATGCGCAGGTCCGGCAGCAGCCGCGCGCGCTCAACGGCGTCGGCCGCCGCCGGGGCGCCAACCATAAGGCTCGCGGCGGTTAGAATTCCGCGCTTATGCGCCGCCTCCACGGCGGCATTGACCTGTTCGCTGAGCCCGAAGTCGTCGGCCGTGATGACCAGATGGTTCAGTGAACCAGCTCCTGTCGCTGGCGCAAGAAGGCAAAGAATTCGATCCCCTCGCGCAGCCGCCGCACCATCATCTGCGGGCTGCATACCATCTCGGAGACGATCGCCGCAATCTTGGGCGTGCGGAAATAGAAACGTCGATAGAAGTCCTCGACCGACTGGAAAATTTCGGTGTGGGTGAGGTGCGGATAATGCAGCGGCGCAAGTTGCACGCCGCTCGCGTCGACCAGTTCGGCGTGGTTCTTATCGAGCCAGCCATGCTCAAGCGCTTGGCGATATAGCTCGGTGCCCGGATAGGGCGCCGCCAGCGAGACCTGGATCGTGTGCGGATTGATCTCGCTGGCAAAGCGGATGGTCTCCTCGATCGTTTCCCGGGTCTCGCCGGGAAGACCGAGGATGAAGGTGCCGTGGATGGTGATGCCAAGCTCATGGCAGTCCTTGGTAAAGCGCCGCGCCACGTCAATGCGCATGCCCTTTTTGATGTTATGCAGGATCCGCTGATTGCCGCTCTCGTAGCCGACGAGCAACAGCCGCAGGCCGTTGTCGCGCATCACTTTCAGCGTTTGCCGCGGCACGTTGGCCTTGGCATTGCACGACCAGGCAACGCCGAGCTTGCCGAGTTCCCGGGCGATCGCTTCGGTACGCGGGAGATTGTCGGTCAACGTATCATCGTCGAAAAAGAACTCCTTCACTTGCGGAAAAGCGCGCTTGGCCCAGCTTATCTCCTCCACCACATGGCCGACGCTGCGGGTGCGATAGCGGTGACCGCCCACGGTCTGCGGCCACAGGCAGAAGGTACAACGAGACTTGCATCCGCGTCCGGTGTAGAGCGAGAGATAGGGGTGTTTCAGATAGCCGATGAAATAATTCTCGATGTGCAAATCGCGTTTGTAGACCGGGGTGACGAACGGCAGTTCGTCCATGTTCTCGAGGACGGCGCGCGGCGGATTGTGTCTGATCTTCCCCGCGGCATCGCGATAGGACAGCCCCGCGATGGTATTCCAATCGCGCCCTTCAGCAATCTCCTTGATGGTGAAGTCGAATTCATTCCCGGCGACGAAATCGATCAGGGGTGAGCTTTCGAGGCTTCCTTGCGGCTCGACCGCAACCTTGGCACCGACGAAGCCCGCCTTCAGACCAGGATTCGCCGCCTTGAGGGCTGCGATGACACGCAGGTCGGAGGCGAAGGACGGCGTCGAAGTGTGCAGCACCGCGAGATCGTAATCGCCAGCGCTACGGACGATGTCGGCCAAAGTGAGCCGGTGCGGCACGGCGTCGATAAGCCTGCTGCCGGGCACGAGCGCGGCAACTTGGGCCAGCCAGGTCGGGTACCAAAAAGAGCGGATCTCGCGTCGCGCCTGATAGCGCGAGCCGGCACCGCCGTCGAAGCCATCGAACGAGGGAGCCTGCAGGAACAAGGTTCGCATCATGACCGAGCCATTGAGAGAGAAACCGGTGTCCGATTTTTTGGATCATGCATCTTGTTAAGTCTTATCCTCGACCAGGATACCGTTCGCGGTCACGCTGTAGTCGGCCCCGCGCCAATGAACCGTCGCGCCGAAGAAGCTCGCCACATAGACAGTGAACGCTATGATATCGTGCAGCGGAATGAGCCAGTAATTTTGTCGCGCCAATCCGAACTGCCGCTCCACGCAGCGGACGAGCAGCACCCGCGAGAGCAGCACTGCGACCGCGACCAGAACCGCTGAAGTGCTCCCCGAGAGCATGGCGAGAAGGGCGAGCGGCCAAGGATGGGTGATGATCGTGCCGGCATAGCCGATCGGATCGATGCTCTTGATGGTACGTGCGACCCGTATCTCGTGCCGAAGGACTTGGCGCAAGCTGCTTTCGAAGCAACGGTGGCCGACCAGGAATGGCGCCGTGACCACTTCGTAGCCGGCGGCGCGTACGGCAAGCCCCAGGGCATGATCATCGGCCAGCACATCGGCGAGGGCACCAAAGCCGCCGATGCGGTCAAGCGTCGATCGGCGCATCGCAATCGTAGCGCCGCAACACGGCTTTGCCAGCGCCAGACTGACGGCGGTAATCGCATGCGGCAGGAAATGCGCATTGATGGCAAGCGCCGACAGGCGCGTCCAAAATCCCCCGCCACTGATGCCATGATAAAGGCAGGTTACCGCGCCCACGCGCGGCGACGCCAGAGGCGCCGTGACCGCGCGCAGATAGTCGGAGCCGACGACGATGTCGCTGTCGGACAGCACGAAAATATCATGCCGCGCCCGCGGCAGCATATTGATCAGATTCGACACCTTGCCATTGACGCCGTGGCTGCGCGTATCGACAGCAAGCTCAATCGCCTTGGTGGGGAAGCTCGTCCCCATGTCGCGCAGCACCGCGACAGCCGGAGAGGCGTGATCCTGCGTGCCGCATAACACCTGGACGGGGCCGCCATAATCCTGCCGACAAAAGGCGGAGAGGCGGGCGCCTAGGCCCGGCTCTGCTCCGTGCAGCGGCTTCAGGACAGTCACCGGCGACTGCGCGGGGGAGCCTTCCGTTTCTTCGCCCGGAAAGCCCAGGACGAGCGCGGACTCGACGAGAGTGAAAACGCAGCCGATGATCGCGGTGGCGAGACAGATGTCGCGCAGCGACAGGATGAATGACAACAGGTCGGGAATTTCGGCGGCAATTCTCATGGCGATTCCACCGCTTCCGAGGCCGGCGACCCGACATTTTCGCTGCCGAATCGTTGCTCTAATGTCCGCCGCGAAAGACCGACCGGCAAACGTATGCGGCTGAGGGTGTCGGGGCGAAGAGCGGCGGCATTCTGCGCAAAAACAAAAAGCGAAATCAGGACGTTTTCTCCCAGACGGCGCCATCGCTCGCGGATGGACGGGCGTTCGGGTGGCGTGATCGCCTCGAATCCATAGTGCGCGATGATCCGCGCAAGCTGCTCGTGCTGCGGCCCGGTGCCGGAGGGAACATCAGCGCAGATCATCGCTATGTCGTCGAGATCGGACCGCGACGCGAGATAGCGTGCTAGCTCGCGCAATGCGCCGGCGATGGCCCGTTGCATCCGGCGAGCCCAGGCGATGGTGGCGCCATCCTGGGGCATCGGCGGCAGGTGTTCGTTCCAGAAATGCAACCGCGCAACGCGCTGACCGGGTTCGACGCACGTTCCGTCACGCAATGCCAGCCGCCGCGGCCAGCGGAAGATATCCAAGCGGAAAACGCACGAGGGATCACCGCTGTATTCAAACACGGCCAAGCGGCGGCGCAAATGCGCATCAAATGCAAACAGCAGTTCCGCCAGCCACGGATGGCTATGTGGCGACCGAGCCCCACGCTCCGCGGCATCCCACACTGCCATCGCGGGTCCCCGCCTTTCCTCAGCCCCAAGCAAACGTTTTTCCGCCGAAAAGGTTACCGGCGGTGAGCACAATTTTGCCAACTATAACCCATTTTCGCGGCGACGCGATCCCCGAAAGGGGGTGGCCGGATGCCTGGGCATCGCCTCCGGCTGGCGCTCTATCCGCGATCGTCGCGGTACAGCGTCGCCAAGGTGCTTTTGATGAGCAAGGCCAATGGCACGGCGAGGATCACGCCGGAAACGCCGAACACCACGCCGCCGGCGAGGAAACAGAAGATGATCAGTGCGGGATGCACATGGGCGGCGCGGCCGAGTACGACTGGGCCGACGATTTGGTCGATGGAGAGGCGCAGCACCGTTGCATAAAGCGCATAGCCGAGGATGCTCATCAATCCGGTTGCCGAGCGTAACGCCACGAGGCCCGCCGCGACCGCCGCCGAGGTGGGGCCAAGCACCGGAACGATCTCGAGAACTCCGGTCAGCATGGCCAGGAGCACCGCGTGCTGGATGCCGAGAATGACGCCGAGACCGACATAGGCCGCCACCGTCGCATAAATCACAACGATCAGCACACCGACGAAATATCGCATCAACACCGGGTCCAATCGCGCCCAGATGCGCTTGACCAGGGAGCGGCGATGCGGCGGCACGATCCACAAGAGCCCGCCGGCCACGCGCGGCCCGCTAACGAGGAAGTAGAACAGCAACACCACGGTAAGGAACGCGCCCATGACGGCCGCAAAGCTGTAGCCGGTGAGCAGGGCAAGACCATTTGACTGTGCGATCCACGCGCGAAACCAACTGAGCGCGGCCTGGGCGATCTGATGGGCGTTGAGCGACTGCCCGAACACGATTACGGAGCGATCGCCAAGCGCCTGGTGAGCGAGGTTCTCCAGCATTTTCTGCAAATCCGCGACGGCATGCCCCGCCTCGACTGCGAAGCGCCCTGCGGCGAAATTCAGGATCGTCGCCGCAACGCCCAAGATGAGCAGAAATAAGATCACTGCGAACAGCAAGCGCGGCCACCGGGTACGTCGGGCAAGCCCGTCCAGCAGCGGCGTGCAGATATAAGCGATAATGGCAGCCAGTATGAAAGGCAGCAGAATCGATTTTATGAAGTAGAGAAAAACTGCCAGCGCGCTGGCGGCGAGAATGACCGCGCGCAACTCGTCCGGGTCGAGAGGACCGACGGCACTTCCTCGCTCCGCCGGGCGTTCATCTTCGCCTTTCCGCTTTGCGACTTTCATGGATAGATCCGGCCTTTCCAGCTCACCTGACCGCGCAAGCGGCGGCGCACGCTATCGAAGGCCATCAGCGCGCCCGCAGTATAGCCGAGCGGAAACATGGCGCCGTACCAAAAAGGCACGCGAAAATAGAACGTGGCGGCGATATGCAAACCGAAGGCTGCGCCGGAGGCCAACAGCGCCGCGATCAAAGCCGCAAGCGCGTAAGCTCTGCCTTCCATCCAGCCGTTGGCGTCGATCAAAGGAATTGCCAATGCCGCCCAGGCCAAGATTACCGCGGCCAACGCTATCGAAAGCGTCGTAGCCGGGCCGCCAAACGTATCGACCAGGTTCTTGGTAAGACCGAGCCAAAGCGTGCGCCATCCAGTATACATGCGCGTGGATACCAGATTTTCGCCGCCGACCAGCAGCACGGCCCGACCGGACCGTTTCAGCCGGCGGGCCAATTCCAGATCCTCGCAGATCGCGCTGCGCACAGCGGCGTGTCCGCCGGCCGCCTCGTAGGCGTCGCGCCGGAGCAGCATGAACTGTCCGGTCGCGGTGACGTCGGTCCCGTCGCGCGCCTGCGCCAAGCGCAGATCCTGGATAAAGGACAACAAGATGAGGCCACACGGAATGATCAGACGCTCGGCGAAGCTTTGCAGTTCCTGGCGCGGCGCCACCGACAGCAAATCGAGACGCTTGCTCAATGCTGCATTCATGGCGGCGGAAAGACAGCCCGGCGCCACTTTGACGTCGGCGTCGATGAAGCACAGCCATTCGGCCTGCGATGCCAGCGCTCGGCTGCCGGTCCAGCAGGCATGCGACTTGCCGGTCCAGCCCGGCGGCAATGGCGGACTGGGTGAGAGCGCGATCCGTGCATGGCGCGCGGCCAAGCCGCGAACGATCGCAGCAGTGGCATCGGTCGAATGATCGTCGATCACCACAATGCTCATGCGGCTCGCCGGATAATCCTGCTCAAGCAGCGATTGTAGACACGGCGCGATATTGGCTTCCTCGTCACGCGCCGGCACGATCGCGGCGATCTGCGGCGCGCGTTCGAGCGGCGGCGACGGAGCTCGGACGAGTCGCGGCAGCAACCCGCGCTGCCTCACCGCGCGCAGGATCAAGAATGTCATGATCGCCAACCATAGGGACGAAAAGAGCAGTTCCACAGCCTTACCGACACCGTGTCCCGGCCGAAACGAGCCGAAGTGACATTAAACGGCGTGATCTCTCGAGTTCGATATCGCCTCCTTTGGTGCGCGGTCGAAGCCGCGTCTTCGACCCGCCACCAGTCCGTTCCGGAGAAATGGAAACAATACTGCGAAACCGCCCGGGGTAACGGATCAATGCCAGCCTTGTAGCGAATTGCGGCGGCACATTCAAAGCAGCCTGCGCCGGCGACGCGAGTAGCCGGCTCGCCGAAGAGTGATTTTCGCGCGGGCTGTGGTGCGCTTGGGTAAAGCCTATATTCCGCTTTGCCATCATGGTCATTTATTTCCAGGAAGATAACCGCATGTTTGCATTCAAGAAGAAGCCCGAGATGCCCGCCCCCGAAATCGCCTTACCCGGCCGACCGACGCCTATCCCGACCGCACGGCAGCATTTCATCAACGGCCGCGCCCTTCGGGGTCCCTATCCAGCGGGGCTTGCCAAGGCGATGTTCGGCCTTGGTTGTTTTTGGGGCGCCGAGCGCAGGTTCTGGGAACTGGGCGAGGGCATCCACGTGACCGCCGTCGGCTACGCCGGCGGCTTCACACCCAATCCGACCTACGATGAGGTGTGCAGCGGCCGCACCGGGCACGCCGAGGTGGTGCTCGTGGTCTACGATCCCAACAAGGTCTCCTACGAGCGCCTGCTCAGAACTTTTTGGGAAAGCCATGATCCGACCCAAGGGATGCGGCAGGGCAACGATGTCGGCACGCAGTACCGTTCCGCCATCTACGTATTTTCGCAGGATCAACGCGCCGCCGCGCAAGCGTCGCGGGCGACCTACGCCAAGGCGCTGGCGGCCGCGGACAAGGAAGCAATCACGACGGAAATCCGCGACGCACCGCCGTTCTATTTTGCCGAGGATTACCACCAGCAATACCTCGCCAAGAATCCGCACGGCTATTGCGGCCTCGGCGGGACCGGAGTGACTTGCCCGATCGACGTCGGCGTCAGGGCACGGAATCCAGGTTAACGCTCTTTGAGCTGAAGGATTTGTAGCAGGAACTCCGGGCTCCAACCTGCGGTTTTACGTCGTGTTTTGACGCTTCCCTTATTCTTGTTGGCGCGCACCAGGCC
>JAKAPE010000129.1 GCA_021811945.1 Pseudomonadota bacterium | reverse complement strand
GGGAACCCATCCATCATGCATGCCAAATTCCAAGCCCAGCTGAAATGCAAATTACCTAGGAAATGCGCGGGTTTGCCAGCATCCAGACCCTAAATTCACCCACTCGATTCCCTGAAGACCCGAAGAAATAGGCGACCGGCTTCAAATTGGCGTCGGTGACGACTTCGTCGGTATAGATGAATTGGCAATCCGGATGGTCCCTGATGGCCTCAGCGATGAGCTGCACCACACAGGGAGTCAGCGCATTGTCGTGGTCGATGAAGCTGATCCAGGCGCCGTGCGCCGCGGCGATGCCGCGGTTTTAGGCCGAAGCGATCCCGTTGTTCTTCTTTTCGTAAAGGATCCGCACTCCGGGTGTGTGCTGGTGCCGGGACAGCCGGGACAGCCGGGACAGCCAGGACAGCCAGGACAGCCAGGACAGCCAGGACAGCCAGGACAGCCAGGACAGGGTAGGGGCGGACTAGGAATGTGATAAGAACGGGAAGAGGCAGGGAGCCGTGCAGATTCATCAACGGCTTGAGCGCCGAAAGCGGCGCCTGAATCGCCCTCTCATCGCTTCGCGCCGGTTCGCTCATAAGAGGTCGCCCGCACAGCCAAACGCGCAAGCACCAGCGCGCGCGGCTTGCTCGGCGTTCGCCACGATCGGTGCAATAGCAAAAACTGCGCGCGCACGGCGCTTCTCTCCCCGAATCGCCGCAAATCACCCTCCCTGCGATCTTAGCTGCCGCGGCAGGTAGCGACAGATGCGGACAAATATCCGTCCCCATTGCCGGTCGTTGATGTAGAAGTTGTATTGCGCGACCCAGCGGTTGGCGATTTGCAGGTGCCAGCGGTTCGCCTTGCTGTCGCCGATCGCCGTCATGATGCGCGCGGGCTCGCGCGCCTTGAGAATGACGACGACGGCATCGGCGTCCGCCCCTTTGAAATACGGGTCGACGAAGTCGTCGCGGCGACCTTTCGGGGCCTCGACAACCGATATGTTGCGCTTCTCCGACCATCCTTTCAGCCAGCGTTGAAACTGCTCGGCGATGTCCCGCAGCACGTGCCGGCCCACCGGGTAAAGCTGCCGGTAGGTGTTGAAGAAGCTGACGATGCGCTCCGGTTGCCGGAATGGCTGGATCAATCCGTTCAGCAGGATGCGATCAAAGCAACGGTATTGCCATCGAATGCTGTCCTTGTGGTGCTCGTAGAAGGAGCTCATGAGCGACCCCGGCTGACCCTTGTCAGTCGGATAGTGCTGCTCATTCTCCGTCCTCTGGCAAGCCAAGAGGCGAACGGATATCAAGGGCGAAGCCCTTGGCTAGTTGGCGCGAGATCGGCTCAACTGAACTGCCGGCCTTGGCTTTGGAAGCACGTATAGTCATTGCTATCGTCGCGGCTCGGCGTGACCGATGACACGGGTGACGGACGGAAAGCGCCGACGCAATGCGCGCTCGGCGGCATCGACCAGATCGTGCGCCGCGCTGACCGAAAGCGCCGGATCGACGCGGCAATGGAAATGGACCATCTCGCCCTCCGCGGTCTCGCGCACGCGCACGTCGTGCACCGCTTCGAGACCGGGGATCTCCGACGCTAGCGCGGCGAGCGAGCGGCCGATTTCGTCAACGCGTGTGGCAAGCGCATCGCGGCCGGCAAGGACGAGGGCCGGCAGCGGCTCTATATGGGTTTCGACCTCGACGTCGGTTCCGAGCTCGTCGCGGACCGCTCCTTCCAGCCGGCTGGCGATGTCGTGGGCGGCAATGAGCGCTAACGTGCCGTCAACTTCGAGATCGGCGGAGACCGAAAGGCGGCCGGCTATCGTCTGCACGGCCACGTGATGAACAGCGAGGCCGCGATTGCGCGCGATCAGATTGACGCGTTCGCGTACCGTTTCGTCGTCGAGCGCGCGCGGCTCCATGGCGATGGTGATTTCGGCTTGCGGCAGCTCGGCGCGCACGGCGGCGCCGAGCTGCTGCTTTATTGCGGCGACGCGGTCGAGCGGCAGCGTCCGTGGGACGCCGATAGCGATTTCGATGAACAGCACCGCGCCGGCTGGTCGCACACGCACACGCTCGACGGCGACGATACCCGGCACACCGCGGGTGATGGCAGCGACGCGTTCGCTCACTCCCGTCGGTGCTGCATCGGTCAAGGTGTCGATAGTGCGCCGACCGAGCCGCCAGCCGGCGATGCAGATGAACGCGGCGACGATGATGGCGGCAGTGGCGTCGGCGCGCACATAGCCCAGTGCAACTCCGCCCAGCCCGATCAACACCGCGACCGACGACCACATGTCGGAGGAAAAATGCAGCGCGTCGGCTTCGAGCGCTTGGCTCGCCGTACGCCGGGCCACGCGATAGAGCGCGCGGGCGCGAAAAAAATCGACTGTGATCGAAGCGGCGATGATGATGAAGGCGGCCGGAGTCGCCGCAACCGAGTAGCGTTGTGCGCCTAGAAGGCGCTCCGCCGCCGCGAAAATCACCGCGGCGGACAGCAGAAACAGGAAAGCCGTTTCGGCGAGCGCCCCCACGCTTTCCACCTTGCCGTGGCCGTACTGATGCTCGGCATCGGCTGGCTTGCCGGAGACGCGCACGACGAAATAGGTCGTCACCGTCGCGGCGAGGTCGAGCGCCGAATGCCCGGCTTCCGACAGGATCGCCAGCGAGCCGGTGAGCAGCCCGACGATCGCCTTGGCCGTGGCAAGCGCGGCGGAAGCGGCGATCGAGACAGCGGCGGCCTGTTCCTTCTCATTCATGCCGGCCTCGCACTTTCGCCGCACCTATATAATGCATAATGCGCCGCGTTTTAACGCCAAAATGCGGGGCGCGCAGGTAAGATGTCGGGCTCGTCAATCCACTCGTGCGCGGCGGCTATGTGCTGCGACATGGAGATCCGGTGGCGCGTGGCATTCGTAGCGCCTATTACGAAAACCTTTTGAAGGTCAGCCGCATAGCATAAACGTCGGCAATGTCAGTTGGTTCGATTCTGAGGCCATAAATAAGTGACTGAAATAAATAGGAAATTCGCCATAGCGCCGATGATGAAATGGACCGACCGGCACTGTCGGTTCTTCCATCGCCTGCTCACGCGCCGCGCGCTGCTCTATACCGAGATGCTCACCACTGGCGCCGTGCTTTACGGCGGCCGGGCACGGCTATTGCGCTACGACGCGGCCGAGCATCCGCTTGCCTTGCAGCTCGGTGGCGCCGAGCCGCGAGCGCTTGCCGCCTGCGCCCGCATCGGCGCCGATTTGGGCTTTGACGAGATCAACCTCAATGCCGGCTGCCCGTCCGACCGCGTGCAGGACGGCCGCTTCGGCGCCTGCCTGATGGCGGAGCCCGAACTGGTCGGCGAATGCGTGGCGGCGATGAAGGCCGCCGTTGCAGTTCCGGTCACAGTCAAATGCCGCCTCGGCATCGACCGGCAGAATCCGGAAGCCGCGCTCGAAGTTTTCGCTCGCACGGTCGAACAGGCGGGTGCCGACGCGCTGATCGTTCACGCGCGCAAAGCCTGGCTCAAAGGTTTGTCGCCGAAAGAGAACCGCGCGGTGCCGCCGCTTGATTACGAGCGGGTCTACCGGCTCAAGGCCGTGCATCCGCGGCTTACCATTGTTCTCAACGGCGGCGTTGGCAGCGTCGAGGAGGCGGTTGCGCATCTTGCGCGGGTGGACGGCGTGATGATGGGCCGCGCCGCCTATCAAGAGCCGTGGCGCCTACTCGCTGTCGACCGCCTGGTGTTCAGCGACCCTGTGCGCTTCGCCTCGCCACAAGAGGCTGCCGCCGCTTTGATTCCCTATATCGAGCGCGAGCTTGCGCACGGCACGCAGCTCAATGCCGTCACGCGCCATCTCCACGGCCTGTTCCGGTCCGTGCGCGGCGGGCGAACGTTCCGTCGGAAACTTGCTGCGGCAGCGGCGCAGCCGGAGGCGGGCGCCGAATTCTTTGCCGCCGCGCTTGACCTGGTGTCGGACCGCGATCACGAATTGGCGCACATGACCGCTTAGCACCGACTTTCGATCTTCTGCCGCGCGGAGAGGAGAGGGGAGGAGAGGCTGCGGTTTTTGATCGGGCTGGTTTGAAACGGTTGCGGCTTATGGATAGCCGCGCAGTACCAGCCGGTCGCCGCGGACCTGCCAGCTTAGCAGCCGATTAAGGAAGCTCATACCGAGCAGGCTCACCTTGAGCTGACCCGGTTCTGCGATCAGCGCCTCGACCGAATGCTCGACCAGGCCGCCGACGCCGATACGGTCGAGCGTGACCGGCGCTGCGCGCGCGCGGCCGTTGGCGGTGTCGATCCTCACCGTGTAGTCAAGCAGTTCGAGCGGCAGCCCGGCGGCCTTGGCGTCGTCGTGATCAAGCACCACGGAACTGGCGCCGGTATCGAGCACCATGGTAACAGGGGCGCCGTTTATCCGCGCATTGACGCCGAAGTCGCCGGAGGGAGCGCGCGCGACCTCCACGGTGCGGCCGTGCGTCATCGCGCGGCCCGGCACGAGCTCCAGCGCGACACGGTCGGCGACCTCTTGCAGGTCGAAGCGATAGGAGTAGCCGACCAATAAAAAGAGCGCGAAAACCACCCAGGTGAACGTGGCGATGAGTGCACCTGTAAAGCGTTGGCCGCGCAACAGCGTCAGTGCCGTGCCGGCGATGACGACGAGGAGCACGATCTTGTAGACGAGCGTCGAGAAATCGCGGCTCGATAATGCCCCGAGCGTTCCACCGCCGTGGCGGGCGATCACAGTGAGGAGGGTGGCGAGGAGCGCAGTCAACAAGAGCCACTGCAGGCCGTGGCGCACTTTGGTCATCGATTCATGCCGGTTGCGAATGGAATGAATGAAGTGAAGACTCATAAATTTGCTCGGTTTGATCGACAAGTACCCCAAGTTAGCGAAGCCGGATTGCAGCGCCGTCGATCACTGCGACCGCCATTGGGTTATGATGCGTTTCGCGCATTCAGTCGGGCCGCTCGGGCAAGGAATCGGATAACGCCGCGCGCGGGGGCGTGCGGCACGGAAACAACGCGGGAGCAAAGCCGTTCACCCGCTCAGCCCTTGGCACCAAACAGCGCCTGTCGCGCGTGGTGCAGGGTACCGCCGTCGGCGGACGCCGGGCCCTCGGCGTGAGGGGCAAGCGGCGGGGCGCCGTCGGCGATGGGAGCGAGCGCCGACATCACGCGCTCCGGCGGGAAGGTGACAATCACTTCGGTGCCGATGCGCAGCTTCGATTTGAGAGTGAAGGTGCCGCCATGCAGATCGATGAGGTTCTTGGCGATCGGAAGGCCGAGGCCGGCGCCCTGTTCGGCCGATTTGATCGAATTCGAACCCTGGCCGAACGAGGCGAGGACGACCGGGATTTCCTCCTCGGGGATGCCGGGGCCGGTGTCTTTGACGCTCATGTATTGGCCGCCAGAGGCGGTCCAGCCGGCCTTGAGCCAGATCTCGCCGCCTTGCGGCGTGAACTTGATGGCGTTGGAGAGAAGGTTAAGGCAGATCTGACGCACCGCCCGCTCGTCCGCCCACAGTCGCGGCATGTCCGGCTCGAACAGTTCGTGAATAGTGATGCCGCGGTTCCCGGCGCGCAACTTGAGCAGGTGGTGGCAGTCCTCGACCACGCGGGCGAGGGATACTGCCTCCTCGTTAAGCTCGTAGCGGCCGGCTTCGATGCGCGACAGATCGAGGATTTCGTTGATCAGATTCAAAAGGTGGACGCCGGAATTATGGATGTCGGCGGCATAGTCCTTGTACATCGGCACGGCATGCGCCCCGAAAATTTCTGATTTCATCACTTCCGAGAAGCCGAGAATGGCGTTGAGCGGCGTGCGCAGCTCGTGGCTCATCTGCGCCAAGAACCGCGACTTTGCGATATTGGCGGCTTCGGCGCGCCGGCGCGCTTCATCAGAGATCGACTTCGATTGCTCAAGCTCGCCGATGAGCGCGTCCTTCTCCGCCCGCGCTTCGAGCGTGGCGAGCGTCGTCGAATAGAGCCGGTAGGCCAACAGCGAGAAGTAACCCTCCGCGGTCAGTGCCATGGCGGCAAGGATGTAATCGTGCAGCGTGCCCTTGAGCGCAAAGTCGAGCGCGATGGCGATGGTGACCGGCAACGTCAAGGCGAACACTGCGACCGGCAGGCTCGAAGCCAGCATGCTCGATATCGCCACCACAAGCAGCATCACGAACAGCATGAACGTGCCAGATTGCTGGTCGGCGCCCAGCGGGTTGATCAGCATGAAGGTCCAGGCCATGCCGAAAAACAGATCGAGCATGATGAAGCGCAACCGCCATGAGCCGAGGTTGGCGGTTGACGGCGGCTCGTTGAGAAACCGGCGGCAATTGCGGACGATGACCAGATGAATGAGGAGCGCGCCAGCCGTCCACACGCCCGAGGTCACCGCCCCGGTCCACAGGCCCGAGAGAAACCCGATGGTGCCGACGAGGAGCAGGATGACCAGCGAACCGGACAGGCGGTTCTGCGCGAACTGGCGCAACAATTCGTAGTCAAACACCGGCCGCGTGCCGCTGGTCGAGGTCAGCCGATCACGCGCCTCGCGCACGTGCTGGGCGGCGAGGCGGCGCTTCACCGGCGAGGCGGCGCCAGACGAAGTCGTCTTGCGCGATTCGCTGATCGTACTGGCCATTGCGGTCCGGGGCAGTAATAATTTGCGACAAAAGTCGCCCAAATTCCTTAAGACCAGGCTTAAGGTCATCGGCAAATTCAAGCTAAAGGCAGGCGATCCTTCGGATTTCAGGCATCATTGCCGCGCAGAACAGCTTGGGTGGCAAGGGACGCCTCCGGCACGATAGGCTTGCGTTCTCAAGGAGATAAAGCGGGGCTTGGAATGAAGCTCTGCAATGGCGGCCGCGCACCCAACCCTCGGGTGCGCATCTTCCTGGCCGAGAAGGGCATGGCTATTCCCACGGAGCAGATCGATCTCGGCTCCCTACAGCAAGGAGCAAAAGGTTTACCGCCATCGACCCGTTGCAGCGGGTACCTGTGCCGTCCCGACGGGACAGCACCGAGATTACCTGGTCGATCGCCATTTGCCGCCATATCGATACGGGCATAGAGCGGAAGACGCAATGCGAGCGGGATGAGCTTTTCGACCGTCATCCCTTCCGGTCTATTGGCCAATCATGAGATGATTCCGAAAACCGCGAGTATTTTCGGAATCATGCTCTGTTTCGCGGCCTCGCGTTTATACTAATGGCAATCAGGATTTGGTCATGCAGGAGTAGAGGAACGACCAGCTCTTGCGGCCCGAGAGCTTTTGCGCTTTCGCTTGATGTTGGCAGTCGGCCCATTTGGCCTTGTCCTTGATCCACTCCTTCTTCGCCTTGCGCCACTGTCTCCAGGTCCAGTGCTCGACTTTGTGCTCGACTTTCTCCGGGGTCGATGTCGGCGCGGTCGCAGTCGCGGGCTTCGCGGTTGTGGTCGCGGGTTTCGTCGCCGCAGGAGCGGCTGGCGGTGTGGCTGTGGTCGCGGGTTGCGTTGCCGCAGGAGCGGCTGGTTGCGTGGATGTGGTGCCTGGCTCGGCAGCGAAAACGGCGGGGGCGCCCATCAGAGCAGCAACAGCCAAGGCGGGGATGACAAAGGCGAACGGTCTCATGATGTCCTCCAGATATTAATGAAACCGGCGGCTCGAAGTTCAGCCGGTCGGATTATTTCGCGTAGGAACACCTCGAATGGTTCCCGTATTCCACACGCCACGATTGGGCGGCAAAAGCAATAGCTCGAGAGGCGCAAAATCTCAGCGCTGCAACAGCGCGATCAGGCTCGACGTATCCCAGCGGCGGCCGCCCATTTTCTGCACTTGCGAATAGAACTGGTCAACCAGAGCCGTCACCGGCAGATGCGCGCCGTTGCGCCGCGCCTCGGCAATGCAGATGTCGAGGTCCTTGCGCATCCAATCGACGGCAAAGCCGAAATCGAATTTGCCGGCGGCCATGGTCTTGTAGCGGTTCTCCATCTGCCAGGACTGCGCGGCGCCCTTGGATATGGTGGCGACAAGCTTTTCAATGTCGAGGCCGGCCTTTTGCGCAAAATAGAGCGCTTCGGCAAGGCCTTGTACGACGCCGGCGATGCAGATCTGGTTGGCCATCTTGGCGAGCTGGCCGGAGCCGGAAGCGCCCATGAGGTTGCAAGCGCGGGCATAGGCTGCCATCACCTTCTCGGCTTTGGCAAAGGGGGCTTCATCGCCCCCGCACATCACGGTGAGCACGCCATTCTCGGCGCCGGCCTGGCCGCCGGAGATCGGGGCGTCGATGAAGTCGAAGCCGCGCCTTCTTGCCTCTTCATGCAGTTCGCGCGCGATCATGGCCGAGGCGGTGGTGTGATCGATTACGATGGTGCCGGCCCGCGCGCCGGCGAACGCGCCGCCTTTGCCCAGCATCACCTCTCGTAAATCGTTATCATTGCCGACGCAGGCCATTACGAAGTCCTGGTCCTGCGCGGCGAGTTTCGGCGTCGGCGCGGTCCTGCCGCCATAGTGGGCGATCCATTTCTCGGCCTTGGCGGCGGTGCGATTGTAAACGGTGACGTCGTGTCCGCCTTTGCTCTTCAGGTGCCCGGCCATGGGAAATCCCATTACGCCCAAGCCCAAGAACGCCACCTTCGCCATCCTGTCCTCCATCGACTCGTCGCCGCAAAATATGCGGCCGCATACGGGAATGGCGTCCCGCATAAGCGCGCGCCGGATTGCGCCTGGCGCATCCGGCTATGCCGGGCCGGCGTCAACGCGGCAATTGAGCCGCCGGCTGCGCTGTCCTATCTAGACGACGAGGACTTATAAAGCCCTCAGCGTGTAATTCCGTGTAATCCGGCAGGAAGAGACCGATATGTCGACGCTCAAGGACGAAGTTCTGGCAAAGCTTGCGAGCGTGACCGCTCCCGACGGCCGACCGCTTACGACGACGGGAAAGCTCTCAGAGATCGTGGCGGGCGAGGGCAAGGTATTCTTCTCCATTACGGTCGATGCGGCGCAGGTGAAGCCGTGGGAGAGCGTGCGCGAGCGTGCGGAAGCGGCGGTGCGCGCGCTGCCGGGCGTGGGGTCGGTCCTGGTTGCGCTTACGGCTGAACGCACGGCCGGGAGTGGGGCTGCTGCGCCCAGCACGACGCCGCAGCAGGCGCAAAGGGCCCCGGAGCCGCCGCGCGCGGCGCGGGGGCCGGCGGGTATTCCCGGCGTCGCTTCGATCGTCGCCGTCGCGTCCGGCAAGGGCGGCGTCGGCAAATCGACGGTCGCGGTCAATCTCGCACTTGGCCTGCGCGATCTCGGTCTCGCGGTCGGCATTCTCGATGCGGACATCTACGGGCCCTCGCTGCCAAAGCTTTTGACTATCCGCGAGCGGCCGCAGACCGTCGGCGGCACCCGGCTGAAGCCGATCGTGCGCTATGGCATGGCAGTGATGTCGATCGGCTTTCTCGTCGAAGAAGAGACGCCGATGATCTGGCGTGGGCCGATGGTCGTTTCAGCGCTCACGCAGATGCTGCGCGAGGTCGAGTGGGGAAAGCTCGACGTGATGGTCGTGGACATGCCGCCGGGAACGGGCGACGCGCAGCTCACCATGGCGCAGCAGGTGCCGCTCAAAGGTGCCGTCATCGTTTCTACGCCGCAGGACCTCGCTTTGATCGACGCGCGGCGCGGCATCGCCATGTTCCGCCGCGTCAATGTGCCCGTGCTGGGCATCGTCGAGAACATGAGCTATTTCCTCTGTCCGCATTGCGGCACGCGGTCCGACATTTTCGGGCATGGCGGCGCGCGGCACGAAGCCGAGCGGCTCGGCGTGCCGTTTCTGGGCGAGGTGCCGCTCGCCATCGACATTCGCGAAAAATCCGATGCCGGCGCGCCGGTCGTCGCGGTCGACCCGGATGGCGCTCATGCCAAGATTTTCCGCAACATCGCCGCGCGCGTACGCGACGGCGTGCAGAGCGCGGGCCGCGTCGCGCCGAACATCGTCATCGAGGCGTAGGAGCACCATCCGGCGGCAACGCGCTGCAGCGAAAGCGACGCGGCGCGCGCTGTACGCACTGCCGAGTCAGCCCCCGCGCTTTAATCGGAACAGTCGTTTCCCTCGCACCGGTCCATGAGCGCCAGCGCCGGGGCGGGCATATCGCTGTTTTCTAGCGGATGTCTGAGGTTCTCGGCCGATGGGCAGGCACGACGAAGAACGAATGGAACACGGACCCGAGGTGGATTTATAACGATCTTGCGCCATTCTGACACCGAACAAGACGCAACCTCGAATGTCGACCTACCGCCTGGAGAATTTGTTCGAGCCGCGCTCAGTGGCCGTCGTCGGAGGCAGTCCGCGCGGGAAGTCGGTGGGCCGCGCGGTCTTGCGGAACCTGCGCGGGTTCGCTGGAGAAGTTTACCTCGTCAATCCGCGCTATGACGAGATCGATGGAGTGCGCCCAGTCAAATCGTATCGCCAACTGCCGGGCGCGCCGGACCTCGCCGTGATCGCAGTTCCTGCGGCGATCGTTCCTGAGACGGTCGCCGCGGTGGCGGAAAAAGGCACGCCCGCCGCCATCATCATCACGTCTGGTCTCGGTCACGGCGAAGGCTCGCTCGCCGAGCGCTGTGCGAAACGTGCGCGCGCGGCCGGGCTGCGGATCGTCGGACCCAACTGCCTCGGCGTCCTGGTGCCGCGGACCGGGCTCAATGCGAGCTTCGCTGCCTCGATGCCGCGCGCCGGCGATCTCGCGCTCATTTCGCAGTCGGGTGCTATCGCGGCGGGCCTCGTCGAATGGGCAGCGACGCACGGCGTCGGCTTCTCCGCCATCGTCTCCATCGGCGATGCCATCGACGTCGATTTCGGCGATCTCCTTGATTTTTTCGCCCGGGATCACGCTACGCGCGCCATTCTTCTCTATGTCGAATCGATCCGCGACGCGCGCAAGTTCATGTCGGCGGCGCGCGCGGCGGCGCGCGGCAAACCCGTGCTCGCGCTCAAGGCCGGTCGCCACGCCGAGGGCGCCAAGGCGGCGGCGACCCATACCGGCGCGCTGGCCGGCTCCGATGCGGTCTATGACGCCGCATTCCGCCGTGCCGGGCTTTTGCGCGTATTCGATCTCGACGAGCTTTTTGCAGCCGCAGAGACGCTGGGGCGGCTCGGCAGCTTTTCCGGACGACGGCTCGCGATGCTCACCAACGGCGGCGGCATTGGCGTTCTCGCCGTGGATCGCCTGGGCGATCTCGGCGGCGCACTTGCGGACATCTCGCCCGACGCGATGGCCCGGCTTGATGCGCTGCTGCCGTCGATCTGGTCGCGGGGAAATCCGGTCGACATCGTCGGTGACGCCGACGCGGCCCGCTATGGGGAGGCGCTGCAGGTCCTGCTCGACGACCGTGCCAATGACGCTGTGCTGGTCATGAACGTGCCGACGGCACTTGCTTCGTCCGCCCAGGAGGCGCAGGCGGTCATATCCGTCACGCAAAGACATCGCGAGACGCATCTCCCGACAAAGCCTGTGCTCGCCGTGTGGATCGGAAAAGACGCTGCGGAGAGAAACTCGTTCGCCGGCGCGGGAATTCCCACCTACGCGACAGAGGCTGACGCTGTCGCCGGCTTCATGCATGTCGTGCGCTACCGCGACGCGCTCAACTTGCTGATGGCAACGCCACCAAGCCTGCCACAGGATTTTGCGCCGGACGTGAACGCGGCGCGCTCGGTGATCGAAGGCGCGCTGCGCGCATCCCGCCAATGGCTCGACCCGATCGAGGCGATGCACCTCTTCTCGGCCTACGGCGTGCCGATGACGCCGGCGCATCTCGTCCGCGATCCCGACGAGGCCGTGGCCGCGGCTGCGCCCTATTTCGCCGGCGGCCAAGCCGTGGTGGTGAAAATTCTCTCGCCGGACATCGTACACAAGTCGGAGGTCGGCGGCGTCGCGCTCAATCTGACGGCGGAGCACACGTTGCGCGAGGCCGCCGCCGAGATTTTGCGTCGCGCGCGTGCGGCCAAGCCCGAAGCGCGGATTGAAGGCCTCACCATTCATCCGATGATCATCAAGCCCAAGGCGCGCGAGTTGATTGTCGGCGTGGCCGATGATCGCACGTTCGGTCCGGTCATCGTCTTCGGGCAGGGCGGCGTTGCCGTCGAAGTGATCGATGACAAAGCGCTCGCTTTGCCACCGCTCGATCTCGATCTCGCCAAACGCCTCATCGCCCGCACGCGGGTGTCGCGTATTCTCAAAGCCTACCGCAATGTGCCCGCCGCGGACGAGCGCGCCCTCGCGCTCCTCCTGGTCAAGGTGGCGCAGCTTGCCGCCGATTTTCCCGAGATCCGCGAGATCGATCTAAATCCGGTCCTCGCCGACGAGACCGGCATAATCGCCGTCGACGCCCGCGCATTGATCGCGTCGACCGGAAAACTCCGCCGCGGGCCCTCCGGCCATCCGCGCTTCGCCATCAGGCCCTATCCCAAAGAATGGGAGCGTCATGCGCGATTACCTGACGGCACCGCTATCTTGGTGCGCCCGGTGCGGCCGGAAGACGAGCCGCTCTATGTGCCTTTCCTGCATGCGGTGACGGCAGAGGATCTGCGGCTGCGCTTCTTTGCCGCGGTGAAGGATTTCAGCCACGCCTTCATCGCCCGCTTCACGCAGATCGATTATGCGCGGGCGATGGCCTTTATCGCCATCGAGGAGGCGAGCGG
>JAKAPE010000128.1 GCA_021811945.1 Pseudomonadota bacterium | reverse complement strand
GTCAATATCCGTCCTCACGCCTTCCACGGCGATTGGAACTACACGATCTTCCCAGACAAACCAAAGCAATCGCGAAAGCAATCGCGTCTGAGATAAAGTGTATGACTTATTTCCTGACAGCGCCTAACCGTGTCACAGATTTGAAAGACTTCGGCGAGGCGATGCGTAATGTAGACGACCGGGCGACCTTGCCGCTTGATTGCGACGAGCGCCGAGAAGATGCGCTCGATTTCGGCGTCCGAAAGCGTCGCGGTAGGTTCATCGAGAATCAGGACGCGGGCATCGCGCGTGAGCGGACGCGCTATCTCCACAAGTTGCCGCTCACCCCTGCCCAACCGTCGAACCGGCGTGTCGAGGCGGATGCGGGTCGCGCCCAGAAGATCGAGCGCTTCGCGAGCGAGTTTGGTAAAACGCGCCTGCTGGTGAAACAAGGGCACCCTGACGGAGCCAAGCCAGATGCTGTCCTTTACTGAAAGATCCGGGCACAGGCTCAGCTCCTGCGCAACAAGGGCAATACCGAGCTCTTGCGCCATTTACGGGCTGCTAATTTTGACGGGTTGGCCCGCAACTCTGATAGAGCCGGCATCGGGGCGATAAACGCCGGTCAGGATTTTGACGAGAGTGCTTTTTGCGGCGCCGTTCTCTCCGCATATGGCGCGGACCTCGCCTGCAGCGATGTCGAGCGATACGTTTCGCAGCGCGCCAACGGCGCCATTCAGGCCGCCGAAGCGGCAGGCTTGAAAGTCGGCGCCGGCAGGCACGACATCATTATCGTCGGTGGCAACTGCCAGGTACCGGGAATCAAGGATATCGAAGCCGGCAAGATGGTCGCAACCGTGGTCCAGCTCCCGGTCGAAGAAGGCAAGCTTGCGGCGACCGTAGCCAAGGAGTTTTTCGCCGGCAAGAAGCCGAAGAAAATGACCTATTTGCCGACCCGGTTGGTGACAAAGGCCAATCTCGCAAAATGCGCGAAGCCATGTTCTTATTGATCAGGTGCGGTCTCGCAGTCGGCTTAAGTTTGCGAGCAGAGGTTCGATCGCTTCCCCGAACCACCATCGCTGCGGCGCGAGCGCTATCCAGCAGGGGGTGCGGGGATCGGCCGCACCGCCATCCATGGCCGGATGGCGCAAATGAACGGATAACGCACATGCCTCACCTGAGTGGCCGGCCGTGATCAGCATACTCGCGATGTGCACGGCCAACCACGGCCGCAGCCCGCTTGCCGAAGCCATGCTGCGGCGCAAACTGAGCGAGCGCGGCTTCGCGCGTGTGCGGGTGGAGTCCGCAGGGATGTGCGTTTACGAACTCGGCCGCACGGGCATGGGCGTCAACCCGTCGATCCTCGATGTTGCCGCCCGCCATGGGTTTGACCTGAGCCGGCACCGCGCGCGCCCGTTTGACGCCGGTCGGTTCGATGAATTCCATCTCATCATCGTGATGGAGGAATAGCAGGCGCAGGCCTTGCATTACGCGGTCCGCCCGCCCGAGGGCAAAGTCTACACCTTGCGGCAGCTCGGCGGAGAGAACGGCGATCCTGACACGCCGGACGTCGTCGGCGTGCCGGTGGACGCGCTCGAATAGTATTTCGAGGAGGCCGAACGCTGTCTCGAGGCGGTGCTGAAAGACGGCCCGTTGGCTCGCCTGCCGACGGAAGTCGCTCAGGCGCCGCCGTCGCCAATTGGGAGAACCGCCTGATGCTGTCGCCCGGTTTTATTGATCGGACCCGCTCGCGCACGAGGTATGCCGCACATGTCGGGCGAACCTGAGATCGTTTGGTTTGACGGCGATGGCCCCCTCGACCCGCCGACATTGGGCGGCAAATGCCGCAACCTCGTGGCGTTGACGCGGTCCGCGTTGCCGGTTCCGCCGGGTTTCGCAATCCCGGCGGAAATGTTCGTGGCATTCATCGATGCGGCCGGTCTGCGCGCGCATCTCAAATGTGCCGTCCCGATCGGCGGTTCCTCCCTTGCCGCAGAGCACGCTGCTGAACTGCGGCAGCGACTCGCGCGAGCTGAAATGCCGTCCGAATTTCGGCGCAGCATTATCGACGCTTACGGCAAGCTCGGCGCACGCGTCGGTGTCGCCTTGCCGCGCGTCGCGGTACGGTCGAGTGCAACGACCGAAGACCAGGAGATGACGAGCGCGGCTCTGGCGAAGGATATTCTCAACCAATACGTCGCAAAGAAAAAGCGTGCCGGAACGACCGGGCAGCGCTAATGTCGCCAACTTCTGCCCGATTGGTCTTCGCGTTGGCGACGGGAGAGCATCAGCCCAACCCGCTGTCGCCCGGTCGTCCGGAATGACGCGGCGCGACACTGGACTCCGGCGCTCCCGGAAATGAGCGGATGAGCCTATGGCCGCCTACGGTCTCTACAGTCACATCCAGTCGAACCGGCGCCGCTCGCTGGCGCTGCTCGCCGGTCTCTTCCTGCTCGTCTACGCGCTGGTCTTTGCCGGCGCCTTGGCCGCCGAGGCGCTGTCGGTCAACGCCGGCCTCGATATCCTGTTGCGGCGCGCATGGCTCGACTTGGTCGCAGCCGCGCCGCTGGCCACGATCGCTACCGTCGGCTGGATCGTGATCGCCTATTTCTTCCACCAGAGCATGATCGATGCCGTGACCGGCGGACACGAAATCACGCGCGAGGAACAGCCGCGGCTCTACAACCTTTTGGAAAATCTCTGCATCTCGCGCGGCATCGTCACGCCCAAGCTCAAGGTGATGGAGAGCGACGCGCTCAACGCCTTCGCCACCGGCATGAACCAGAAACAATATTCGATCACGGTCACCTCGGGCCTGTTGAACCTGCTTGACGACAACGAGATCGAATCAGTGCTCGGGCACGAGCTCACGCATATCCGTAACGGCGATGTACGCATGATGGTGGTGGCGGTGGTCATCGCCGGCGCCGTTTCCTTCGTCGCCGAGCTGGTGTTCCGATTGTGGTTTTACAACGCGTTCAGCTTCCGCAGCGCGCGCTCTTCCGAGGAGGGTAGGGGCGGCGGCGCCGGCCTCGCCGTTCTGATCGCCGTCGCGCTCCTCGTCGTCGCCTATGCGCTGTCGTTCCTCATTCGCCTTGCTTTGTCGCGCTCGCGCGAATATCTCGCCGATGCCGGCTCGGTCGAGCTGACCCATAATCCCGATGCGATGATTTCGGCGCTGCGCAAGATCGAGGACCGCGGCGAGTTGCCGGGCGCGACCTCGGCCGTGATGGAAATGTGCATCGACAACCCGCGCGAGGGTTTCGGCGAGCTGTTCGATACCCATCCGACCGTGGAGAACAGGGTGGCCGCTCTGGTCAAGTTCGCGGGCGGCCACGATCCCGGCCCGATCGATTTGCCGCCAGGGAGCGAAACCGAAGAGGAACCGAACGCCGACGAATCCGCAGCCGCCGGGCCTTGGGGGCCGGCAACGGAGAGCGGCCACTGGGGCGCGCCACCGCCCTCGCCCGGCGAAGACGAAAGTTCGCCCGAGGCAGGCCCGTGGGGACCGCATCCCGACCGCTAGCAGCGGCTCGCGATTCACCGTGGTCTGATTTACATCCGGCGATGGTCGGGCTGCGGCAAGCAGCGAAACGATGACGGTCAAGCCGCGATCATGTCACAATCGCGCCCGGCGAGGCTGCGATTAATCTTCCAAACACGGCTTTTGCTGTGTAGAATCGTTTGCTCAAGAGGAGACATCGCGCTTCCGCTTCGGCGTCATCTCTGCCATCATCGCAGTGCCGGCAGATCGGGGTCGGCTGTCCGAGGTCCGTTGAGGGGATCGACAATGGCCAAACCAACGGTAGTCGTGGTCGGCGCGGACAAGGGCGGCGTCGGCAAGACCACGGTCGCCCGCACGCTGCTCGACTATTTCACAGCGCATCACGTGGCGACGCGCGCCTTCGACACCGAATCGCCCAAGGGCACTTTGAAGCGCTTCCATCCCGACGTCACAGATGTCGTCGACGTGACCGCGGTTCCCGATCAGATGCGGATTTTCGACACGCTGTCGGATTCCAGCGTGACCGTGATCGACGTGCGCGCCGGCCTGCTTTCGCCGACGCTGCGCGCGCTGCGCGACATCGGCTTTCTCGATTCGGTGAAGAAGGGGCAGCTCACTTTCGTCGTCTTCCACATCCTCGGCTCCTCCATCGCTTCGCTCAACGAGATCGAGGACACTTCCGCCTTCACCGCCGACGCCAGATATTTTCTGGTCAAGAACTTCATCAACAACACCAGCTTCTTTGAATGGGACCAGGCCACGCATTCGTCCTATTTCAAGAAATACAAGGACGCCGTCGAGATCACCATTCCCAAGCTCAACGAGATGGCCTTCGAGCAGGTGGAGCTTGCCTCGATCCCCTTCCTCACCTTCGTCGCCAACAAAGGCACGAAAGGCGAAGTGGCCAATTATTCGTTCGTGCTGCGCGGCTATGTCCGCCACTGGCTGGGCAACGTCTGGGGCGAATACGATCGCATCAAGCTCAATGATATCATCGCAAGCGGCGCTCCTGCCGCCAGCGCTGCCTCCGCGGGCCCTGCGCGCGTGCAGGTCGTGCGCTCGTAACCGCTTTCCCTCCCCCTCTTCGCGGGGGAGTCGCATAGGCGTGCGCCGTTTCCGGCGCGCTTGCCGCAAACAGCCTGCGATGACGCAACCTGCGCCGCTATACATCGTTGCGTCGCCGCGCCCGCGGGTCGGCAAGACCCTGATCGCGCGGCTGTTGGTGGAATTCTTTCACGCTGAAGGCCGACCGTTGGTCGGCTACGATCTTAATCCGCGCGAGCCGGCGCTGGCCGACCGTTTTCCCCATCTGGTCTGGCCCGTCGATATCGCCGAAACCCGTGGCCAGGTGGAGCTGTTCGACCGGCTGATCGCCGACAATCGGAGCACAAGAGTGATCGATCTGGGCTACGGGCGGTTCGATCAGTTCTTCGCGGTCATGGCCGAGATCGGCTTCGTCCACGAGGCGCGGCACCGCGCGATCGAGCCGATCGCGCTGTTCATCAGCGACCCGGCGGCGGCAACGGTGCGCAGCTACGCCGAATTGCGCGGTCGCTTGCCGGCTGCGACGTTCGTGCCCGTCCACAACGAATCGGTGTCGGTGATGTTCGTGAAAGAGGATTTTCCGCCCAGCCGGCCCGAATGCGGCCTCATCCGTATCCCGCGTCTCTCCCCGATCGTGCGCGGCGTGATCGACCGCCCAAGCTTCTCCTTCGCCGCCTACATGACTCAGCAGCCGGGCGGCCCGACCGAAGTCCATCAGTGGATCGGCCAGATCTTCGCCGGTTTCCGCGAACTGGAGCTGCGGCTGCTCATGGGCCGGCTCAGCGCGTCGCTCACCGGCGCTCCGCCTTTGCAGCGCAAGGGCCTGCAAGGATGGAAGGGGTAATGAAGAGGCTCAACCGGCAATATCGGAAATAACCGGCCGTCTGAACGGACAAGGCTCTATTTTGACCTGCATCAAGCACGATCGCCATTTGTGCGTACAGTTTTACGGCAAATATCGCGGACGGATCATGCGGGTCGTATCCACACTATTTGTTGTTGTTCTCACGGGCATTTTCTCCGCTTGGGGCCAAGGCGCGAGAGTCGCCGATGACGTGCGCAAAGGCCACCACTTGGCGACCCTGTTATGCACGGCTTGTCATGTTGTTGCGCCCGACCAGAACTATCCGCCGACATTGAGTCCGCCGGCCCCGTCGTTTGCGTCGATTGCGCAACGCAAGGATGTAACCGCCAAGTCGCTGAAAGCGTTTCTGTTGACGACGCGTGACGGATTGGACGATCCCAAAGGCATGCCGTCTCCGAACCTGGCCGATTTTCAGGTGCGGGAGCTGGTCGCCTATATCCTGAGCTTGGGCAAACAGCGGTCCGGCCGGGTGATCAAACACCCCCTCGTGGACGCGCCCCGGAGCGGCGTGCCGGCTCGTCGGGCGAAACCGTCGCTTTCGACCGGCTTCATGCCACCAGGCTGATCAGGCGCCGGCCGAGGTTTTCTCCGCAATAGAGCCCGGCAATGGCGTCGGGCGCGGATTCCAGGCCGTGAAGAATCTCTTCGCGGTGGCGCAGGCGCCCGCCGCGAACCCAGTCCAAAAGTTTTGCCAGCGCCTCATCGTAGCGATCGGCTTAGTCGCGAACGATAAAGCCCTGCATGCGCACGTGTTTGACCAGGCGCAAGGCCGCTTCGGAACGCAGACAGCAGAAGCGCGGCTTCCTGTCTGCAACCGTCGAAACTGCTGGTTTAGGCGATACCGGCGGTGGACCGTCTTAATGTCCTTCGAAACTGACCAGGGTGCGCACCGGCACGCCCAGCTTGCGGATTTTTTCTGCGCCGCCCAAATCCGGCAGGTCGATGATGAAGCAGGCCGCCAGGACCTCGGCGCCGATGCTTTTCAAGAGCTTGACCGCGGCCTCGGCGGTGCCGCCGGTGGCGACGAGATCATCGACCAGAATGACGCGCTCACCCTCCAACACCGCGTCTTCATGCATCTCCATTTCGTCGATGCCGTATTCGAGCGAATAGCCGATGCTCACCCGCTTGAACGGCAGCTTGCCCTTCTTGCGGATGGGAACGAAGCCGGCCGAGACCTGATGGGCGACCGCGCCGCCGAGAATAAAGCCGCGCGCCTCGATGCCGGCAACCTTGTCGATCTTGCCTCCGGCCCAGGGTTGGACCAACTCGTCCACCGCCCGACGGAACGCTCGCGCATCGCCAAGGAGCGTGGTGATGTCCCGGAACGTGATGCCCGGCTTGGGATAATCCGGGATGTCGCGGATCGCGGCCTTGAGGTCGTTATCCAACGCGGCAGTGGTCATGGTCGGTATCCCATCTCGTCTGCCTAGTGTGGCGGTTCAGAAGTCCGCATCATTCTTGCGGCGAGCTCGTCATGCGGGATTCTGAACCAAAGCCACACTAGATCAATAAATTGCTGGTGTCTTCGATTCCGAAGTTCGCAAACAAGCGAGCCGCAAAATGGTGCGAACTTCGGAATCGGGACCCTAGCCGAATTCTCGTGGTGCTATAGTCCATGCTCGGGGTGGCGGAAAGCTTCCAGCCGGACCCACTGTGGCGAACGATGTCGGAGGACGCAACCGGCGAGCTGGCGAAGCGCGTTCTGACGGGAGAATCCTGCCGGGAGAACAGCCGGCACTTCGCCATAGGAACTCTGCCAGGAGGAATTTACCATGAGCGATAATGCCCAGCGCTTCGTCATCGTCGACCTGCGAATCCCCTTTGTCCGCCTGGTGCTGTTTTTCGTCAAAGCGGCAATCGCCGCCATTCCGGCGGCGATCATTGTCGGCCTCCTGCTGACGCTTGCCACGGCCGTGGTCGCCGCGCTCATCGGCGACAGCGGCTTTGTCATGATGCGGCGCTGGTCGTTCTAGACCCCAAAATCAGCCGGCGCCTGCTTTGCGGCTTCGGCCGAGCGCCTTCGGATCGAAACTTTGCGCCGCGCGTCGTATCTTGCGATTTATTTCCTCGCGACCGCAGATGACATCTTTTCGGCTGCTCGCGGCATTCTCCGAGTCGGCGCTCCGAATATTACGCCGATGCCGGCGGCTTCGTCAGCTCGGCGGGGTGGTGTACATCACGCCAGACCCGCTTCTTGGTAAAGTACAGCAGGCCGGTGAGCACGATGAGATACACGAACACCTGGAAGCCGAGCCGCTTGCGCTGGTCGAGCTTCGGCTCCGAAGCCCAGGCGAGAAAGGCGGTGACGTCGCGGCCGTATTGGTCCACTGTCTCCGGCGCGCCGTCGGTGTATTTGACTTGGCCGTCGCTGAGGGGCCGCGGCATGCCGAGGTTGTGGCCGGGAAAATACTTATTGTAGCTGGCGCCAGGCGGTACTGTGATGCCGGAAGGCGGCGCGGTATAGCCGGTGAGGATGGCGTGGATGTAATCGGGACCTTCCTCCTGATACTGAGTGAAGGCGTCGAAGATGAACCAGGGAAAACCGCGCTCGTAGCCGCGCCCCTTGGCGAGATCGGACATGTCCGGCGGCAACGCCCCGCCAAGGGCGGCGCGCGCGGCCTGGTCATTCGGAAACGGCGGCGGGAAATGGTCGGCCAAGCGGCCGGGCCGTTGGTACATTTGACCTTGCTTGTTGGGTCCGTCGGTCACCTGGAAGCTGGCCGCGATGGCCTTCGCCTTCGCCTCGGTAAAGCCGGGGCCGCCGCGATCGGTGAGGTCGCGGAACGCCAGAAGCTTGAGGCTGTGACAGGTCGAACAGACCTCGCGATAAATCTTGAAACCGCGTTGCAACTGCTCCGGGTCGTAGAGGCCGAACGGTCCGGAGAACGACCAGTGCTGCGGCGGCGGAATCGCCGCCTCCTGCGCGAGGGCGGCCTCCATGCCAAGCGCCGAAAGCGAAGCCGCGAGCGTGACAGCAAGAACGATGCTGCGGTTCATGCCGGTCTCCTCTATTCCCTGCCTGCCAGCGGCGCCGACGCGCCGGCTGGAGCGCTCCGCCGCAGCACTGATTCCGAGATCGAATTCGGCAGGGGCTTCGTCGTCTCGAACAAGCCCAGCAGCGGCAGGATGATCAGCAGAAAGATGAAATAATAGGCGGTGAGGAAGCGCGCGGCGGTGACATAGCCGCCCTCCGGCGGCTTCGACCCGAGATAGCCCAAACCGATCACGACCGCGAAGAAAATCAGGAGGAAGACCCGAAAGAGCGGCCGATAATTCGCCGAGCGTACGCGCGAGGTATCGAGCCACGGCAGAAAGGCGAGCAGCACGATCGATCCGACGAGCGCGATGACGCCGAGCAGCTTGTTGGGGATCGCGCGCAGGATGGCGTAGAACGGCAGGTAGTACCATTCCGGCACGATGTGGGTCGGCGTCTGGCTGGGATTGGCCGGGATATAATTGTCGGGATGGTAAAGATAGTTGGGGATGTAGAACACGAACCACGCGAAGAACAGAAGGAACACGCCGATGAAGAAAGCGTCCTTGAGGGTGGCGTGGGGCGTGAACGGAACCGTGTCCTTCTCGGTCTTCGGCTCGACGCCGGTCGGGTTGTTTTGCCCGACCACATGCAGGGCCCAGACATGCAGTACGACCACGCCGGTAATGATGAACGGCAGGAGGTAGTGCAGCGAATAGAAGCGGTTCAGCGTCGGATTACCGACGGCATAGCCGCCCCACAGCCATTCGACGACCGCACCGCCGATGCCCGGAATCGCCGAGAACAAGCTGGTGATGACGGTCGCCGCCCAAAAGCTCATCTGACCCCACGGCAGCACGTATCCCAGGAAGCCGGTGGCGACCATGAGAAGGAACAGAATGACGCCGAGAACCCACAAGACTTCGCGCGGCTCCTTGTAGGAGCCGTAATACATGCCGCGTACAATGTGGGCGTAGACGGCGACGAAGAAGAACGAAGCGCCGTTGGCGTGCACGTAGCGCAGCAGCCAGCCGTAATTCACGTCGCGCATGATCGATTCGACGGAATCAAAGGCGAGATCGGCGTTGGCCGTGTAGTGCATCGCCAGCACGACGCCGGTCACGATCTGCACGACAAGCATGAAGGAGAGAATGGCGCCAAACGTCCACCAATAGTTCAAATTGCGCGGCGTCGGATAAACGACGAAGGACGAATAGACTAGGCCCCCGATCGGCAGCCGCCGCTCCAGCCATCGCATGAAGGGGTTTTGCGGCGTGTAGATCGAACTTGCGCTCATGGTCGAACCTTATGCGTTGCAGGGCGCGGTTTTGCCGATCCGGACCGCGGAACCGTGCACGGAACGTGCGGGGCGGCAAGGCCGGATCGCACGGGGCCAAACCGCGGCGGAGGGGAGCGGCGTCGTCGTGCGCCAAGTTGCCGGCGACGACGAGCCCGGCGCGGGATCAAGACGAGCGGCGCCGGCAGCCGTAGCCGCAAAATAAGGGAACCCGCGGCGCAAAGGCTCCGCTGCTGAGATTATCGTCACCGTCCCGAAACCCTCTTCCGTCTTGGCCGATCGCCCTATCCGCGCTGCAAACCACATCCCTTCCCTTGCAAGTGGGGAACAGCAGAGACAGGTTTCCCGGCTGAGGACGTCCGGTCGCATCCGATCTGGGGGAGGCTCAGAGGCGACCCAATTCGGCGAGGCTCTATTGGCACCCTTACCGCCAGAGTGCAAGTGTGGCATCGCGCCGGCCCCGAAGCGCCGCCACTTTGACGCATCACGTCGCCCGACGGTCCGGCAATGTGGCGCGGTGAAACCGGCGATCAAGGCAGGGCCGAACCTTCCATGCACATCGCCCTTTACCAGCCCGATATCCCGCAGAACACCGGAACGATCCTGCGTCTTTGTGCGTGTCTGGGCATCGCGGCGCATATCATCGAGCCGGCGGGCTTTCCCGCCTCCGACCGCGCTTTCCGCCGCGCCGGCATGGATTATCTCGATGCCGTCGCGGTCGGGCGCCACCGTTCCTGGCCGGCGTTCACGGCTTGGCGGCGCGAAGCGCGCCATCGCTTGCTGCTGTTCACGACCACGGCCCCGCGCTCTTATCTCGACTTCCGCTACCGGGCAGACGACATCCTGCTGTTCGGCCGCGAATCGGCTGGCGTGCCGGCAGAGGTCCATGCCGCCGCCGATGCCCGGCTCAAAATCCCCATGCGCGCGGGGCTGCGCTCGCTCAATGTCGCCGTCGCCGCCGCCATGGCCGCCGGCGAGGCGCTGCGGCAGACGGGAGATGCGCCAGAACGCGACGTTGATTCGGGTCATTTCGGTTCGGCCCATGAGCCGAAGGGAAAGGGTTCGTTATGAAGAAGAAACTTAAGACTGTTCCGAAGTTTCGAAGCGAGGCGGAAGAACGCGCATTCTGGGAGTCTCACGATACGGCGGATTACTTCGACCTCAGCAAGGCGCAACGCGTGCGCTTCCCCAACCTGAAGCTCTCCACGACCGCGATCTCGCTGCGCCTGCCGCAGGGCCTGCTCGATCGCATCAAGATCGCCGCCAACAAGCGCGACGTGCCGTATCAGTCCTTGATCAAGGTATGGTTGGCCGAGAAGGTCGACACCGAATAAACAAACTCCGGCCTACGCCGCCACGACACCCGGACGGCCGCTCTCCACCGCGAACGTCCGCAACGTGGAAATGCCGGCGTTGGGATCGCGCGCGTCGGAGACGACGCGCATACGTACCTGCATGTGCGCCGGCTGAAGGTCGACGCAGACATAGCCGCGCCGACGGCTTTCGAAGAAATGCACGTGCGGATTGTCGGGCAGCGCCCGCGCGAGCGGCCTGTAGGGCGGGCCGTAGGACGAGATCGACGTGCCGACGAACTCCGTCGCCACCACCGGCGAGGTCGGATCGTCGAAATCAAGTTTCAGATCGTTGGCGAGAAAGGAGTGGATATCGCCGCTGACGACGACGGGATTGGCCACCCGCGTTTTATGAATGTGTCTGAGTAGCCGCGTGCGATTGGCCGGGTAGCCATCCCAGTCGTCGGTCGAGAACGCGAAGTCGTCGCCCTGCCTCAGGCGATACTGCGCCATCAGGACATCCTGCGCGATCAGGTTCCACTGCGCGTTGCTGTGGGCAAGGCCGCTGTGGAGCCAGGCTTCCTGCGCAAAGCCCATCATGGTGCGCGAAGCCGCCAGCCGCTCCGGACAGCTCTTGTCGGTTTCCAGATGCGCCCCGCCCTTGTACGGTGGTCCGTAGCAGGCCTCGCGCGAGCGGTATTGCCGCCCGTCGATCAGCGAAATCTCGATCAGGCCGCCGAAGCCGAAACGGTCGTAGACGCGCATGATCGGCCCGTGCGGCTGGGAAACAATCGGGCGCAGCGGCATGTGCTCGTAGAACGCCCGGTAGGCCGCCGCCCGGCGCATGAGGAACAGCTCGGGATCGGTGAAATACTCCGAATACTTTCCCGCGTAGTCGTTCTGCACCTCGTGGTCATCCCAGGTGATGAGCGCCGGCACTTCCGCATGCAATCGCTGCAGGTCCGGGTCGAGCCGGTACTGCGCGTAACGATTGCGGTAGGTCGGCAGCGTTGCCGACTCGACACCGTCGGAGTGGCGGCGCACGACCGGGCGGTTGTGTTCGACATATTCGTAGATGTAATCACCCAGATAGAGCACGAATTCCGGGTGCTCGTCGGCGAGGTGGCGGTAGGCTGCAAAATAGCCGTGCTCGTAATTGGAGCAGGAGACAAAGCCGAAGCGCAGCTTGTCCAGCGCCGCGTCTCGCGCCGGCAGCGTCGCGGCGCGCCCGATTCGGCTCGCCGCGTCGCCGCTCGTGAAGCGATACCAATATGGTCGCCCGGGCCGCAGGCCGGTCACATCGAGGTGGACCGAATAGGCATAGGCGCGCTCCGCCGTCGCCTTGCCGCCGCGCACGATGTTGCGCATAGCGGAATCGGTGGCGATCTCATAGCCGATAGTGACGTCACCGCCGCTCATGCCGCCCGGCGTCCGCGGATCGCTTGACAGCGGCTCCGGCGCAAGGCGCGTCCACAGCACGAAGCCATCGGGGCGCGACGCTCCGGAGGCGACCCCAAGGCTGAACGGATCGCCGCAGGCGGTACCCCAATTGTGTGCGACCGCGCGTCGCAGCAGAGCGGGAGCCGCGACCAAAGTGAGGCCGGCGCCGGCGGCGCCGTGGATAAAGCCGCGGCGCGTCAGGCGGTTGGAGATTGATCGGTTCGGCATGGCCTAGATCGGA
>JAKAPE010000397.1 GCA_021811945.1 Pseudomonadota bacterium | reverse complement strand
CTCAGGCTGGTCTATGTCGTGGATCGCAGAGTCGTTGTGGATCAGTCTACGGACGAAGCTCGCAAGGCGATAGGCGCCCTTGAAAAGGCGGAATCCGAAAAGCCGGGAGGCGGCAATCCTCTGACTGCGGTCGCAAAGGCGCTGCGCGAGGCGGCATGTGTGCGGAATGACCACCTGGTTGTTCTGTCCCCGCTTCGGGGACAAATGGCGGAAAACCGCGATTGGTGTCTTGATCCTTCCCGGCCCGCAATCGTGGTCGGGACCGTGGACATGATCGGCAGTCGGCTGCTGTTCTCCGGTTACGGCGGCCTTGGCCGCTCACACCGCAGCTTGCAGGCCGGACTGCTGGGACAAGATACGTTGCTGGTAATCGACGAAGCTCATCTGTCGCCGACCTTCGTTGCAACCATGGGAGATATCGAGAACCAAATCCGTCGATTTGATGCCATCAGGCCATTTCACGTCATGTCGCTTTCAGCAACGCTTCCTTCATTGAGTTTGGGTGCTGATGGTGATTGTGATCAAAATACGATTTTCGATGAGCGGCGGGAGTTCGCCAATCCAGAGGCCAGGGAACGTCTCCGCGCAATGAAATATATCGAATGGCTATACTTCGAACATCCCAAAGAAGGCGGAAAGAAGGCGACTCGCAAAGATATGGATGCGAGAATTGCCGGGGTGATTGTCGAGCGTGCGATTCAGTACGAGGATAAGTCTCTTTCGGTAATCATCTTTGTCTCGACTGTTGGACTTGTGAATGAGATTGGCGCGAGGCTTTCTGACCAGTTGGGGGGGGAAGCTTCTGGCCGGATCTTGAAGATGACGGGAGAAATGCGGGGTTTTGAACGCGACAGGCTTGTGGAGGATGAGAAATTCCTAATGTTCAAGCCAGAGCGCGACCGCAACGCATCGAGGCCGACACGGTATCTGATCGCAACATCTTGCGCGGAAGTTGGCGTCAATTTGGATGCTGATGTTGGAATCTGCGATTTAAGCACTCTTGACAGCATGATTCAGCGCATTGGCCGTATAAATAGATTTGGCAGGACTAGTTCGACAATATCCGTTGTGCTTGATAAGACCGCAATTAAATCGACGATGTCGGATGCTGTTCGTGAGGCCTTCTTCAAAAGAAAGCTCAAGCATATTGAAAGACGTATCGGTAATATACAGAAGATGCTCCACTTGCAGAGAGCAGAGGCAGTCAGGGGCGAGGTCGCTAAACTAAAGTCGGAGTTGAAGAGCGTTGAGAAGTCGAGGGTGGAGCTGGCGGCCGCTGGTGTTCAATACGACAAAACTATGGCCCATTTGGAGCGGATGGAGCGAGCGAAATTTTACACCTGGCGCGTATTGAATCGTAAAGCAGACGTGGATGGTAGAATAGATTGCTCGCCGGCAGCCTTGAGAGTCCTATCTCGCGACCCGAGAGCGTGGCCCGTTCCCCCGGTGCGCCCGCCCCTTGATTCTGCAAGGTTGGATGACTGGTCAATGACCTCCTTCCGGCAGAATGAATTTCGGTGTCCCCTGGTTGCCTACTGGCTGCGCGGTGTGCTTGCGGACCAAACTTCGCAAACTACCCTGTGCTGGCGCGCGGAACTCCACCATGCCGCCCCTGCCGCGCAGGCCGCGGACATGGCAAGGCTGATCCCGGTGGCGCCAGGCGAACGGGCGGTCGTTGCCACCTACCGGGCTGAGATTGCAATCAGAGAGATTGCGAAGCATTCTCCAGACAGGTTTATTGTGCTTATCGATCAGGCCGAAGAATATCGTCCGTTTACCATGCGCGAGTTTAACGAGATGGATACTCGCGGTCTTGCCGCCGTGCTGGCATACGCCACTATCATCATACCATGCGCGGCCGGCGGACTTGGCGGTGATGGCACCGTGTTTGAAAAGATGGGCTCGGAGCCAATTGCAGTTCGAGATGTGGTGAGCAGTGAAGAGTGGGCCAGATATGTCCTGCAGAAACGCGGTGACGGGAGATTCGATAGCTGGAAACTGGCGGATTTCGGGAGCGAGGTTGAACCGAAAAGGCATGACAGCCTGCGGGAGGCTTTGGCCGCATGCGCCGACGAAAGCGGCGGAATCTGCGTTAACGTTCGGGCTCTGTTTAGCGCCTTCGGCAATGGTTCGGGTGAGATGGAAGACGAGGAGGGCAATCGGTCGTCAGAGCAAACGGCGGTTGCCTTTTTTCTTAGCCGCAAGTCATCACGACATTTTCTGCCCGAAGCCGACGATTTCGCTTCCGTCGGAATGGCAGGCGGGCGGAGCATACCGGAGCATCAGGACGATGTTGTGCGGTATGTAAAGGAAATTGCCGGCAAGATCGGGTTGGACCATGCGCTGGTCGATGCCCTGGGGGCGGCCGGCCTGAAACACGACGGCGGAAAAAACCGGGATTGGTGGCAGGCGGCAATTGGAAACGACATGACCTCCGGGCTGGGCGGGACTCCACTTGCCAAGTCGATCCGCAAGGGGTTCGACCACAGTTTGAATCAACACTACCGGCATGAGCTCGGGTCCCTGGTTGAGGCTGAGGATAGCAATGATTTGAAAAATGAGCCAAACCGAGATCTGATCCTGCACCTCATCGCTACGCATCATGGTTATGCGCGGCCTCATTTTCCGGAGGGCGCTTTCGACAGGAGCCGGCCATCGGC
>JAKAPE010000127.1 GCA_021811945.1 Pseudomonadota bacterium | reverse complement strand
CGCAGCGGCTGCCGCGCCTGGTCGGCGTAGAGGCGGCCATGCCGGCGCTGCTCGACGGCAAGCGCTTCGCGGGCGAAGCGGCGGTCGCCGCCGGCGTCGCGCACAGGGTCGTCAAGCCCGGCGAGGAGATCGCGGCCGCCGAGGCCTGGTTGCTCTCCTCGCCCGCGCCCCTGCAACCCTGGGATCGCGACAACTGGGTCGCGCCGTCGCCGACCGAGGTCAGCGCGGCGCTGGCGCCCGTGCGCCGCGCGGCGCTGCAAACGTCCCTCGGGCACTACCCGGCCGTGTTCGCTATTCTCGATTGCGTCGAGTTCGGGCTGCCGCAGAGTCTCGAAGGCGGCATTCGCAGCGAGATGACGAGCTTCGTTCATCTCGTGCTGCGCCCGGAGCCGCGCGCGATGATCCAGACCATGTTCATCGGTCGCCTCGATTACGAGCGGCTGGAGCGCAAGGGCCAGTTGCCCGAAATTGTCGAAAGGACCATTGCGGCCGTGCGAGGCGAGCTTGATCGCAGCCGGGGCGACGCCGCCGCGCTCGCCGCCGCGGGTTTCGCCGGCATGGGCGAGGCCGCGCCGGCACGCCAGCGTTGTCTGCCGGGCTACTGGATCGACAGCGACGACGCGCGCGCGAGGATCGCACGCGCCGCGCTCGCGCGCATCGGCGAGGCGGTCAGGCCGCTCGGAGCGGGCCGCAGCGAGGAGGAACTCAGGATCGCCGATTACGCGGCGGTGCGGCAGGCGGGCTATCCCGCCTATCTCGGCGGCCCTCACGCGTTCGGGGCCACTTGACTCGAAGGGGCGGCGGCGCAAACGATACGCTAACTAACGAATTGGACGCCAAGGGGAGGAGCCCATGACGGCAACGCGTTTCGATCCTGTCGCGCACGCCGCGGCGATGCGTGCGGGGGGTTTCTGGATCGACAAAAGCTATGACGAGTTCCTTCAACGGACAATCGCGGGCACGCCGGACAAGCTTGCGCTGCTGGCCTATCGCCAGGATCGCCCCGACGGGCGTCGCTTCACTTACGCTGAGTTCGGCGACGTGATCTCCCGCGTCGCCGCCTCGCTGCGGCGGCGCGGGATCGGTCCCGGCGACGTCGTCTCCGTGCAACTGCCGAACTGGTGGGAGTTCGCGGTCGTGACGCTCGCGGCGTTTCGCGTTGGCGCGGTGGTCAATCCCCTGATGCCGATCTTCCGCGAGCGCGAACTCAGCTACATGCTCGAATGCGCCGAGAGCAAGGCGCTCGTCGTCCCCAAGACGTTTCGCGGCTTCGATCACGAAGCGATGGCGGCGGCGTTGACGCCCGCGCTGGCGAAACTCCAGCACGTTTTCGTCGTCGACGGCGCGGGCCCGAACGCCTTCGACGCGGCGCTGCTCTCCGGCGAGGAGCGGCTCGGGCCGCCGCCCGTCGGCGACATTGGCCCGCTTCTGGGCGGCGCGATGGCCGTGTTGATGTTCACCTCCGGAACGACCGGTTCGCCCAAGGGCGTCATGCATTGCCTCAACACTCTGATGGCCTGCAATATCGCGCTCGCCGGAAGATTTGGACTCGACGAGAGCGATACGATGCTGGTCTGTTCGCCGTTGGGTCACATGACCGGCTTCGCCGCCGGCATGCTGCTCGGACTGAATATCGGCGCGAGCGTCATTTTTCAGGACGTGTGGGAGCCCAAGCGCGGCGTCGCGATCATGGCGCAGGAGGGCGTCACCTTCTCCGCCGGCGCCGCGACCTTCCTCACCGACATGTGCGAGGCGGTCATCCACGGAGCGCCCAAACCGGCGTGCCTGCGCAAATTCCTGTGCGCCGGAGCGCCGATTCCGCCGGCGCTGATCGAGCGCGTGCATCGTGAACTCGGTGCCGTCGTCTGCTCGCTGTGGGGCATGACGGAATCCTTGTCCAGCACGCTGACGGAACCGGAGCGCGCGCTGATCAAGTCCGCGACCTCGGACGGACGGGAGCTGGACGGCGTCAATGTCAAGGTCGTGCGGACCGACGGCTCGCCCGCGTCTGTCGGCGAGACCGGCGCCTTGAAGGTACGCGGCGCGCAGATGGCGCTCGGCTACTACAAGCGTCCGGACATGCAACCGTTCGACGCCGATGGCTGGTTCGACACCGGCGACCTCGCTTACATCGACGACGAGGGCTACATCCGCATCAACGGCCGCACCAAGGACATCATCATTCGCGGCGGCGAGAACGTGCCGATCGTCGAGATCGAGGGCCTGTTGTTCAAACATCCCGCCGTTCTCTCCGCGGCGCTGGTCGGCTATCCCGATGCGCGCCTGGGCGAGCGCGCCTGCGCATTCGTGACGTTGCGCCCCGGCCATACGCTCGATCTGGCGGCCGTGCAGGCCTACATGGCGGAGCATAAGGTCGCCAAGCAATATTGGCCCGAACGCATCGTGATCGCGGACGACCTACCAAAGACGCCGACCGGCAAGATCCAGAAATTCCTGTTGCGCGAACAGGCCAAGGCGTTCGACGACATCCTCGAGAAGGTGAAAACATGACCCCGCGGTTGAAGGACCGCCTCTGCCTCGTCACCGGCGCCTCCGTCGAGGAGAACGTCGCCAATATCGGCGTCACCGGCACCAACACGCCGTTCCTGGAGCAGACCGCCGAGGAATGGGCGGAGGTCTATCGCATCAACGTCATAAGTTGCTTCCTCGCCATCAAATACGCCGGCCGGCACATGACGGCGCAGGGCTATGGTTCGATCATATTGACTTCGTCGGCCGCGTCGCTGCGGGCGAACGCCTTCTCCGAAACCGACGTGCGCGTCAACGCCGTGCTGCCGGGTCTTGTCGAGACCCAGTTGACCCGCAGCGTATTCGAGGATGCGCGCGCGAGGGGCGTGGCGCATAAACTCGGTCATGTAACGCCCATGAAGCGGCCGGGCCGCGCGGAGGAGACCGCTGCCGCCTTCCTCGCCAGCGACGACTCCTCTTATGTCGACGGGCAATTACTCTCGGTCGACGGCGGCGTCAGCAGCACGCATCCCTACGGCCGCATAGCGCTGCCCAAATGATTTGACGATGAAAGTGAGCTGACGCACGACAAGTCTGAACAGACAAGATAACGCGAGGGAGGCGTTGCCATGGATTTCGATCTACCCAGGGAAATCACGGAGAAGCTCGCCGAGCTGGACGCGTTCATCGAAGCGGAGATCAAGCCGATGGAGCATGAGAATCGGCAGTTCTTCGACCATCGGCGCGAGCACGCCCGAACCGACTGGGATCACGACGGGCGGCCGCGCGCGGAATGGCGCGCGCTCATTTCGGAAATGGAGTGCCGCGCCGACAAGGTCGGCCATTTGCGTTACGGATTGCCGAAGTCCTGCGGCGGCTCGGCCGCCTCCAATCTCGCCATTGCGGCGATCCGCGAGCATCTGGCCGCGAAGGGACTTGGGCTGCACAACGATCTGCAGGACGAATCCTCGATCGTCGGCAATTTTCCGATCATTCCCGCGATTGCGGATTACGGCACGCCCGAGCAGAAGACCTATATCGAAGGCATCATCACCGGCAAGAAACATCTCTCGTTCGGCCTGACCGAGCCCGGTCACGCCGGCAACTATTTCAAGCGCCAGATCAGCCGCTGGTCGGGACTCTGGGGCCAGTATCGACGCGGCGATGAGGATAATCCGGATCTCGATCGCGTCGTGAGTTGGCTCGCCGAGCGCGTCCCGGAAAGCGAGACCCTCGCTTTGTGTCACGGCGACTTCCGTATCGCCAACGTGATGTTCCACAAGGCCGAACCCCGCGTAATCGGGGTTTTGCCAAATGCGGCGCGGGTGGGACGACATCTCGCGCGGGCCTATGCGGCGCGTGGGCTGGCGCTGATCGAGGAGGAGCCATGAGCCGGCATAAGTCCGCAACGATGAGCGTCGCCGAGGCGATCCGCCGCCGCCGTTCCGTACGCGGCTTCCTATCCGACCCGGTGCCAGAGCCGATCATCCGCGAGGCGTTCGAACTCGCGCAATGGGCGCCGTCGAACTGCAACGTCCAGCCTTGGACGCCCCATGTCGTCTCTGGCGAAACGCTCGCGAAGCTGAAAGCCGCGCTTGTTGACGCCGGCATGCGGGACGAACCGATCAAGCCAGATTTCGTCGCCGACCGCAAATTCACCGGCGTGCATCGCGAACGACAGGTCGACGCGGCGCAGCGGCTCTACGGCGCGATGGGGGTCGAGCGGCGCGATCTCGTCGGCCGGAAAATGGCTTACGTGCGCAATCACGCGTGCTTCGACGCGCCCCATGCCGCGTTCATCTTCATGGACGAGAGTTTCGGCGAGCGCGAGGCGACCGATATCGGCATGTGGGCGCAGACGCTGATGCTGGCGCTGACGGCGCATGGCGTTGCCTCCTGCGCGATGGGGGCTCTTAGTCTGTTTCCGGACATCGTGCGTGCGCATCTCGGCGTGAGCCCAAGCCAGAAGCTGCTGTTCGGCGTTTCGTTCGGTTACGAGGACGTCGCGGTCAAGGCCAATGCCGCCCGCGTCGGGCGCGCCGCTGTCGACGACGCCGTCCGCTTCCATGGATGACCTGCCGCGACGCGGCGCGCGCAGGAGACCGCCGAGCCGCTGGTGTTCCGCGCCGACGCCTGGCTGCTGTTCGACTGCGTGAGCCCGCGCGCCGCGCACGGCCGAGGTCTGACGATGCGCGGGTCTACGCCCGGTCGGGCGAAATGGTCGCGAGCGCGACACAGGAATGTCTGCTGGCGCCGACGTGCGCAACGGAGGGAACGGCGTGAATATCGACTATGTACGCGCCCTGACATTCGCGCCGATCGCTCAAGCCTACGACGCGAGAGACTCCGCGCTCTATGCGCTGAGCCTTGGCATGGGCTCGGACCCGACCGACGAGGACGAACTTCCCTACGTCTACGAGGGGCGCGGTCCGCTCGCCGCGCCCAGCCAATGCGTGACCTTGTGCTGGCCGCCGTTCTGGCACAGGGAGCCCGCCACGGGCATCGCGTGGCGGCGCATCCTGCACGGCGAACAGCGGTTCGTCCTTCATCGCCCGATTCTCGCCGAGGGGCTCGTCGAAGCCGAGCACCGCGTCATCGCGCTGGCCGACAAGGGGGCGGGGCGCGGCGCTGTGCTCTACACCGGGCACGACATCAAAGATCAGACGACCGGGGCGCCGCTCGCCGACATGACGGCCGCCGAATTCCTGCGCGATGACGGCGGCGCCGGCGGCTTCGGCGCGCCGCCGCCCCTGCCTATCCCGGCGACACGATCCGCATTGAGTTATTCGACGACGGCGGCGTCCGCTTTCGCGCGCGGGCGGTCGAGCGCGACGTCCTGGTGCTGGATCGCGGCGAGATCGGGCTCGCGTGACGTCAGGCCGCGTCGGTGGCGTCGCTCTCCTCGCCGTCGACGATCATCGCGAGCAGGTTTTCCTTCATCAGGCGTAAGGCCCGGCCGGTCGCCCGCAAGTCCGCCTCCTCGATCTTTTCGAGAATTTCCTTCTCGGTGACCGAGACGCTCTCACGAATGCGCGCGATCAGCGACTGACCGCGGCGGGTGAGGAACACCCGCTTGACCCGGCGGTCCTCTTCGTCGGCGCGGCGCGACACGAAGCCGGTTTTCTCCAGCCGGCCGATCAATTGTCCGAGCGCGACCTTGCCGAGATCGAGTTCGTCGGCCAGCGCGACCTGGCTCATGCCGTCCGAGCGCGACAGAAACGCCAGCACCCACCATTGCGAGCGCGTCACCCCGAGCGGCTTCAGCGCCTTGTCGACGACGCGCCGCCGCAACCGCGATACGTCATGCACGAGAAAACCGAGCCGAAGCTCCCAGTTCAAATCTGGCGCCATATCTTGAACCTCAAAGCCGGATTTCCGGCGGAGATTGTTCGCTAGCAAAGCGATGGATCACATATTTACGATTCGCGACACTGGCGAAGATTGGCCGCAATCGCAAGCGGTGGGCGCCGTCAGTTCCTCCGCCCTCGCCGGTCGCCGCCTGCATAAGGCCAAGCGCCCAGGCGCGTTCAATCAGCGAGGTGGGAAACGCGCCCGCCTCGTCCGCCCGCCTCGTCCGCCCGCCGCGCCGCCTGCCGCGCGGCAGGCGGCGCGGCCGGCGGCGTAAACTACACCAAGGATAATGTGGCGAAGGCGATCCTCGACATGAGCAACGGCGGCGTCGATATGGCGATCGACAGCGTCGGTGCGTCGAGCTGGGCCGACTCGCTGAAGTCGCTGCGTCGGGGAGGCCGGCTCGTCACCTGCGGCGCGACGTCGGGCGCCAACCCGCCCGCCGATCTGCAGCGGATGTTCATCCGCCAGCTCGAGATCTACGGATCGACCGGCGGCAGCGTCGGCGAATTCGGCCAGTTGCTCGACGTGTTCGCGCGCGGGCTCGTGAAGCCGGAGATCGACAGTCAATTCGCGATCGCAGATGTCCGCTCGGCGCTTGATCGGCTAAGCGCCGGCGCCCAGTTCGGCAAGGTTTCGCTGATCGTTTGACTTCGCTGGGGGAGGGCGGCGAACGCCCTCCCGCTTTCGCGCTTACATCTTGCAGGCTTTGTCCACCGGCGGCAGCAAGCTTTCGCCGGGAAACACCTGCTTGATCTCATAGCCCGGCTTGCCGTCAGCGTTCTTGGCGATCAGGTTCATCAGGATCGGGCGCGCGGTCTGATGGTCCTCGGCGCGCACCGCGACGGGGCCCAGCACCGTATCCGTCTTCAGGCCGGCCAGCGCCCCGCGCACCGCCGCGACGTCGGTGGAGTTGGCCTTGTCGATCGCCGCCGCCATCAACTGGATGGCGGCGTATTGGTCCGCGCTCGTGTAGGCGGGCAGCTCGCCGTTGTACTTCGCCTTGTAAGCCTTGACGAAAGCTTCCGCGCCCGCGCCGGCCTCGCCGGGCACGAAGCCGAGCGTCTGATAGACGCCAAGCACGGTATCGCCCATCGCGGGCAGAACCTGCGGGATCACGAAGGAATTGCCGAGCACGAGCTTATATTTCTGGAACAGCCCGAATTGCGCCTGCTGCTTGGCGAGATTGATGGCGTCGCTGCCGAAGATCGTGACATAGAGGCCATCGCCGGGGTCGGCGCCCAGCTCGGAAATCTTCGCGCCGAAGTCGGCGGTGCCCGATGGCGTGAACAAGACCTTGCCGATCGATCCGCCCTGCGACTTGACCAGCGCCTGGAATTTCTGCGCCGAGTCGCGCCCCGAGGAATAGTCGACGGCGATGATGTCCCATTTCTTGACGCTGGGATTCTCCTCCAGGAACTGCCCGGCGGCGTTCATTAGCATCGAATCGTTGACGTTGGCGCGGAAGTAATTCGGCGCGCAGTTCTTGCCCGTCATCGCGTCGGCCTGGGCGTATACCTCCACCATCAGGGCGTTCAGCGCCGAGAGTTTGGCCGAAAGCGCCGGCGATACGGCGGAGGTGTCCATGCCGGTAAGGAACAGCGCACCGTCCTTCTGCACCGCCCGCGTGGCTCCATCGACGGCCGTGTCGGGCGTGCCGGGATAGGTGATGAAATCGGCCTCCAGTTTCTTGCCCGCGGCGCCGCCGGCGGCGTTGATCTGTTCGATGGCCAGGTTGACCGCCTTGGTCTGTGTCTCCTTGAGGCCGGCGAGCGGGCCGGAATCGATCAGCAGCACGCCAATTTTGATTGTATCGGCGGCGTAGGCGGGCGCGGCGCCCATCATGGCGGCAAGCGTCGCGCCGACGATCTGGCTCGCAAGTCGGGTCTTCATGTTTCCTCTCCTTTCCAAAGTTCTCAAAGCGCCATCAGCGCATGGTTCTCGCGGCTGTCCATCTCGGAAATCGGGCCTGCCCCGACGATCCGTCCCTTCGAGAGAATGACGAAGCGGTCCGCCGCCCGTTTCACCAGACTCAGATGCTGCTCGACGATCAGCACGCCGGCGCCGGCGTGCCGGATTTCGTTGAGCCCGCGGGCAAGGTCGTCGATGAGAACGGGCGACAATCCCTCCGAAGGTTCGTCGAGCAGCAGCAGATCGGGATTCGCCATCAGCGCGCGGCCGATCGCCAGCATCTGCTGCTGGCCGCCGCTCAACATCGTGCCGGCGCTATTGGCGCGCTCGTTTAGGACCGGGAACAGGTCGTAGACCGCCCGCAGACTCCAAGCGCCGGATCGCCCAGTGGCTCGGCCGAGCAGAAGATTCTCCTTGACGGTCAGGTTCGGCAGGATGCGCCGCCCCTGCGGCGAGATGGCGATGCCGAGCTTGGCGGCCGCATAACCCGGCCGGTCGTCGATGCGCGTCTCGCCTACCCGGATTTCGCCGGAGAAGATACGTGTTTCGCCGAACAGCGACATCAGCAGCGTGGATTTGCCAGCGCCGTTGCGGCCGACCAGCGCGACTGATTCGCCTTCGCCGATCGTGAGATCGAGGCCGCGCAGCACCATGGACGCGCCGTAACCGGCGTAGAGCGAGCGAATCTCCAGCGAGGTCACGCGGCGCTTCCGAGATAGGCGGCGATCACCCGGGCGTCGGCGCGAATTTCGGCGGGAGCGCCAGTCGCAAGATGACGGCCTAGATCCAGCACGGTCACCACGTCGCAGCAGGCGAACACGGCGTCGACGTCGTGCTCGACGACAACCGCCGCCATGCCGCGGTCGCGCACGAGGTCACGCAGGTGAAGGAAAAGGTTGAGCGTCTCCTCCGCGGAAAGCCCGGCGCCCGGCTCGTCCATCAGCAGGAGTTCCGGCCGGCCGATCAGCGCCAACGCCACGTCGACGCGCCGCTGCACGCCATAGGCGATGCGGCCGGCCTTTTCGTCCAGGCAATCGCCGAGGTTCATCACCTCGATTACGTCGCCGAGCCGATCGTCGCCGAGATGGCGCGCGATCAGCGTAAGCTGCTCGCGTACGGTGAGATCCTGAAATATGCTGGTGCGCTGGAACGATCGTGCCATGCCGTGGCGGCGTCGCCACGCGACCGACTTGCGCGTGACGTCCTTGCCGCGATAGCGGACCGCGCCGCCGCTTGGGCTCCGACGGCCCGTCACGACGTCGAGCAGTGTCGACTTGCCCGCGCCGTTCGGCCCGATGATCCCATGCAGCGCGCCGGCGCCCTTAATAGCGATTTCGACGCCGTCGAGCGCACGGACGCGGCCGTAGCTCACCGAAAGATTCGCAATCTCGAGCATGTCAGGCAGTCCTCCGGCGCTTGGACGAAAGAACACTGCGCCGCCGCGCCCCTTCAATCAGGCCGCCGATGACGCCGCGCGGGAGCAGGACGATGAACACCACCACCGCGAGGCCGGTCAGCAATTGCGTGAAGCCGTGCGCGCCGAACTGATCTTGAGCGAACGCGAACAGGACTCCGCCGGCGATCGGCCCGGTCGAGTTCGCGACGCCGCCGACCAACGCCGCTACGAGCGCGTTCGTGCTGACGCTGAGACCGAGGCTCTCCGGCGAAACGAAGCCGGAATTCAGCACATGCAGCAGGCCGCAAACGTCGGCAATCGCGTTCACGAATACAAAAGCGGCGAGGCGCGGCAGGTAGGTGCCGAAGCCGGAGAACCGCATGCGCTCCTCGTTCTCCTGAATAGCGCGCAGGATCGCGCCGAACCGCGAGCGGCGAACCGCAAACGCCGCAAAGCCGAGAATCCAGGCCGCGCTCCAGGCGATCGGCCAGAACTGCGTCGCGTTCGCGAAATCGGCGGCGGTCATGCCGAAGACGGCGCCCTTGAAAGTGACGACCAGCCCGTCTGCGCCTGACGTGTAGTCTCGCAAACCTTCCAGCATCACGCTATGGCTGATCATTTCGCCGGCAGCGAGGGTCAGCATCATGAAAGCGAGCGGATTTGTGCGGACGATCAGAGCCCCGAGGACCGCGGCGTATGCGATGACCGTGCAGAAGGCGAAGAGCAGCGCCGCCGTCGGCGACAGATCCCATTTGCTCATGGCGATCGCGAACAGATAGCCGACGCCGCCGTAGACGCTTGCCGCGCCGAGCACCACGAGGCCGGCCTGGCTCATGAGAAACGCCACGCTGAGCGCGAGCATCCCGAGCAGCAGGCCGCCGGCGCCGATGCGCAGCACGAATTCGCTCGCCAGATGGGTCGGAGCGATGGCGCCGAACCCGAACAGCAGCGCCGCCAGTGCGACATAGACGAGCGCGCGGACCGAAGCGCTGCCGGCGAAGAGGGAGCCGCCCCGGGCGTCCACGCGCGTCGTCGTCCCACCGCTCATGCCGGCGCCCGGCCGCGACCGATGCCGCGCGGCGCGATCAGAAGCACGACGAACAACAGAACGTAGGGCGCGAGCGCGGCGAGGTCGGGCAGGAACACGGAGCCTGCAACCTGCACGAAGCCGAACAGCAGCGCGGCGATGATCGCGCCGGCGATGCTGCCCGTCCCGCCAATCACCACGATGATGAGACAATTGACGATCATGGTTACGTCCATGCCGGGATCGACCGAAAGATAGGGCCCCGCGAGCACGCCCGCGACGCCCGCGAAAGCCGCGCTGAGGCTGGTGACGAGCAGACTGAGCCGGTCGGCGTTGACGCCCATCATGCGCGCGACGGACGGATCCTGGCTGACCGCGCGCACATAAAGACCGGAGGTTGAGAAGCGCAGCCACAGCGCCAGAGCCGTGCAGGAGCCGAGGCCCATCGCGATGAGGAAGATCCGGTAGAGCGGATAGGAAAGGCCAAACATGCGCACGGAGCCCGCCAGAGCCGGCGGCGCGTCGACGCCGCGCGCCTCGCCGCCATAGACGAAGATCAGCGCCTGGCCCAGGATGATGCCGAGCCCGAGCGTAACCAGCGCCACCTCGATATGCGAGCGGCCGCGCAACGGCCGCAGAACCAGATATTCGAAGGCGATCCCGAGCAATGCAAGCAGGAGCGGCGAAACGACGAGCGCGGTCCAGAATCCGCCGATCAGGGCGATCGAGTAGCCGAGATAGGCGCCAAGCATATAGAGCGCGCCATGACCGAAGTTGATGACGTCGCGAAGTCCGTAAATCAGCGCGAGCCCACTCGACAGCATGATGAGCAGCGAGGCGAGCGCGAGCGAGTTTGCGATCAACAGCGCGATCACGCCATGCGCCCGCATTTGTCATGAGGGATGTGGTTCTGCATTCGCGGCCCGTCCAGGGCCCTGCAATCGCGTGGCAGCTTCATGCACGCTTCCTCCGCCCTCGTCGCCGCTCGCGCGGCGTTATTTAGTTAAGCAGCTTACCGTATTGGCGTCCTGAATGCAAACGGCCCGGCGTACAAGAGTGACGATCTCGGAACAGGGAGATGTCACGCTCGACGCGCTCCAAACGCGCCATCGCGCGCAAACTCGGCGACCTCCGCGTCGGCGAAACCCCACGAGCGCAGAGCGTCCGTGGGGTCGCCGGGCGCCCGCTCGGGCGCGCGCGGCGTGTCAGGCCTAGTGCGACTGAAGCGCGGCGCAGGGGCGGGCTGCGCCATGCCCTCGACATCGATGAAGACGCCGCGGGCGCGGTTGTGAGGATGCATCACCGCTTCGGGCAGCGTCAGCACCGGGGCGAAACAGACGTCGGTCCCCTCCATGATCGCGCACCATTCGTCGCGGGTCTTCTTGCGGAAAATATCTTCTAACCGCGCGCGCAGCGCCGGCCAGCCGCGGCGATCGTTCTGATCCGGCGCCTCTTCCGCAAGATCCGTGCGCCGCAACATCTCCGCGTAGAACGCCGGCTCGGCGGAGGCTATGCTAACGTAGCGCCCGTCGGCGGTCTCGTAGACGCCGTACCAGGGCGCGGTTTCGCCGTCCAACTGGTTCTCACCGCGCTTGTCGCTCCACGCGCCCGAGGCGAGAGCCGCGAAAACATAGGTCATCAGCGAAGCGGCGCCGTCGATCATGGCGGCGTCGACGACCTGGCCGCGCCGGGATTTGCGCGCCTCCAGGAGCGCGCAGACGATTCCGAAGGCAAGATAGAGGCCGCCGCCGCCGAAGTCTCCGACCAGATTGAGCGGAACGCTCGGTCGCCCATGGGGCCGACCGATCGAATGCAGCGCGCCGGTCAGCGCGATGTAGTTGATGTCATGGCCGGCGGCCTGGGCGAGCGGTCCATCCTGCCCCCAGCCGGTCATGCGGCCGTAGACGAGCCGCGGATTGAGCTCAAGGCAGGGCTCGGGGCCGAAGCCGAGGCGCTCCATGACGCCAGGCCGGAACCCTTCGATGAAGGCGTCGGCGCCAGCGAGCAGTCTGCGCATGACGCGACCGCCGGCGGGGGACTTCAGGTCGAGCACAATCGAGCGGCGGTTGCGCTCGAGCAGCGCCATTGTGGGATGGCCGGACGGGGCCGATTGCCCGGGGCGTTCGACCCGCAGCACCTCAGCTCCCATGTCGGCGAGCATCATGGCCGCGAAGGGGCCCGGCGCGAGGCCGGCCATTTCGACCACCTTGATTCCGTGCAGCGGCCCCACGAAGCTTCCCCCCTCGCTCCCGGCGGCGCTTGTCGGCCGCGCAGCCTCCGATAGTCATACACATACGTACTATATCTGATTGACTAGATTCGTCAACCGGGCATGCCGACCCGTCTCAAGATCGAAGGTCAGGCCACTTTGCTCGAAGCGAAGAGCAGGAGCGGGTTGACCCAGATGATAATGGGGCGTACGATATGTCTGGATGTCGCGATGTGACGACGGAGAGCGTTCACGCGCATGGGTTCGGGAGGAGCAAGGATGCAATCCGTTCTTGGGCGTCTGAGCGACACGGAGCAGGCGACGGACGCGCCGTTGCGCGCGTGACGGA